>JBCCYI010000047.1:0-22887 GCA_039189975.1 Pseudomonadota bacterium
AAAGATTCCCGCCAACTGCCACGCCACAAATCCAAGCGCGACGGCAGCGATGAGCAGGCGCAATACGTCATCATTGGCGACGGCCACCAGCCCCACGCCGATTGCGACACCGGGGATCCCTCCCAGAATGAGGGCAAGGGCCGAAGGGGTGTGCCAGCCGCGCCAGTAGCTGCGCATTGTCAGGGCGTCGATGAGCATCAAGAGCGGAAGCATGATCCCGAGCGCGACCGTAGGATCGAGCATTGTCGCCAGCAGCAGGCCCGAGGCGAACGCCGCCCCGGAGCCGAAGCCCCCTTTCGAAATACCTGCCCAAAGGGCGGCCACGATGCCGACCGCCAGCAGCATTGGGTCTGGCATGGCTCTCTCCGTTCTAAGCCACGGTCTCCTCGCACGGGGCCGGGTGCTTGACCAGACTTCGCGCGCATGTCCGAAGCGTGCCGCCAGCCCCGGCCTGTACGCGGCAGGGGCGGGCTTGCGCACAGCGCGATTGCTCTTGGTCCCGATGCCATATCGCTGCGGCCCGCTCTCGACCTGCTGCGTTCTGCCACGCGGCAGGCGCTTGCACGCGCCCGAGCCGACCGATAGGCCTACCGCCCGAACGATAGCCATAAATCGAGGGACAACTTCCATGGCCAGACCCAAGATCGCCCTGATCGGCGCCGGTCAGATCGGCGGCACGCTCGCCCATCTCGCCGCGATGAAGGAACTCGGAGATGTCGTCCTCTTCGACATCGCCGAGGGTATTCCCCAGGGCAAGGCGCTCGACATCGCCGAGAGCGGCCCGTCGGAGGGGTTCGACGCGGAGTTGAAGGGCACGCAGGACTATGCCGACATCGCGGGTGCGGATGTCTGCATCGTGACGGCGGGGGTGCCGCGCAAGCCGGGGATGAGCCGGGACGACCTTTTGGGCATCAACCTCAAGGTCATGAAAGCGGTGGGCGAAGGCATCCGCGACCATGCCCCAGATGCTTTCGTGATCTGCATCACCAACCCGCTCGACGCGATGGTCTGGGCGCTGCGCGAGTTCTCCGGTCTGCCGCACCAAAAGGTGGTGGGCATGGCCGGTGTGCTCGACAGCGCGCGGTTCCGCCATTTCCTCAGCGTCGAGTTCGACGTGTCGATGCGGGACGTCACCGCCTTCGTTCTTGGCGGCCATGGGGACACGATGGTGCCGCTCGTGCGCTACTCCACCGTCGCGGGCATCCCGCTGCCGGACCTCGTGCAGATGGGGTGGACGACGCAGGACAAGCTCGACGCGATCGTGCAGCGCACGCGTGACGGCGGGGCCGAGATCGTGGGCCTGCTGAAGACCGGCTCGGCGTTCTATGCGCCCGCGACCTCGGCCATCGAGATGGCGGAATCCTACCTCAAGGACCAGCGTCGCCTGCTACCCTGCGCGGCCTATTGCGACGGCGAGTTCGGGCTGAAGGGGATGTACGTCGGGGTGCCGACGATCATTGGCCAGAACGGGATCGAAAAGGTCGTGGACATCAAGCTCGGCAAGGACGAGCAGGCGATGTTCGACAAATCGGTCGATGCGGTGCGCGGGCTCGTGGAGGCCTGCAAAGGGATCGACGAGACGCTCGCCTAAGCGAGACGGAACGATCGGGAAAAGCTCCATCTTCGGGTGGAGCTTTTTTTTTGACTGCGGGTGCGTCTGCGGCGTTGCCTTTGCGCCAAGCATCGGAGTCTG
This sequence comes from Pseudomonadota bacterium, assembly GCA_039189975.1. Classification (GTDB taxonomy): domain Bacteria; phylum Pseudomonadota; class Alphaproteobacteria; order Rhodobacterales; family Rhodobacteraceae; genus HLUCCA09. The sequence continues at coordinate 1,694 of JBCCYI010000047.1, forward strand.
CCCAGCCAGCAGCGCTGCCCAGACCCTAGGCCACCTTTTCGAGCTGGACGGCGGGGGTTACGCCGAGAGCGTGGCAGACGTCGCGCGTCAGGCCCGGCTTGTTCAGCGTGTAGAAGTGAAGATGCTCCACGCCACCTTCGAGCAATTCGGTGCAGAGTTCTGTCGCGAGGGCCGTGGAGAGCAGGTCCGACCGCCCATCGCGCTTGGCCGCAGCGAAGGCCTCTTCAAGCCAGGCCGGCACGCGCGCGCCGCAAGCAGCAGCGAAGCGCCGCGTGTTGCGCCAGTTCTCGATCGGGAGAATGCCGGGCAGGATCGGAGCCGTGATCCCCGCCTTGTCGCAGCGGTCGCGGAAGCGAAAGAAGGTCTCAGCCTCGAAGAAGAACTGCGTCAGCGCTTCGTCGGCCCCGGCATCGATCTTGCGCTTGAGCCAGTCGATGTCGGCGTTGTCGTCGGGCGCATCGGGGTGCCGGTCGGGGTAGGCGCCGACGCGGAGCGTGAAGTCGCCCGCGTGGCGCAGAGCGGAGATCAACGTGCAGGAATTGGCAAAGCCCTCGGGATGGGGCACGAAGCGGCCCGCGCCCTTGGGCGGATCGCCCCGCAGCGCCACGATCTCGCGCACCCCGGCCTTGGCATAGGCGCGCGCGATGTCGAGCGTCTCGCTGCGCGTCGCGTCAACGCAGGTGAGATGCGCGGCCACGTTCAGGTCGGTCGTCTTGACGAGCGCGTCCACGGCCTCATGCGTCAGCCGACGAGTCGTGCCGCCCGCGCCATAGGTCACCGAGACGAACCGCGGCTCCAGCGGCGCAAGGGTCTGCACCGTGTCGAACAGGCGAAAGGAGGCCTCGACCGACTTCGGCGGAAAGAACTCGAACGAAACGGAGGGAACGGGCAGGGGCATGGCGGAAACGGACCTCGTTGTGTCGCGTTCTGCCCTAAGCTAGGACAGGACATGAGGCAACGTCATCTTCGTCAGAAACTTTATGAGGTTTGATGCATATTGAGCTGAGGCACCTGCGGACGATCCGGGCGATCCACGAGGCAGGCGGGCTCGCCCGCGCGGCGGATATGCTCAACATCACGCAATCGGCCCTGTCCCACCAGGTCAAGACCATCGAGGATCAGGCGGGCTGCGAGCTCTTCGTGCGCCGCACCAAGCCGCTGAAGCTCTCGGCCGCCGGGCAGCGTATGCTTCGGGCCGCCGAGCGCATCCTGCCCGAGATCGACGCGCTGACGGAGGAGTTCACGGCGCTGCGGTCGGGCCGGACGGGGCGGCTCCACATCGCGATCGAGTGCCACGCCTGTTTCGAATGGCTCTTTCCGGTGCTCGAAGCGTTCCGCGTCACCTGGAGCGACGTCGACATCGACATCCGCCCCGGCCTGGCCTTCGACGCGCTGCCTGCCCTGGGCCGCGAGGAGGTCGACATGGTGATCTCCTCCGATCCCGAGGATCTGCCGGGGATCACCTTCGTCCCGCTCTTCGATTATGCGCCCGTCTTCGTCTGTGCCAAGAGCCATCCTCTGGCGCAAAAGCCCTGGATCGAGGCCGCGGATCTGCGGGGAGAGACGCTCATCACCTATCCGGTGGACCGGGCGCGGCTCGATGTCTTCACCGAGCTTCTGACGCCTGCGAAGGTCGAGCCGCGGGCGACGCGGCAGGTCGAGCTAACGGCCGTCATCCTGCTCCTTGTCGCCTCCGCGCGGGGCGTGGCCGTGCTCCCCGATTGGGTCGTCCGGGAGGAGCGGCACCGGGGCGAGATCGCAATCCTGCCGCTGACGGAGGCCGGGGTCACCAAGCGGCTCTATGCGGCGGTCCGGATCGAGGATGCCGAGAAACCGTTTATGGCGGATGTCTTGCAGCTCGCGCGTGACGTGCCACAAGCGATGCGCGCGGCCTGACCTCCAGCGCGGCGCGACCCTCTCCACGTGTCGTCTCTTGCCGTAGCCGCGCGGCCCGTGTAGGTCGCGCGCTCGACACCCCAAAGCGGCAGGATCTCCCATGCAAGGCAGCGCCAATCTCAACGTCATGATCAAGGCCGCGCGCAAGGCTGGGCGCGCCCTCATCAAGGACTTTCGCGAGGTCGAGCAGCTCCAGGTTTCGTCCAAGGGGCCAGGCGATTTCGTCTCTCGCGCGGATCTGAACGCCGAGGCGATCCTGAAATCCGAGCTGCTGGAGGCCCGTCCCAACTATGGCTGGCTCGCCGAAGAGGGGGGCGAGATCGAGGGCAAGGACCCGACCCGCCGCTGGATCGTCGATCCGCTGGACGGGACAACGAACTACCTGCACGGCATGCCGCATTGGGCGATCTCGATTGCGCTGGAGCACAAGGGCGAGATCGTGGCGGGCGTGGTCTATGACGCGCCCAAGGACGAGCTCTTTTTTGCGGAAAAGGGGCAGGGCGCCTGGCTCAACGAGTCGCGGCTCAGGGTGTCCGGGCGTGGTGCGATGCTCGATTGCGTCTTCGCGACGGGCGTGCCGTTTGCAGCTAAACGGACCTTGCCCGCGATGCTGCACGATCTCTCCGGCCTGATGCCGCAATGCGCCGGGCTGCGGCGCTGGGGGGCGGCTGCGCTGGATCTTGCCTACGTCGCCGCAGGTCGCTTCGACGGCTATTGGGAGCGCGAGCTCGGACCCTGGGACATGGCCGCCGGGCTAATCCTGGTGCGCGAAGCGGGCGGTTTCGCAGAGCCACTGCACACCGGGCGCGAGATCTTCGAGACGGGCGCAGTCATCGCGGCCAACAGCGCGATTTTCGATAAATTCGCCAAAGAGATCCGGTCTCGGCCGGGATAGCGCCCGCCCTTGGGCCAACCTTAGGGCGTAGCTTCCAAGCGCGCGACGAGCGCGCCGCACGTTCGGTTGTCCTGAGCCCACAGCGCATCGCGCGACCAAGGACGCCCGTTCTCCGCAATCATCGCGCGATAGCGCGTGAGGTAGAGACGCGACACGGCGCTTACATCCTGCGCTGTCTGGCTTTCGGCCGACTGCCAGGGCTGGCCTTGATCCTCGGCGCGCAGAAGGGCCGCCCGCCGTGCGAGCGCTGCTTCCACCTGGAGCGCGTAATCCCAGCGCACCTCGCCCAAGGCGGCGCGCCCGGCATGGAGCCGCACGGAGCGGTAGAGGGCGGCACAGCGGACATAGGCGTAAGCTGGCCCCGCCATCGGGGCGGCTTGCTCGGCAGCGGCCTCGAAGTCCCGACGGTCCATCGGGGTGGCAGCGCGTGCCGGAACAATGAGGGACAGAAGCACCATGATGACGGTGCCGGCGAGAATGAAGCGAACGGTATCCATGACACCAGCATGCCCCGGCCGCTCTGCGCAGGCGAGAACTTCGTTACCAAAGGGTTAATGCGTAAAGGACGCGCCGCGGTGCGGTCCACCGCCAGGGTCGCCGAGCCAACAAAGGTGCCGGAGGACGCAATCGGGACGGGTGCCGATCCCAGCACGGGTGCAGACAGACCTCTCTGGAGGCCCACGACGCCGTCAGTTTCCGAGGACGAGTGTCTCGCAGAGGGCAAGCCGGCGCGTCGCTGCGTGGCGCGCAATCTCGCTTTGTGAGGCGCGGATGCCGTAATGAGCCGCCGTCAGCAACAGTCTTTGCCGCGCGCGCGCATTGCCTTGCACGATGCGTAGAGCGATCGCAGGCGCCCCCTCGCGCAGGCCGTCGGTCAGCGTTGCGTCAAGTAACAGCGTGAAAAGCTCTGCGCGCCCCATCATCTGGCCATAGGCTGAGCCATCGGTGAGGCGCTGATGTTCGGCCTCTGCGGCGTAGCTCCCGGCGCACCCGGCGAAGACCTCGGCGCGCTCTCGCGCTGTCGCCGGCAGGGCCTGCGCGACAGCGGGCAGAACGAGCCAAAGTCCCACACAAACCGAGAAATACACCCTTTCCATATTGCTAAAATAAACAGCTGATTCGCTCAGAAAATCGGACAAATCGTGCCGTCTTTGCGGCGTGACGCTTGGGACACAGCCGGCCGGGATGCGCCTGTCGCCACTGGCGCGCGAACCTTGCCCATGCGCGGTCCATGCGTCGTGCCCGAGTGGGCCGTTGAACGCTAAGCCGTCAAACCCGAAAGGGACGAGGTCGTATCGAGGCTCCACACAGCCCGTTCCGAGCGTGGCCGGCTCAGGCGTGCGACGTCCATCTTCAGTGCCGAGATCCGGTTTGGGCGCTGCGAGCCGCCCAAATGGATGCGCCGCAGCGGCCTCCCGGTCGCAGAGGGCGCTTGGTGCCGGCACCGCAGGCGACTGGTCCTAATGACGGCACAGCCCGGCATGGCGTGCCCAAAGGGTGGCGGCGCGCTCCGAGCTTGTCCTGTCTTGATGCAGCTGGCGCATCGCCGGGCGCAATTGGTCAAGCAGCTTCCGTGTCTGCTCCGGCCTTTGTCCTAGTGCACGGGCGAGAGCCAGGAAAGGCGCGGCCCGGTCTGGCGCGCCCGCACCTTGCCAAAATGCGGCGCATTGCGTGGCAACCCTGGCGCGCAATGGCTCGCCCCCGCCGTCCGGCGCTGCATGTGACGCCCATGTCCAGAGCACCAAATTGAGGGTCGCGCAGCAAAGCGCGGCGCGGATCGATTGTGTCGTGGCGCTGAGCGGCGGCCGACGGCGCACTGCGCGCTAGCGCGATGCGGCGGAGACGGCGCTTTCGGGGAGCTCTTCGTCAAAGCAGCGCTGGTAGAATTCGGCCACGGTCTGTCGTTCCAGTTCGTCGCACTTGTTGAGAAACGTCAATCGGAACGCATAGCCCACATCGCGGAAGATCTCGGCGTTCTGCGCCCAGGCGATGACCGTACGGGGGCTCATCACCGTCGAGAGGTCCCCGGCCATGAAGGCCGTGCGTGTGAGGTCTGCCACGGTCACCATCTGGCTGATGGTCTTGCGCCCGTCGGCCGTGTTGTAGTGCGGCGCCTTGGACAGAACGATCATCGTCTCGGCGTCGTGGCTGAGGTAGTTCAGCGTGGCGACGAGCGACCAGCGGTCCATCTGGCCCTGGTTGATCTGCTGGGTGCCGTGGTAGAGCCCCGTCGTGTCGCCAAGGCCGACGGTGTTCGACGTCGCAAAGAGCCGGAAGGACGCGTGCGGCGTGATCACCTCATTCTGGTCGAGGAGCGTGAGCTTGCCGTCGGTCTCCAGGACCCGCTGGATGACGAACATCACGTCGGCGCGGCCCGCATCATATTCGTCGAAGACGATGGCGCAGGGATTGCGCAGGGCCCAGGGCAGGATGCCCTCCTGAAACTCGGTGACCTGCATGCCGTCGCGCAGCTTGATCGCGTCCTTGCCGATCAGGTCGATCCGGGAGATGTGGCTGTCGAGGTTGACGCGTACGCAGGGCCAGTTGAGCCGGGCCGCGACCTGTTCGATATGGGTCGACTTGCCAGTGCCGTGGTACCCCTGGATCATCACGCGGCGGTTGTGGGAAAACCCGGCGAGGATTGCCAGTGTCGTATCGGGGTCGAACTTGTAGGTCGGGTCGGTCTCCGGGACACGGTCGGACCGCTCAGCGAAGCCGCGCACCGTCATGTCGGTGTCCAGCCCGAACACCTCGCGCACGGAGATGTCCTCGGTCGGTCGGGCCTGTGCCTCGCTCATCCCGTCTGCCATGCTGCGTCCTTTCCTCACTCCGTCACGCGCGGCGGAAGCCTTGGGCGCTGTACGGTGGCGCCACCCCTTCGAAGTCAAGCCCGCCCGCGCATCGCCCGCTGCGGGAGTGCAACATATTGCGCGGGGCTGCAAGGGGAAGACCGGGGAGATTTGCGTGCGCAGGGTCGGGTGTCGGCGACGGGGATGCCCTTGCTTTGGAGCGCTTCTCATTCCGCACCAAAACCGCCATAGTTTCGTACGCGTGAGGGCGTGTTTGCCGGGGCAACACGGGACATCGGGGGCGCATGGAATGATCGAAGTGACGCAGGTTCGCACGGGCTGGGCCCCCCGGGCCATCGTGGCCGTTGCAATGGCGGCGCTTGCGGTGCTCTGCGTGACAGCGTTCCTGTACGAGGATCGCGCCGCAGCGGGTGGAGCGGAGGGCCTCTGGGGGTTTGTCGGCAGCACCCTGGTGGGGCACGCCCTGGGCGGCGCGGCGGCGGGGTTTGCCTTGGCCGGGCTCTTCGGACGGCCGGTGGCGGTAGGATGGGCGCTGTCGGTGGTCGGCGGTCTGCTGGTGGCGCTCCTTGGTGGTCTGCTTGGCGGTCTTTTCAACACTATCCCGGCGCTACTGTCCGGCGCCTCGGGTCTTGAAGATGCGATCCGCATCGGATCGGCCCTGCTCGTGACACCGTTGGCGATTGCGTCGGCGCCGTGGCTGGGCGGCGTGTGGCTGGTCGCGATTGCTGGCGTGCATCTTGTGGTCCGGCGCAGTCGCGTGGCGCGCCGCGTTTGATATGCGCACAAGCGCCGAAGGACATCGCGACGCGCTCGAATCGTGCACTGAGTCGTAGGACGCAGGAGAAGCGCATCCCCCCGACCGATTGTGTACCATTGTGTACTCCATCGTTTCTGGCTTGATGACAGCGGTCTCCGCGTCGCGCAACAAAGCCGGACGTGCCCGTATCACTGTCGCGATTTGCGCATCCACGGTCATATCTGGGGCGCCCAATGCCACGTTTGGCCGAAAGAAGTACCGACGTCGCCCTGCCGCTGACACGGGCGGTTCGTACCTAAGAGACGACGCCACCGAGAACTGGAGTGGCACAGAGACGTCTCCCCGCGTTGCGAGCTGAAGGACTCTACGACGCTTAGTATCGAGACCTCAGTTCGACGAGTGCCCGTGGTACGAGTGGCCCGCCCGGATTGTTCTCCGGGCGGGTTCTTTTATATTTGTATCAGATGCTTGAAACGAGGATCTGCGGTGTCGGCACTGGGCCGAGGCGTCGGTCTTCTAGCCCGGGCAAGGCCTTGCGGGCCGGCCGTCAATCCTTGAAGTGGCGGCTGTCCTTGATCTGGTCCCAAGCCCAGACCACCTCCTGAAGCTGCTCCTCCTGCGAGCGGTCGCCTCCGTTCATGTCCGGGTGGAGCACCTTGATCAGCGCCTTGTAGGCTTTGCGGACTTCTGCCTTTGTCCAATGGTCCTTTGCGTCGAGAATTTCGATCGCACGCCGTTCTGTCGGCGGCAGCTTTCGCGTGCCCGTCACAGACTTTCCAGGATTGCGCGTTGCGTTGCTGCCCAAAACCTGGTGCGGATCGTCGACGCCGAGACGCGCCCAGGCGCGTTCTTCCGCCGTCCTCTTGAAGGGCTTCGTCTCGCGCTCCCAGACGCGGTCCTTGTTGACCTGCTCCGCGAGTTCCTCCTCGGTCGTGCCGTCGAAGAAATTCCACTTCAGGTTATACTCGCGAATGTGCTCTTTGCAGAACCAGTAGAAGTTTTCGAGGTCGTCGGGCGACTTTGGCGCACGGTAGAGGCCGCGCTCCTGACAGCCGGGATGGTCGCAGACGCGCTGCGACGTCTCCGACGCACCGGACATCCCGCGCCGGCCCCGCGCGCGCTTTTTCTTGTCGGAACTGACGCGAATGTCGAAACCGAAGGGATCTGGTTTGGACATGACGGTCTCCTCTACTCGATACGCAGCGGCTGCGCGATTGGCGGACGGGGCAACCGGGATTTGCCCGGCGGCATGGTGGCACGCGCGCGTGCCTTGCGCCGAGCGGGTCGCCTCGGTATCCCCGACTCGGACGCGAGAGTTTAATCGCTCTTGCGGGCAAGAGAAGAGGGGGCGTCCGAAAATGTCATCAGATGGGCACGGCGCCGGCGCAGAAGCGCCGGGACACAGCGCCGAGGCGAGCGCCACCCGGGGTCAGGGCGACGGTCCTGTAACACGGGAAATTCGTGAGCGCCTTCAGGAGGCTTTTGCGCCAACCGAACTGGTTGTCGTCGACGACAGTGAAAGCCACAGAGGCCATGCTGGCTTTCAGGAGGGAGGCGAAAGCCACTTTAACGTGCGATTGAGGTCCGCGCAGCTCGCAGGCAAAACCCGCGTCGCGCAACACAGGGCCGTCCACGCGGCGCTCGGCAAGGATCTCATCGGGCGGATCCATGCCCTCGCGCTCGACCTCGGTGCCGCCTGAAGCCGGGCTTACTCTGCGGCAACACCTGATCCGCGCGGCGCGCCGGCGGGCCCCAAGGCGGGTGCCTGACCCGCATCCTGTGGCACACCGCCGGATTGCGCTTGGCTCTGTGCCCGGAAAGGTCGCAGGGCTGCTGCGGCAGCGCGCGCTGCGGCCGACGTTTCGGAGGCTTCGGCCCGGGTCAGCCGCGGCTCCGCCGCTCCAAGGGCAGGGGCCGTGGAACTGGGGGTGACCGAAGCGTATTCCGGCTCCGGCTCTGCAGAAGCGATCGGCACTGCATCCGGCTCGGGCGCGGCCAGCAGGCCTGCGACCTGCGGTGTTGCAACGTTTTCGAGCGGGCGCTGGAAGACGAGCATGTTCTGATACTTCGTGACACGTCCGGTCAGTCCGGAGCGTTCCTCGCAGGGCAGAGTGTCGGCACGGACATAGATCCAGCCGTCGTTGCCGAGCGTGTTCATGAGCGTTTCGAGAGCATTGGCGAAGCGCGCTTCGCTCGACTTCACGCCCTTGGTCTTCAGCCCGGATGTCGGCGCCGGCACCACCTTGTATTCGTAGCGTGTCATTCGTTCATCCTCGCTTCTGACCCAAACCCGGTCTCACCAAACCGAGTCGTATTTTACAGAAGCTTTAACGGACTGTCCAAGGCGTGTGGATAAGAGCGGCATTTGGCCCGATTCAACGGCAAATCCGGGGGCGCCAGGGCCTATCGTGCACTCAAATCAATCGTTGTCTGTCTCTCATGGTCTGAAGCGTGGGTGATCGTGGCGCCCATCGGCACGCGGTTTGTAGCGACGATTGGCGCCATACACTGTACGCGGCGCAGCACGGGACATCCAAATTGACGCGAGGAACGGGTCTCGATCCCGCAAAAGCTGCCGCGTGTGGTTGCCACTATCGCCCTGCTTCAAAGTCCACGCACCGCGCAGAGCAGGCCTCGCCCCATCGGGCGCGTGCGTGCAAACGGTGATGCACTTACGGTCAGGTTTGCGAGAAACACCAAAGCCCCGGCGCCGAGAGGACGTTCCGCGCCGCTCAAGCATGCGCGGCAAGGTGCCGCCCAAACCTGCGGCGCTGGCGGTGAACGCGGCGCAACGCCGTCGGCTAAAGACCGAGTTTCACGGCCACGATGTCGTTGACGGCTTTGGGGTTGGCCTTGCCGCCCGTTGCTTTCATCACCTGACCGACGAACCAGCCCGCGAGCTTCGGGTTCTGTTTGGCCTTTTCCACTTGCGCCGGGTTCGCTGCGATCACGTCGTCGACCGCGGCTTCGATGGCACCCGTGTCGGTGACCTGCTTCATGCCACGCGCCTCGACGATCTCGGCCGGGTCGCCACCCTCGGTGTAGACGATCTCGAACAGGTCCTTCGCGATCTTACCGGAGATGTCGCCCTTCGCGATCAAATCGATGATGCCACCGAGCTGTTCTGGCGTCACCGGGCTCTCTGTGATGTCGTGCTCTTCCTTCTTGAGTCGGCCGAAGAGCTCGTTGATCACCCAGTTGGCCGCGATCTTGCCATCCCGGCCCTGCGCGACCCGTTCAAAGAACGCGGCTGCCTCAACCTCGGCGGTCAGAACAGACGCATCATAGTCCGACAGCCCGAAGTCGCCCATGAAACGCGCCTTCTTGGCATCGGGCAATTCGGGCAAACCTGCCTCGATGTCATCGACCCACGCTTGCTCGATCTCAAGTGGCAGCAGATCCGGACAAGGGAAGTAGCGGTAGTCGTGCGCCTCCTCCTTGGAACGCATGGACCGTGTCTCGCCCTTGTCGGGATCGTAGAGCCGGGTTTCCTGATCGACCGTTCCGCCGTCCTCAAGGATCGCGATCTGGCGGCGCGCTTCGTACTCGATGGCCGCCTGAATGAAGCGCATGGAATTCATGTTCTTGATCTCGCAGCGCGTGCCGAGATGCGCAAAGTCCTGCGTTTCCTGATACCGTTCGTAATCCCCGGGTTTGCAGACTGACACGTTGACGTCGGCCCGCAGGTTTCCGTTCTGCATGTTACCGTCGCATGTGCCGAGATACCGCATGATCTGGCGCAGTTTGCCGACATAGGCCGCCGCCTCCTCTGGCCCCCGTATGTCGGGGCGCGAGACGATTTCCATCAGCGCGACGCCGGTACGGTTGAGGTCCACAAAGGAAAGTGCGGGATCCATGTCGTGGATTGATTTGCCCGCATCCTGCTCGAGGTGGATACGCTCGATGCGCACGCGCCGCGCAACCCCCTCTGACATCTCCACGATCACTTCGCCCTCGCCCACGATCGGGTGGTAGAGCTGGCTGATCTGGTAGCCTTGCGGCAGATCCGGATAGAAGTAGTTCTTGCGATCAAACGCGCTCGCGAGGTTGATTTCGGCCTTCAATCCGAGGCCCGTACGCACGGCCTGAGCCACGCAGAACGCGTTGATCACCGGAAGCATGCCGGGCATCCCCGCGTCGATGAAGGCAACATTGTGGTTGGGTTCCGCGCCAAAGGCCGTCGCGGCTCCGGAAAAGAGCTTTGCCTCAGACGACACCTGGGCATGGACCTCCAGCCCGATCACCAGCTCCCATTCGGACTTTGCGCCCTGGATCACCTTCGGTGTCGGGGCTGTGTAAGCGAGATCGAGCATCGGCATGGCCTCCATCAGACGAAGCTCGGGCGCAGACCGCCCGACCCTCCGGGCGGTGTAGGCCAGCGCCGAGGCACGAACAAGACGCCGCCGCGCATTCCCTGCGTTATGGCAGACCGCACGACCAGACCGTAGGGAAACGGCGATACGGAGCCTGCTCGCCTGCGGCACCGGCAGATTTCTGCCGAGGTCACGATGACGCCTTGCGTTGCGCGCGCTCATCCGGCACGACACCGCGCGACACTAGCTGCCGGAAATGCCTATGTTTCTTCGCCTCGCCGCGCTGGCCCTGACGCTTGCCACGTTGACCGCATGTGTTCCTCAGGACGCAGACGCGCCCTTCCTGAGCTTCCTTCCCGAGCGCGAGGCAGACCTGTCGACCTCGGGTCTTACGGCACCCATGCGTTGGGACCACTTGCCCGAGGCCGAGGATTGGACGTCGACAGCGCTTTCCGCTCTCGACACGCACGGTTCTGTCCTCCCTCAGGTCATGCCGCGCGATATCTCAACATGGTGCCCGGCCTATCCCGATGCGGATCTCGAGCAGCGCAAGGCCTTCTGGACGGGCTTGATCTCCACCCTGGCCAAGCATGAATCGACATGGAACCCGCGCGCTGTCGGCGGTGGCGGCCTCTGGTTCGGCCTTGTGCAGATCGCACCCGCCACAGCGCGCGGCTACGGCTGCGAAGCACGCTCCGGCGCCGCGCTCAAAGACGGCTCCGCGAACCTGAGCTGTGCGATCCGCATCATGTCCCACACCGTTGCGCGCGATGGTGTCGTGTCCCACAACATGCGCGGCGTTGCGGCGGATTGGGGCCCATTCCACTCGTCCCGCAAGCGCGAGGACATGCGCGCCTGGGTCAGTGCGCAACCCTATTGCCAGGCCAAAAGCACCGGCCTTTTCCAATCGCGGCCCACACGCTCCGAATAGCTGCCCTCTTCTTCTTGCGGAAAATACCGCGGGGAGTCGCGCGCATGCGCGACGGGGCGGAGCCCCCAACGCCGACGAAGGCGGCCAAGAACCTCCCGGATCAAGACTGTCGCACCTCGAGAGAAGCCGTGCTTTCGCGCCCGCCCCTTTGCTCGATGCCTTCGGGACTGTGACCGCGATCCAATCTCGACATGCGGCAAAGCACAGGTGCTGCAACATAAGCGTCGCTCTCGGAGGCCTCTGCACACCCGCGGTTGCTTTACCCGGGAGTCCCCGACCAGCTGGGGCCCGTGCACATCCCTTCGCTGGCGTCCCACCCTGAGCAGGATGAAGCAAACATACCACCTGCCTCGCGCGCTTGCATCTTGAGGGGCCAGAGGAGGATGCGGCCGCGCCACGCCCGCCTCTGAGGACGTCAAGCAGCACGCGGATTGTCGGAAGAACCCGCTTTCCCCGCCCCAAGCCCCGTGCTAGGCGGGCGCCGCAAATTCCCGGCGCAAAGCGCCCGAGCGAGAAGAGAGATCCATGGCCACAGAACGCACCCTGAGCATCATCAAGCCCGACGCGACCGCGCGTAACCTCACGGGCAAGATCAACGCCAAATTTGAAGACGCCGGCCTGCGCATCGTTGCGCAAAAGCGCATCCAACTGACGAAAGCCCAGGCGGGTGCGTTCTACGCTGTCCACGCCGAGCGGCCGTTCTATGACGAATTATGTGAGTTCATGGCGTCGGCGCCCGTTGTCGTCCAAGTGTTGGAGGGCGACGGCGCAATTGCCAAGAACCGCGAAGTGATGGGCGCAACCAACCCCGCCGATGCGGATCCGGGCACCGTCCGGGCTGAGTTTGCGGCGTCTGTCGGTGAGAACTCCGTCCACGGGTCGGATGCGCCGGAAACGGCAGCCGAAGAGATCGCCTTCTTCTTTGCCGGGATTGAAATCCCCGGCTGATCGCAAACCGACGCGGGCGCCCAGGGCAAGCCGCTTTGGGCGTCTGGGGCACATCTCGCGCTCGGATGTCAGCGTCGTCTTTCCAGTGGTACGGCGACTATCGGGCGCGGGTGCCGCGACGCCGTACTACCCGCGCTGCCGACTGCGAGTCTGGCCCAACAGTGTCACATGCGGGGGGAACGCCGCTGTGTTCGCCAAAGAGCAGTGCCTTTGAGCGCGTCACGAGCGTGAGCGTGCGGCACTGCGTGCCCCTGAGATCCAGCAACCAATGGCTGCAAGCGTGGCGACCGGCCTCTGGAGACGGGAAGGGGCGTTGCTCCCTCGCGCCTGCCTCACTCTTCCTGCGCTGCCTTACAGACTGGCCCAATCCGTGATTACAGGCGGCGCGTGCGGCTCCGGATCGACACTGCGATCGCGCGGCTCCGTGTCTGGGGGTTGTTTGAGTTCGAGGTGTGGCGTCGCGCTTCGGTGGTGCCCCTCGGGCTCGGGACGTGATGCATGTGTCATGGCAAGGCCTGCTCTGTGTTTGGGAGGCTCCGCCGCGCATCCTGCCGTCGCGGCAGAGGAGGCACACGTTGGCGCCTCACGCACAGGGGGCCACAGCGGGGCAGTGTCACACAATCACAATGGTTCCGATCCGGCCCTAGTTCTATTCGGGTGTTGCCGTGTTGCGCGGGTTGGGCGGCTCTTGGGGCGGCATCTTGTCGGCCAACAGCGCAAAGATCGGGCGTACCGCGAACAAAACAAGCACAATCCTTGCGATGTGGGCCGTCGCCACATACGCCACATCCTGGTTCTTGGCGAGCGCCAGAAGACTCATCTCCGCGAGCCCACCAGGGGCATAGGCAAGGACAGCCTGGCTCCAGGGAACGTTCGTGAGCATCAGAACCGCGACGGCAAAGGCCGCCGTGATCACGAGCATGACGAGCGCAACGGCGCCGGCCAGCGCGATGTCCCGTCCGGTTTCCCGAAGCGTGGCTCCGGCGAAGCGGCAGCCCAGGACCGTCCCGATCACGATCTGCGCAATGACGACAAGGAGCGTCGGTGGGGGATCCACGACAAGTCCGGACATATGCAGCGCCGCGCTGAGGACCATCGGCCCCAGGAGCTGCGCCGCCGGCAGCCGTGCGCGCCGCGCCAGCCAGGGCCCGACCACAGCACAGAGCAAGAGCGCCACGCCTGCGGTCCATGAGAGGTCCGCAAAACCAACGTAGGTCCGGGTCAGGTCCCCCGCGCGCGTGCCCTCGATCAAGGCAAAGGCAACAGCGACGAGGGAAATGACGGTGAACACCCGCACGGCATGGGTCAGAGCGATGCGCCGTTCGTTCGCGCCGGCTTCGGCGCCCATGATGATCATCTCGTTGAGCCCGCCCGGGGCCGCGCAAAAGAAAGCGGTACGCGCATCATATCCGCCGATCACGCGGTACATGACCCAGCCCGTGGCGCCCGCGATGAGGGCAAAGGGCGGCAAAAGGGCGAACGTGCCCGCCCATCCGGGAAGCTGTGCCACGATCTCGGGCGTAAACCCCGAGCCCAACATGACCCCAAGGACCGGCACCACAACCGGCCGCGCACCCGCCGGGCCAACGAGGGGGGCGCCCAGAAGGCAAGCCACGCCGCACGCAAGCATGGGGCCGAGCATCCAGGGAAGAGGCAGGCCGACAAAGCTCGCCGTCGCGCCGCCAAAGGTGCCCAGTACGAGCGCCAGTGCCAGGCCCGCCCAATGGACCCGGGCTGGCAGATGCCCAAAGAGGCGTGCCAAACCGGGAAAATACCGCCATTCCATACCCGAGGGCGTGGCATGGGGCGGCGCGACGTGCAAGCCCCCCGGGCCGGGGGAGGCCCCTTACATCGCCGCAAAGAAATCGGGCTCTTTCCATGGGATCTGCGGCACTTGCCCCCTACCTATGCGACATGACAGAGCCTCCCGTCCCCTCCAGCTCCGCCAGTGTCCAAGGCGCGGCCAAGCGCGCATGCGATGCCGCGCCAGCGTCCTCGGACGTGACGCTCGGCCCGCTCGTCTACGCCCGGGGGTATGACCCAAATTCCTCCCGTCACCAGCTGAGCATTCTTGTTGCCACGCAGGAAGGCGCTGCCCCTCCCGACCTCCGCGTGGAGGGCGCATCCGGGCCGGCGCCGGAGGTGATAGCGGTTGACACGCTCGGTGGGCACGACTTCTGGCGCTTTGACCTGTCCGTGACGGCGGGCGACACGTGCTACGGGGTAGGCAGGCTGCGGCACACGCTGACTTTGCCCGCGCCGGACGATGATCTCGCTGTCGCATTCGTGTCCTGCAACGGCAAGGAGCACGGGGATTTCGAGCGTCCAGAGGGCGAGCGCGATGCCATGTGGCTCCGTCTGGCGGCGCGCCACGCCAACGCGCCGCTCTCTCTGTTGATCATGGGCGGAGACCAGATCTACGCGGACGCGGCGCTGGATGCCCATCCCGATCTCTCGCGTTGGGCCGAAGCGCCGCCCCGCGAACGCCTCGAGATTGATGCAACCCCCGAGGCCGAAGCCGCTGTTACGGCAGTGTTTCTCGACAGGTGGGTCCGATCAGTGCGGTCGCCTTCGGTCGCACGCCTGATGGCGGAGGTGCCGTCGGTCGCGATGTGGGACGATCACGATATCTTCGACGGCTACGGCTCGCATCCCGCGCCCGTGCAGGAGAGCCCCCTGGGCCAGATGATCTACCGCATCGCGCGGCGCTTCTTTCGCCTCTTTCAGGCCGGAGGGCATCTCCCCCAGTCGCCCGCGACGCTCTCGCGCACCCTTGCGCAGCCCGGTTTTGCGGTGATCGCGCCGGATCTGCGGTCCGAGCGACAGAAGCGCCGCGTGATGGGCGAGGCCGGATGGCGGGCGACGGAAGAGGGCTTTGCGCGCGCCCGCCCGGGGGAGCCCGTGTTCGTGCTGTCGTCTGTCCCGGCCCTCGGGCCGCGGCTCAGCCTCGTCGAAGCCGTTCACAAGCTGATCCCGGGCGCACAGCGCTACGAGGACGATCTGCGTGACCAATGGCAGAGCCGGGCACATCGCGACGAATGGCGCCGGTTCTTGCGGCTTGCCGCCGGGCACGCGGATGAGACGGGGCCCGTCACCTTTCTCTCTGGGGAGATTCATCTGGCGGGCCGAGGTGAAATGCGCACCCCTCAGGGCACGATCCTGCACCAGTTGATCGCGTCAGGGATTTCGCACCCGCCGCCGCCGCGCGTCTTTGCACGCGCGCTGGGTGCTCTGGGAGCTTTGGGGGAGGCACCGCTCAGCGGCCACCCCATCCGGATCCGCACCCTGCCGGGCCAGGTTCGTCGCTATGCGGCCGAGCGCAATTATCTGCTGCTGACGCGTCAGCGCGGGGCTTGGCAGGCGCGTTGGGATCTTGAGCACTCCGGCATGACACCGGCGCTGTCATTGCCCTCGGGCCCGCCGGCAGCGTCGCCGCGATCGAAGCGGGATGGCTTGGAGGCCGTGGCGCTTTAAGGGCTCATTCATCCCCATCTGTCACACGGGGCGCGGGCACGTTCCACCTTGGGCCACTGTCGGAGGATCCATGAGCCGAAAGCGCGTCGTCATCGTGGACGATTCCGCAACCATGCGCGCGATGATTGCGCAAGTCCTCAATGGCGATGGTCGTTTCGAGGTGGTCGGAGAGGCGGAGCATCCCCTGGAAGCTCGGGAAGTGATCAAGCGCACCAACCCCGATGTGATCACCCTCGATGTCGAGATGCCGAAGATGGACGGGATCACGTTCCTTGAGAAAATCATGCGTCTGCGTCCGACACCCGTTGTGATGTTCTCCACGGAGACCCATCGCGGCAGTCGCGCGGCAGTCGAGGCCCTGTCACTCGGAGCGGTGGATTGTTTGGGTAAGCCCAGCTCTGCCAACGTGCTCGCCCTGAAGTCTCTCGCGGAGCGTGTCTTTATCGCCGCAGGTGCCTCCGTCGGCCCGCAATCGCCACGACCGGAGCGACCGGCCGGTGGCAATCATGCCTGGAACGGAAAGATCGTGTTGATCGGCGCTTCGACAGGCGGAGTCGATGCGCTGGAGCGCGTTTTGAGTGCGTTGCCGCCGGATTGCCCACCGATCTTGATCACCCAGCACATGCCGGAGAGCTTCCTTGCGAGTTTTGCGGAGCGTCTTCAGGGGCTTGTTGCACCGAAGATCGGTCTGGCGACCGATGGCACGCGGATCCAACAGGGCAGCGTCTACATTGCGCCAGGGGGCGATCATCACCTCGTGGTCGAGGGGCGGTCGCCGGTGCTGCGCTGCGGTCTGCGTGCAGGGGAAAAGGTCAGCGGTCATCGTCCTTCTGTCGATGTTCTGTTCGATTCGGCTGTGTCGGCTGCGTCGAATGTTGTGGCCGTGATGCTCACGGGCATGGGGCGGGACGGGGCGGAGGGCATGCTGGCCCTGCGCCAGCATGGCGCCCACACAATCGGTCAGGATGCGGCCACAAGCGTGGTGTTTGGGATGCCGCGTGTCGCCGCTGAGATCGGCGCTGTCGCGGAAACGCTACCGCTCGATCGGATCGCGGGCGCGATCCTGTCAGCGACGGACAAGGCCGCGGAGAGTGCAACGCAGGTGGGGAGCAGAGCATGAACACAACACCTGCGAAGGAGCGCAGCGTCCTGGTGGCACAGGGCGAATTCGAGGTCGCGTCAGAGCCCAACGTGGTCTTGAGTACGCTCCTTGGCTCATGCGTCGCGGCATGCATCTGGGACCCTGACCTCGGTATCGGCGGCATGAACCACATCGTGCTTCCAGAACGTGCTGGCGGGCGGGTCAGTGATAACTTCGCCGGCGTCAACGCTATGGAGCTTCTGATCAATGGGATCATCAAGCAGGGGGGGCGGAGGCCACATTTGCAGGCTAAGCTGTTTGGCGGGGCAAGCATGATTGCAGGTCTGAGCACGGTCGGTGTCCGCAACGCCGAGTTCGCGACGGAGTTTCTCGAGCGCGAAGGTATCCCCTGTCTGTCTACCAGCCTTGGCGGCGACGCGGGACGTCGCGTCCAATTCTGGCCGGCGACCGGGCGCGCCCGCCAGAAACTGATGCCGAAGGATACCGCGATTGAAGAGCCGATGGCGCCCGCGCCGCAGGCGTCCGCGGGCGGGGACGACATCGAGCTGTTCTGATCAACGGGCTGGATCGTCCGTTCTTTGCTCGGCCGCTTCGGCTGTCCCCATCGTCCGTGTGGCGCAAACGTTGCTCGCTGCGTAACATGAGGTCCATGTTTTTTGCGCATTCTCACCGTGGAGGGATGATGACTGAGCCACCCGCTCGTGTCGGTGGCGGATTTCCACGAAGGCACATCTGGGCATCTCCCGAGGGCTGAGGACCATTCCAACGAAAGGTCCCAGAGCATCGATCCTAGGAGGTGCTGGTTCCGCGCAGCCGTCTCCATTGCGTCGTCAAGATTGCATTCGCTAAACCCATCCGGTACGTGACGATCAAGGCTGCGGGTATGATGTAGTGGTAGCCTGCCAGCTTCCCAAGCTGGACGTGCGGGTTCGATTCCCGCTACCCGCTCCAAGCGAAGGTCGCTTCCAGCCCATAGCCCCCCGTTTGGCGGAGAACCCAGCTTCCGCGGCCGAGGGCTTTGGTGTGCTGCGCTTCGAGATCACTTGGCCCATGGCACGCATAGCACGCAGCAGCTAATGGCATGCCCTACGACGTGTAAACCGAGATATCGCTGGGCGGACTTACCCGCGCCGTCGCCGACGTCGCCGCCCGCCTTCCTCCGCCTGTCCCCCCGCGGTGTTGAAGCTCACATTGGGGAGCATGACGATCTTGGACAATTCCGGAAAGGGGTCCACCGCGTGCGGCAGAGCGTTGGCATTCACGAAATGCTCCTGAAATCGCGGCTCGATGGCGGTTTCAACTTTCGTGATCTCTCGCACAATGGTCTCTATCTGAGCGCGTAGGCCCTTGTTGAGAAGCGCCATGCGCGCGCCGGTTCCCGCAGCGTTGCCAGCCGACGTGACCTGATCGAGAGCGACGTCGGGGATCATGCCCAGAACCATGGCGTGTTTCGGGGAGATATGCGCCCCAAATGCCCCGGCCAGGACAACACGGTGGACGCTGTCCACGTCGCGCGTGTCCATCAAGAGGCGCGCGCCCGCATAGAGTGCGGATTTCGCGAGCTGGATCGCCCGGATGTCCGATTGTGTGACCGAGATCCGTGGCCCTCCGTCGGCACTGCCGTCATGGATGAGGTAGGCATGGGTGCGCCCATCGGGTTCGCACCGTGACGTACCGGTTTGTTCGGCTGAGCCGATCAGTCCTGAGGGGTCCACGAGCCCGGACATTCGCATTTCCGCGACCGCTTCGATGATCCCCGATCCGCAGAGGCCGGTGACGCCGGTACTGGCGGTTGCCTCCGCAAACCCGGGTGCGTCCGACCACAGGTCGCAGTCGATGACCCGGAACCGGGGTTCCTTTGTGATCGGATTGATCTCGATCCGTTCGATTGCTCCTGGGGCGGCGCGCTGTCCGGACGAGATCTGGGCCCCTTCAAACGCCGGACCTGTGGGCGAGGAACACGCCAGCACGCCTTGCCTGTCACCCAGCAGGATTTCGGCGTTGGTACCCACATCGACAACAAGCGTCAGCTCTTCCTGCGCGTTGGGCGCCTCCGAGAGCGCTACGGCGGCCGCATCCGCCCCGACGTGCCCTGCAATGCAGGGCAGCAAGTGGACCCGAGCGGCTTGCGCGCCTGCGGTGAGCCCGAGTTCCGCTGCGTCGAGGGTGACGGCGTCTGATGTGGCAAGCGCGAAGGGCGCTTGGCCGAGTTCGACCGGGTCGATGCCGAGCAGCAAGTGGTGCATGACAGGGTTGCAGACCAAGACAGTGTCCACGACAGTGTCTGGAGCGACATTCGCGTCCCGGATCAGGTCGGAGGCCAGGTCGTTGAGGGCGGAGCGGACGGCCAACGTCATCTCGACGTCGCCTCCAGGATTCATCATGGCGTAGGACACACGGCTCATCAGATCTTCGCCGAAGCGGATCTGCGGGTTCATCACGCCTGCCGACAGCAAGACCTCGCCTGTGCTGAGGTCGCACAGGTGCGCCGCGATGGTGGTCGACCCAAGGTCAATCGCAAGGCCGTGGAGCGGACCCGCAAAGTAACCGGGCCAGAGCCCGGTGACGGTCGCGGCGGCATGGTCGCTGGGATGGTGCAGCGCCACGGTGACCTCCCAACCGCCCTTGCGCAGCACCGGCTGGAGGCGTTGCAGCACGGACAGTGGAGCGGAGACCTGCTCCACGCCCCATGTGTCCCGGAGCGCAGCACCGAGGCGCTGCCAGTCTCCCGACGGTTCATGCATGTCGGGCTCGGTGACGCGGACAAGC
This sequence comes from Pseudomonadota bacterium, assembly GCA_039189975.1. Taxonomy (GTDB): domain Bacteria; phylum Pseudomonadota; class Alphaproteobacteria; order Rhodobacterales; family Rhodobacteraceae; genus HLUCCA09. The sequence continues at coordinate 21,589 of JBCCYI010000047.1, forward strand.
AGCAGCCGGGTCGCCGGGTCGATCTCGATGGCGCGTTCCGAGGCGGCCTTGCGTACGACCTGCTTGTGCACTTGGCTCTCGGGCGGGACATCAATGACGATGTCTCCCTGGATCGTTGCTTGACAGCCTAATCTGCGGCCATCCAGCATCCCGCGTTTGCTCTTATACCGCTCTTCAACGGCGTTCCACGGGGAGAGGGCGTCGTCCCCAACCTTGACCCCGTGCTTTGCGAAATCGCCGTAGGAGGGTGCCACCTGACAGCGTGAGCAAATGCCGCGGCCGCCGCAGACTGAATCGAGATCTACGCCGAGCTGACGGGCCGCGGTGAGAACCGGTGTGCCGATCGGAAAGCGACCTCGCTTCCCTGACGGTGTAAAGACGACCAATGGCTGGCTCATGTGCATAGCATCCGACACAGGAGACGATTTTTCGTACGAAAAATCGTGCGCTTGGCAGGTGCTGTGCCGTCGCTCAGCAGATCAGCCTGAGGGGAGCCGTGTTGCAGATCACGATGAACTGTGGCCCGGACTGGATCAGGCGAAACCCACGCTTGCGGACTTCGTTTTCGAAGCGTTCGCGCCCGATTTCGCGATCCACCCAGCACACGTTGCGGCGGACAATGCCGCCCTTGCGCACGGCCTGCGCGGCGAAGACCTGTGCAAGCCAGTGTTCCGGTGAACTGGGGGCGTGTCCGTGCATCATGCCCGCCATGTGATCGCAACACGGTTAATTCTCCCCTAACGTTCAGGCGCGTCGGCGTCGGCGTCCGCCACGTCCCCCGCCCGAGGCGGCTTCGGCCTGGCTGGCCTCTGCAAACGTGGCGCCCTCTTTGACGGCGTCCAGCACGCGGCTGAAGCCGATCCATCTGGCTCCATTCGGGTCGTGATCCATCAGGAAGTTGGCGGCCCGGATCGCTTCCATCTCGACCTGGCGCACCGGGTTCATGATCGCACTGGTCATGCCGGCGCCGATCGCCATGGGCAGGAACGCGGCGTTGATGCCATGGCGGTGCGGCAGGCCGAAAGAGATGTTCGACGCACCACAGGTCGTGTTGACGCCCAGCTCGTCGCGCAGGCGCCGCACCAGCGTAAAGACCTGGCGACCCGCGGTACTCATTGCGCCAACCGGCATTACAAGGGGGTCGACCACGATGTCGTGGGCAGGGATGCCAAAATCCGCGGCCCGTTCTACGATCTTCTTGGCGACGGCAAAGCGCACATCCGGGTCTTCGCTGATGCCGGTATCGTCGTTGGAAATCGCGACGACCGGAATGTCGTACTTTTTGACAAGGGGGAGGAT
>JBCCYI010000048.1:0-22852 GCA_039189975.1 Pseudomonadota bacterium
CATGGCGCCACCAATCGGCCGGCCCGGGCAGCCCAAGACGCGCACGGTCGACAGGGGTGGATGGGGCTTCCGTCCGTCGCGCCACGCGCAGACGCGCGGACCGCGCCCTGGGATTGGCGTCCACTTCCGCGCGCGCAGGCTCGATGGCCTTGCGCGGAGACAGGCGAAACTGCGGCGCGGGCCCGTCCGCTTCGGGGGCAAAACGGTTGGCACGGCCACTCTCGCCCGCGCGCTGCTGCAAGAAGCGCTTCACCACGCGATCCTCCAGCGAGTGAAACGTGACGACCGCAAGCGCGCCGCCGGGGCTTAACACGCGCTCAGCGGCCTCCAGCCCGCGGATCAACTCGCCAAACTCATCGTTCACCGCGATGCGGATTGCCTGAAAACTGCGCGTGGCCGGATGGCTCTGCCCGGGCTTGGCGCGCGGCAGACAACCAGCCACCACGTCCGCGAGCCCTGCCGTCGTGTCCAGCGGACGCGCGGCGACGATGGCGCGGGCAATGCGCCGGGCGGCACGCTCTTCGCCATAGTGAAAAAGGATGTCCGACAACTTCTCAGCGCTCGACGTGTTGACAAGGTCGGCAGCGGATGGACCGAGGCCCGACATACGCATGTCGAGCGGCCCATCGCGCAGGAACGAAAAGCCACGCTGCGCCTGATCAAGCTGCATCGACGAAACGCCAAGATCCAGGGCGACACCATCCACCGGTCCTTCAACCACTTGGTCCAGCTCAGAAAACCGCCCCTCAACAACCGTTAGCTGTGCCCCCCAACGGTTGCGCAACGGCGCCGCGCCAACGATGGCATTCGGGTCCCGGTCGATCCCGGTGACATGCTGCGCACCGGCTTCGAGCAGTCGGCCGGTATACCCTCCCGCGCCAAACGTGCCATCGACCCAACTCCCGCTGACGGGCGCCACGGCCTCTAAAAGCGCGTCGATGAGGACGGGAACATGCGGCGGCGCCTCCGCCGGAGACTGGGCGGCGGCAGCCATCGGCTAGCCTCCGCTGCCGGACGCCGCGTCGAGCCACTCGAGCGGGTCCATGCCGTCGGGGAGCGCATCAAGCTCCTCTTCGAGCTCCGCCTCCACCTCGGCATAGTTCTCCGGCGACCAGACCTGAAATGTGTCCCCGGTCGCGACAAAGGTGGCCTGATCCGACAACCCGAGCTTTTCGCGCACCCACGCCGGCAGAACCAGGCGGCCCGTATCGTCGACCGTCGTCTGAATGACCTTGGCGCTAAAGAGCTTCTCAAGTGTGCGGCGCTGCTGAGAGCCTCTCGGCATCGCTTTGATCTTGGCCGTCACCTCGCGCCAGGCCGTAACCGTGAAACACTCCAGATGGACCTGCTTGGAGGCGCCGTATTGCAGGTACACGCCGGGGCTCAGCCCTTCGGTCCAGTCCGGATCAGCCCCTTCGAGCACGCGACGAAACTGAGACGGGATCGACACCCGCCCCTTACCGTCCACCTTGTGACGGTGTTCGCCTGTGAAGCTGAGCTCCAACGCGCTGCGCTCCTTGCTCCGCCCCCAGTGATTCTGCTAGTGTTTTCAAATGAAAACGGCGGATCAGACTGCTGCCACTGTCTGATCCGCCGCCCTCTGCCCCGTCTGAGGGGTTGTCCGGATGTGTGAGCCACCTGGGGGGATGTTCTGCTCGCCCACACTCCGGATCTCAATTTGATGAAGTCGGATGCCTGTATGAAACCTGCTTTTTTATTTGTTTCGGGAAGCGACTTGGGGGTGCTTCCTGTGCCCATCTTCATCGTGTGGATAGGTATGACATGGGAGATGATGGGTCTCAACGGGAAATTATGGGAACTCTCCAATTTTGGTGAATGCGTGACAACAGGCTGATGCCGCACTACCCAGATTAATAGCACATATAGGTGATGGAGCGCGGTAAAGCGCCTTATCTTGATTTCCGATACTCGATCGAACGTCACAGGTCGCGCGTCGGTGCAACATTTCGTGAACTCAGATATCTAGCACGCTCTAATTTTCTTGACTTTTTTGCGCTGACTTCATCGAGAAATGGCCTCAGGCAGCGTCCGAATCGGATCAAGTCGAGCTGAGATATACTGCATCAGTCTCTTTCACGGTCATTTCCCATGAGATCCCACATGTCCCATGAATTCCCGTGAGCACGCCTGGGGCGCTTAGGCGGCACCCGCCTGGATCAGTCTCTGCGCCAGAGCAGCGTATGCCGCGGCCGCTGGACCTTCGCCCGCGGCCACGGGTGTGCCCCTGTCGGACGCGATGCGGGTTTCGAGCTCCAGTGGGAGTGCTCCGAGAAAGGGCAAGCCCACCTTCGCGGCTTCGGCCGCAACGCCTCCATGTCCAAACAAATGTGCTTCATGCCCGCACTCGGGGCAAATGTAAGTGGACATATTCTCGATGAGCCCCAGCACCGGCGTCTTGAGCTTGGCAAACATGTCCATCGCGCGGCGCGCATCCATGAGCGCCACATCCTGCGGTGTCGACACAATAATTGCGCCGCTCACGTCATAACGCTGGCACAGCGTGAGTTGGACGTCTCCCGTGCCGGGGGGCAGATCAATAATGAGATCATCGAGCACGCCCCAAGCCACCTGCCCGAGCAATTGCTGCAGCGCGCCCATCAGCATCGGCCCCCGCCACACGACGGCCTCCTCCGGCTTGAGCATCAGACCAATGGACATCAAGGTGACGCCATGGGCCCGCAAAGGCTCAATCGTCTTGCCATCAGGGGACGCAGGCTTCTTTGACACACCCATCATCCGCGGCTGCGAGGGGCCATAGATGTCGGCGTCCAGGAGGCCGACGCGGCGCCCGGCCCGCGCCAGAGCGACGGCGAGATTGGCCGAGACGGTCGACTTGCCGACCCCTCCCTTTCCCGAGCCAACGCCGATGATCCGGTCGATCCCCTCAAGTCGCGCCGGCCCCGATGCGTCGGGGGCCGTGGGATGTCGGCCAATCTTGAGATCCGGAGGCGGCGCCGTGTTGCGCGCCGAGGGCCCGGGCGACGGCGCCGTGAGAACAGCAGTGACTTTGGTGACACCCTCCAGTCGCGCCACGACCGCTTCAGCCGCCGTGCGCACAGGGGCGAGCGCACGGGCTGCCGCAGGATCCGCGGCTTCGAGCACAAAGCTGACCGCCCCGTCTGGCGCCACGGAGACCGCGCGCACGAGATCCCGTGAGACGACCGTCCCGCCCTCCGGCAACGCCAACGCCCCGAGGGCACGCAACACGGTTTCTTTTGTGACGCCCATAGTTAATTCCTCGCCGTGACAGAGCCGACCATGTGTCCACCTTAGGTGGTCTGCAACGCAGATGCCGCAAGAGACGTCTACCCAATGCCCGGGAATTCATCTCGTAGAACAGAAAAAAGTCATATGGACATATGCGGTTGCTGCATAGCAGCATTGAGGTCGATTACGGTTGTGCAGGCGCAGCATTTGCTTAGGTTGATCGGTGTTGGGTCGTCAAAGCGGAGCGCGCGATCCTTCGCCGGGCGGTACGCGGAAGGTTGTCGAACGCGCGTCGGGCGAAGAAGTTGCTGACGTGGCTTGCGCCAGAGCAAGAGCTCTCGGCGACGTCCCACCGGAACGCCTCTGGCCGTGCAGCTTTGCATCGGACCGGAGCACGAGATGCACAGTTCAGGAGATCCGACCTCCTCCCTGGGTCTTCTGTGCTTGGCGGTGGCACCTTCCTCCTCCCTGGTGTCACCGCCTTTTTTTATTCGGGTATCAACCGCGATGCGGGCAAGGCCACATTCTCTTCTACGAGAGCGCACTGCCCTGAACGTGGCCCGCACCGGGCGCGCCGCCCCTCGCAGGACAGAACAACCGTCAGGTCGGTCGGAACTCGGCGCCACCTGACCCAAGGTCCGGGATCACTACTTGCCCGCCCCCGTTGGCAACGTGGCTGCACAGCGCGATTATGTCTTCGATGTCGACAGGTTTGCGCATCACGGCCCAAACCGACGGTGCAAGTGAGAACAACTCCCGCTTGGAGTACACCGAGCTGCCCGTCACAACGACGATGCTGCACGTCGGGTTGACCTGCTTGGCAAAAGCCGCAACGCCGATGCCATTGTTCTCGCCCAACAACAAATCCAGCAACAGCAAGTCGAAGGTCTCGCCTGACAGAGCCGCTTTCGCTTCCGCCTCGGTTTCGACCAGACGTGCAGCATAGCCCGCTTTCTCGATCACCGCGCCCCAAAGTGCGCGCAGATTTGGGTCGTCTTCGACCACAAGGACTTTCACTGCCTGTTCCCCGCTCGTACCGAACCGTTGCGCCCTAGTTTTTGGGCAGAATCTTTCCGCCGCTAAATAAGCCGAAAAATCGTCGCAGGTCAAAACGGCACATCACCGGCGTGCGCGGCATCAACCAGGAATTTGGCAACTACCTTCTTTTCGCCTGCTTTATCGAAGCGAATCGCCAGTTTATCCCCTTCGATTCCCGCGACGGAGCCGTAGCCGAACTTCTGGTGAAACACCCTGTCGCCCTCGGTAAAGGACGAAGACGCGTCCATGTCGATGACCATGTTGCGGCTCTCGCGTGGCTGAGACATGGGCCGCTCTGCTGATCGCGCCTGCATGCGTTTCCATCCTGGAGAATTGTAGACGTCTGCACGCGCCGCGCGTTCATGCAGGTTCGACGCCGCTTGCCCCATGATCGCAGGCGAGGACTGCGCGGCCATGCCCGCAGCGCCATAGCTGCCGCCATAAAGGCCCGGCGGTGTCAGCACCTCCACATGCTCTTCCGGCAGTTCATCAATAAAGCGCGAGGGCAGCGCCGACTGCCACTGACCGTAGACCCTGCGATTGGCCGCAAAGGAAATCGTGCACAACGCTTCGGCCCGTGTGATCCCGACGTAAGCGAGGCGTCGCTCCTCTTCGAGGCCCTTCATGCCTTCTTCATCCATCGCGCGCTGTGAGGGGAACAGACCGTCCTCCCAACCGGGCAAAAATACCGCCGGGAACTCCAGGCCTTTGGCCGCGTGCAACGTCATCAGTGTCACTTTGGGGACATCGTCCTCTGCCTCATTGTCCATGATGAGAGAGACGTGTTCGAGAAACCCCTGAAGGTTTTCAAAGGCTTCAAGCGCCTTTATCAACTCCTTGAGATTCTCCAGCCTGCCAGGGGCCTCTGGCGTCTTGTCGTTTTGCCACATCGCAGTGTAGCCGCTCTCGTCGAGGATCTGCTCCGCCAACTCGATGTGCGCGGGCTCCCCGGCACGGACGAGGCCGGCCCAGCGATCCACGCCGTCCACAAGCTCGCGCAGCGCAGACGCGCCTTTGCCCGTCAACCCCTTCGCTGCCAGCAGGAGCCGCGCGCCGTCAAGCAGGCCGACCCCGTTGGTGCGCGCAGCGATCTGGATCTTCTGCTGAGCCTTGTCGCCGAGACCGCGCTTGGGCGTGTTGACGATGCGCTCAAAGGCGAGATCGTCTTCTGGCGACGTGGCCAGACGGAAATACGCCATGGCATCGCGGATCTCCATCCGCTCGTAAAAGCGCGGCCCTCCGATCACTTTGTAAGGCAGCCCGATTGTGAGGAACCGATCCTCGAAAGCGCGCATCTGATGCGACGCCCGCACCAGAATCGCGCAATGATCGAGCGGTACAGGAGAGAGGCCGCGCGTGCCCTGCCCCAGCGCCTCCAGTTCTTCGCCGATCCAGCGCGCTTCTTCTTCGCCGTCCCAATGTCCGATCAGGCGTACCTTTTCGCCGTGTTCCTCGGCCGTCCAGAGCGTCTTGCCCAGCCGTCCCTTGTTGCCGGAAATCACGCCGGATGCTGCGGCAAGAATATGCGGCGTCGACCGATAGTTCTGCTCCAGCCGGATCACCTTGGCGCCGGGAAAGTCCTTCTCGAACCGCAGGATGTTGCCCACTTCGGCCCCGCGCCAACCATAGATGGACTGGTCGTCGTCGCCCACGCAGCAGATATTGCGGTGCCCGCCCGCCAGAAGCCGCAGCCACAGGTACTGGGCGACGTTGGTGTCCTGATACTCGTCCACGAGAATGTAGCGGAACCAACGGCGATATTGCTCCAGCACGTCGTCATTGCTCTGGAAGATGGTGACCATGTGGAGCAGCAGGTCGCCAAAGTCCGTCGCGTTGAGCGTGCGCAATCGCTCCTGATACTGCGCATAGAGCTCCACCCCGCGCCGGTCAAAGGCCGATGCGTCCGCGGCGGGCACTTGCTCGGGCGTCCAGGCCCGGTTCTTCCAGTTGTCGATGATCGAGGAGAGCATCCGCGGCGGCCAGCGCTTCTCGTCAATCTCGTTGGCCACAATCAACTGCTTGAGAAGACGGAGCTGATCGTCGGTATCGAGGATCGTGAAGTTGGATTTCAGCCCCACCAGCTCGGCATGGCGGCGCAGCAGCTTGACGCAAATCGCATGGAAGGTGCCGAGCCACGGCATGCCCTCGACCGTATGGCCCATCAGAGTCCCGACGCGGGACTTCATCTCGCGCGCGGCCTTGTTGGTGAAGGTCACCGCCAGCACCTCGTTGGGGCGCGCGGTGCCCGTCACCAAAAGGTGTGCGATCCGCGCGGTCAGCGCCTTGGTCTTGCCCGTGCCCGCGCCGGCGAGCATCAAGACTGGCCCCTCCAGCGCCTCGACGGCGGCGCGCTGCGCATCGTTCAGCCCGTCGAGATACGGGCGGGGGGCGGCGGCCAGGGCGCGCTGCGACAGGGGGACGGCCTGCTCGAAGGCGTCGAACTCATCGTATGTGCTCATGGGAGAGGAGCATAGCGCGCGCGCGGAAGAAATTAAAGAAGCGTTCCTCTAATGTTCTCACCGCTTTTGGTGCCATGGCACGAAAGTGACGCTTGCCCCTTCGCGGCGCGGCTGCATAGCTGCGGCCATGACCCTGGAGCTGTCTCACCCCGCGATCGAAGACCTCAAGCGCTCGGCCCGTCGGCGCGTCCCACATTTCGTTTGGGAGTATCTCGACAGCGCGGTCGGGCGCGAAACGGGCCGCGCGTTTGCCGAAGACGCGCTCGATCAGATCCGGCTGATGCCGCACATGCTGAGGGGCATCACAGACTCCGACCTGACGGTGAACCTGATGGGGCGGCAGTACCCGCTCCCCTTTGGCTTCGCGCCCGTGGGGATGTCGGGGCTCATCTGGCCCGATGCCGAGCGGATCCTGGCGAAGATCGCTGCACGCGAAGGGATCCCTTACACGCTCTCCACCGTGGCCGCCGCGACACCTGAGGAGGTCGGCCCGAAAGTGGGCGATCAGGGGTGGTTCCAGCTCTATGCGCCATCGGACCCCGAGGTACGGCGCGACATCTGCGGTCGCGCCCGCGACGCCGGGTTTCACACATTGGTCCTGACCGTCGATCTTGCCGTCGCAAGCCGTCGGGAGCGGCTGCAACGGGCTCGCCTGACCAATCCGATGCGGCTCACGCCGCGCATCGTCCTCGATGCGGCGCGCCGCCCTGCCTGGGCTGTCGCCACGCTTGGTAAAGGTATCCCCAAGCTCAAAACCCTGGAGCGCTACGCCGATACGACCCGGCGTGGCTCAGCGACCGCCCACATCGGTTACCAGATCCGCACCGCGCCGGACCTCCCCTACCTACGCGCACTCCGCGAGGAGTGGGCCGGGCCGCTGGTCGTCAAGGGCATCATCAGCGCGGCGGACGCGGAACACGCGGTGCGCGCAGGCGCTGACGCAATCTGGGTGTCAAACCACGGCGGGCGTCAGTTCGACGGCGCCCCTCCACCGGTGCATCAGCTGCCGCAGGTCCGCGCCGCTCTCGGACCGGACGTCCCCGTGATCTACGACAGCGGCTTGCGCTCCGGCCTGGACATCATGCGGGCGCTGGCGATGGGGGCAGACTTCTGCATGGTGGGGCGGGCAGTGCACTACGGGCTGGCCGCGTTTGGCGCGCGCGGCGCCGCCCATGCGGTCGACATCCTGCGTGGGCAGCTTGTTGCCGACATGGGCAACGCGGGCTGTGCCCGTCTGTCGGATCTACCGGATCACAGGGTGCTCAGCGTGTCCTGACCAACCGTCGAGCCCAGAGACCTCCACACGGACTTGATCGCGTGCATCGTCCCCATCTGCGGCGCTTGCCGCTGTGCAGCATCGCGGTTACGAAAGCGTGAACCGCCCAAGGACCAAGACCATGCCCGAATTCCAGAAAATCCTGATTGCAAATCGGGGCGAGATTGCCATACGCGTGATGCGCGCCGCCAACGAGCTGGGCAAGCGGACGGTGGCCGTCTTTGCGGAGGAAGACAAGCTCAGCCTGCACCGCTTCAAGGCGGACGAGGCCTACCGGATCGGCGAGGGGCTGGGGCCGGTTCAGGCGTATCTGTCGATCGACGAGATCCTGCGGGTGGCCAAGCTCTCGGGCGCCGACGCGATCCACCCGGGCTATGGCCTGCTGTCGGAGAACCCCGACTTTGTGGATGCCTGTGCCGCTGCCGGGATCACGTTCATCGGGCCCAAGGCCGAAACGATGCGCGCGCTCGGCGATAAGGCAAGCGCCCGGCGCGTCGCCATTGCGGCCGGGGTCCCCGTCATCCCCGCCACCGAGGTGTTGGGCGACGACATGGACGCCGTGCGCGCCGAGGCCGAGGAGATCGGCTACCCGCTGATGCTCAAGGCCTCCTGGGGCGGCGGCGGGCGCGGGATGCGCCCGATCCTCGCCTCCGATGAGCTGGAGGAGAAGGTCCGCGAGGGCCGGCGCGAGGCGGAAGCCGCCTTTGGCAACGGCGAGGGCTATCTCGAAAAGATGATCCTGCGCGCCCGGCACGTCGAGGTGCAGATCCTCGGCGACAGCCAGGGCAACATGTACCACCTCTGGGAGCGCGATTGCTCCGTCCAGCGGCGCAACCAAAAGGTCGTGGAGCGCGCGCCCGCCCCCTACCTCAGCTCGTCCCAGCGCGAGAAACTCTGCGCGCTCGGCAAAAAGATCTGCGAGCACGTCAATTACGAATGCGCCGGCACCGTCGAGTTCCTGATGGATATGGAGACGGGTGAGTTTTACTTCATCGAGTTGAACCCGCGCGTCCAGGTCGAGCATATGGTGACCGAGGAGGTCACGGGGATCGACATCGTCCGCGCCCAGATCCTGATCGCCGAGGGCAAGAGCCTGATGGAGGCGACGGGCACCGCCTCGCAATATGACGTCGGGCTCGACGGCCACGCCATCCAATGCCGGGTGACGACCGAGGACCCCACGAACAACTTCATCCCCGACTATGGCCGCATCACAGCCTACCGCGGCGCCACCGGCATGGGCATCCGTCTCGACGGCGGCACGGCCTATTCGGGCGCCGTCATCACGCGCTACTACGATTCGCTTCTGGAGAAGGTCACCGCCTGGGCACCAACGCCCGAGGCCGCCATCGCGCGGATGGACCGCGCGCTGCGCGAGTTCCGCATCCGCGGCGTCGCGACCAACATCGCCTTCGTGGAAAACCTGCTCAAGCACCCGGATTTCCTGAACAATCAGTACCACACGAAGTTCATCGACCAGACACCGGCGCTCTTTGACTTCAAGCCGCGCCGCGACCGGGCCACCAAGATCCTGACCTATATCGCTGACATCACCGTCAACGGTCACCCCGAGGTCGAAGGCCGTCCCAAGCCCGCCGCCGACCTGCGCACGCCCAAACCTCCGGCCCCTCGCGCCGAGACACCGCCCGCCGGGACGCGCCAGATCCTCGACGAGTTTGGCCCTCAGGCGGTGGCCGACTGGATGGCCGAGCAAAAGCACCTGCTGATCACGGACACGACCATGCGGGATGGGCACCAGAGCCTGCTCGCCACCCGCATGCGCTCCCTCGACATGATCCGCGTGGCCCCGGCCTATGCCACCAATGTCCCGCAGCTCTTCTCCGTCGAATGTTGGGGGGGTGCGACGTTCGACGTCGCCTACCGCTTCCTGCAGGAATGCCCCTGGCAGCGCCTGCGCGACCTGCGCGCGGCGATGCCCAACATCATGACGCAGATGCTCCTGCGCGGGGCCAACGGGGTGGGCTACACCAACTACCCCGACAACGTCGTGCAGTTCTTCGTGCGGCAGGCGGCTGAGAGCGGAGTCGATGTCTTCCGCGTTTTCGATTCGCTCAACTGGGTCGAGAACATGCGCGTCGCGATGGATGCCGTGCAGGACAACAACAAGGTCTGCGAAGGCGCGATTTGCTACACCGGCGATCTGCTCGACCCCGATCGCGCGAAATACGACCTCAAGTACTACGTCCAGATGGGCAGGGACCTGAAGGCCGCCGGTGCTCACATCCTGGGGCTGAAGGACATGGCGGGGCTCCTGAAGCCCGCCGGCGCGCGCGTCCTGATCAAGGCGCTGCGCGAGGAGGTCGGCCTGCCGATCCATTTCCACACCCACGACACCGCGGGCATTGCCTGCGCAACGATCCTGGCCGCGGCCGAAAGCGGCGTCGACGCCGTCGATTGCGCGATGGACGCGTTCTCCGGCAACACCAGCCAGGCGACCCTCGGCACCATCGTGGAATCGCTCGCCCGCCAGGAGCGCGACACCGGGCTCGACATCGGCGCCGTGCGCGAGCTCTCCAACTACTGGGAAGCCGTTCGCGCCCATTACGCCGCCTTCGAGACCGGCCAGCAGGCGCCCGCCTCGGAGGTCTATCTCCACGAGATGCCCGGCGGTCAGTTCACCAACCTCAAGGCGCAGGCCCGCTCGCTGGGGCTGGAAGAGCGCTGGCACGAGGTCGCCGAGGCCTATGCCGACGTCAACCGCATGTTCGGCGACATCGTGAAGGTGACGCCGTCGTCCAAGGTCGTGGGCGACATGGCGCTGATGATGGTCAGCCAGGGCCTCACGCGCGCGGACATCGAAGACGGCAAGCGCGAGGTCTCCTTCCCCGATTCGGTCATCGAGATGATGAAGGGCGGGCTCGGCCAGCCGCCCTCCGGCTGGCCCAAGAAGCTGCAAAAGCGCATCCTTGGCGACGAGCCCGCCTTCACCGACCGTCCCGGTGCCCTCCTGTCCGACGAGGATCTCGACGCCCGCCGCACGGAGGTGGCCGACGCCACCAACCAGGAGATCGACGACGAGGATCTCGCCGGATATCTCATGTATCCCAAGGTCTTCCGCGACTATGCCACCCGCCACGCCGAATATGGGCCGGTGCGCACGCTGGACACCAAGACGTTCTTCTACGGCATGCAGCCGGGCGAGGAGATCTCACCCGAGATCGACCCCGGCAAGACCCTCGAGATCCGCATGCAGGCCTTGGGCGAGACGAACAAGGAGGGCGAGGTCCGTGTCTTCTTCGAGCTTAACGGCCAGCCCCGCACGATCCGCGTCCCCAACCGCAAGGCGAAGGGGACGAGCGGCGCGCGCCCGAAGGCCGAAGTCGGCAACCCGGCCCATGTCGGTGCGCCAATGCCAGGCTCCATCGCCGCCGTGCCGGTCCAGGCGGGTGCCAAGGTGGCCGCCGGTGATCTCCTCGTGACGATCGAAGCGATGAAGATGGAGACGGGCCTGCACGCCGAGCGCGACGCGGTCGTCAAAGCCGTCCACGTCCGCCCGGGCGACCAGATCGACGCGAAAGATCTCCTTGTCGAGCTCGAATAGCTGCAGCGACGACGCGGCCTTTCGCGGTGCTATGGTGCTATTGAGATCCGTGTCCGCGCGCGACCGAGGTCGCTGCGGCCGATGCGTCATCTGCGCGATGTAAGGGATCTCGGGGCGGGCGGGCCGCAGTGCGCAGCACGAGGTCCGTCTCGACCCGCTCCCACGTCGGACAAAGACGTTCCCGGTGAGACAGAGCACGCGCACAGCGGCCGGCACCGCTCGACGTTCAGGGGTTGGTCCGCCTTTCGGAGCACGACGCAGTTCAACGCAAAACAGCTCTAGCGGAAGGTGCGTACGCGCGGATCGCACACGACGCGACGGGAACGTCAGTTTTCGCTTGCAGCCTCCGCAGACGTTCGATACCACGCCGCTACTTCACGGTGCGGGCGTAGCTCAGGGGTAGAGCATTACCTTGCCAAGGTAAGGGTCGTGAGTTCGAATCTCATCGCCCGCTCCAGTGAAGACCCATTTCCGGAACAGAGAATAGAAGCGTTGGGTAGGCGCTCGATCGCGCAGCGCCATTCGCTCAGCAGTAGCGCTCAGGTCCAACCCATTGCGCATCCGAGTAGCGGTCCCCATGCGCCCAGCCCACTGGCAGAATCGCTTCTACCCGGCTGACTTCCTCCTCCGACAAATCGCGCACTGCGCCCTCCAACAACTCCGACAGGTGCGCCGTGCTTTTTGTCCCCGGGATCGGCAAAACAAAGTCTCCCCGGGACCGCACCCAGGCAACCGCGAGACCTGCTGCCGAAAGGCCCATCTCGGCGGCAAGCTCTCGAAAACGATCCGTCGCGGCGATGTTGGCGCTGTAGTTCGGATCCTGAAACCGAGGATTGGTCCTCGTGAACCCCATCTCCCGGACCCGGGCCGGCGAGAAGGGCGCATCGGTCAGGAACGAACGGCCGACAGGCGAAAACGCAACAAGACTCGTGCCAAGCGCCGCACAGGTCTGAATCAACCCAAGCTCGGGCGCCCGCGTCGACAACGAATACTCAGACTGGACCGCCGCAATCGGGCATTCAGACGCGGCACGCCGCAATGTGCTCGGTGCGATCTCCGAAAAGCCGATTGCGCGGGTTTTCCCCCGATCAATCAGTCCTTTAAGCACCCCGGCCACCTCCTCGGGCGGGTAGGACGGATCGTAGCGATGCACGTAGAAGAGGTCGACATGGTCCACTCCAAGCAACCGCAGGCTACGCTCCAGGGTCGCCTCAAGATGCTCAGGGTCATTGCTGATCCGCCGCTCCGGGTGTCGCTGAATCCCTGCCTTGGTGGCTAATACCATCTCGTTCCGTGCACTGGGGGTCGCAGCAAACCATTGCCCGATGATGTCTTCGGACAGGCCGTCGCCATAGACAGCGGCGGTGTCGATATGGGTGACGCCGGCGGTGCGGCAGGCGTCCAACACCGCATGGCTTTCGGCAACGGTGGCGTCGCCGTAGATCCCCGCAAACGACATCGCACCAATGCCGAATTGCGACACCTCAGGCCCGTCCGGCCCCAATCGAATGCGCTTCATCCTGTCCTATCCTTCGGTCCAGCCCGATCAAAGGCAGCAGGCGAGACCTACGACAGCGCAGGCCGGGGCGCCACCGAAATGGCGGGCGCACCCCGCGGATACATACATCTGGTCGAGACGTCGCCTGCGCGTCAGCCTCGGGCGACTGACCCGCGATCGTCAGAGGCGGCTCAGGTCGGCGTGATCAGGATTGCGCGAAAATCGTTGACGTTCGTCAGTGTGGGGCCCGGCACAACCTGGTCGTCGATCCCGGCAAAAAAGGTGTGAGCGTCATTCTGGCGGAGGGCATCGGCGGCGTCGAGTCCCGCGGCTCCTGCGCGTGTCAGCGTGTCGGGCGTGACGATGGCACCGGCAACTTCGGCGGCGCCGTCGACCCCATCGGTATCGCAGGCAATCGCGTGCAAGCCGGTCGCCCCCCCCAGCGCAAGGGCCAGCGCCAGCGCATATTCTGCATTAGGACCGCCCACACCCTCTCCCCGTCGCGTCACCGTCAGCTCCCCGCCCGACAGCAACAGAAGCGGACGCGAGAGGCCTGCCTGGCGCGATCGCGCAAGCGCCGCATGGGCCGCGGCGATGTCGCGTGCCTCCCCTTCGATCGCGTCACCGAGGATCTCGACGTCACAGCCGGAGGCCTCCGCAAGCCTGGCCGCAGCCGCCAGCGACTGAGACGGGGCGGCAACAATGCGAGTCTCGACGCGCGACAGGCGTGGATCATCGGGGGAGAGCGGGTCCCCTCCGGCTGCCAGAAACGACGCGATCGAGGGTGGGGGCGTCACACCCCACTGCGCCAGGGTCGCGGCCGCTCGGCCCGCGTCCCCTGCATGCCCGACCGTGGGGCCACTCGCGATGTCGCCCGGATCGTCTCCCGGCACGTCCGAGATCAGCAGCGCGACGGTGTGTGCCGGATAGGCCGCGGCCGCAAGACGACCGCCCTTCACCGCCGACAGCTCTTTGCGGATGCCGTTGATGTCTCCGATCGGCGCGCCAGACGCCAGAAGTGCCTGCGTCAGCGCCTGTTTTTCAGCGAGCGTGATGTCGGCGGCTGGCGCGGTCAGGAGTGCCGATCCACCGCCGGAGATGAGCGCCAGGACCATGTCACCGTCCCCCGCGTCTGCGAGCAGCGCAAGCATCCGGCGCGTGCCTTCGACACCAGCTTGGTCCGGCACCGGATGTGCAGCTTCGAGGATCTCGATGCCCGCACAGGGGCGCGCGTAGCCGTAGCGCGTGATGACGAGCCCCTCGCAAGGGCCC
Organism: Pseudomonadota bacterium; assembly: GCA_039189975.1. GTDB lineage: Bacteria > Pseudomonadota > Alphaproteobacteria > Rhodobacterales > Rhodobacteraceae > HLUCCA09. The sequence continues at coordinate 14,334 of JBCCYI010000048.1, forward strand.
CACACAGATTCGACGGCCTCTGCCATCCGCGCGGAGGCTTTGCCCGCCCCGATAACGAGCACACGCCCATCGGGACGCGGCGGCAATCGCGCCGGTAGGGCCCGCATTGGATCGGCCACTTCGACGGCCTTGTCAAAGAGCGCGCGCAGGAAAGAACGGGGATCACGCATGTCAGACCTTTCGTGCGGAGTTTCCGGTGACCGGAGCGCGCGGACGCTGACGTCTGACCCGCTCAACGTCAAGGTCTGCAATGCCCGCGTGGCGGCGTTTGAGCGGCCCCACGAACACATCCGCCTGACGGCCAAAGCCCTCTCCCCCTGGTCCCCTTCAACGACACGGCAGGCCCACAATAGCGGCGCCACATGATTGCCGGCGCCAGACCCAAGCACCGGGCCACGTCCGACAATTGGCGGAGTGGGTGAAATCCAACCCATTATTATTGAGAGTACATCTGGAGGTCATGCCTCTGGCTGTGCTCTCGACGCGGCACGGCGTCTCAGGTGCTGGTCGCCCTTGCAGCGACCGATGTCAGGTCGCTTGCTGTGATGGCCTGCGCGAGGGGTCGTGGCTTGAGGAGAGAAAGCGCAACCACATGCCGGTGACCCGTGCCTCGCTCGACGGCACCAGCAACATCGCAAGCGCATCTTCGCCGATCTGAGCCAGCAAGAGAGGTGCACCGCTTTGCGAGACAGGTGAGAGGATCGTGACAAGAGGATCTTGCGTCTGCGCGAGGAGGCCTTCCGGCCAGAGCTCCCACACCTCCTCCAGCGGTTCCTGCAATTCGGCCGCCCCCCCGGACTCGCCGTTGCTCGACTGCCAGCATAGCGCATCGGCCCCGCAGAGGATGGCAAAATCGGGCAACCCGGGCGCCGCGCTGACGCTCGATGCGGGGCCGCTGGCCACTGCATCGGCATAGGCGGCATTGGCCGCGGCTGAGACCGTTTCGGCGGCCCGTGCGGCAGCGGCTGCGGCAGCTTCCGCACGGGCGGCAACGGTGTCGTCGGCGGCGCGCTCTTGCTCGGCATTCTGGCGCAGCGCCGCTGCAGCATCTGCATCGACGGATCCGGCCTGCTGCGCAGGCGCGCTGCCCGGCTTTGCATTGGCGGGGACCACCGGGTCTGACGCTTCTTCTCCAGGCGATGCGGCGATCGCCTCGCGCAATGTGGCCACCGAAACGCCCGTCTGCTCGACGCCAACCGTTCCGGACGGCGCCAGCGCCTCAATCGTAATCGGCCCGGCAGCACACAGATCCCCGAGCAGTCCCAGCAGGCGGTTTAGATCGTCAAGCCCGGCAAACCCGAGCGCCCCCAGCCCGATGTGCCCGTCGTCCGACAATGCGTCGTTCTGTGGGGTCTGCGCGACGTGCAGCAGACGCCTGTTGGACACCTCAAGGTGCAGAGCGGCGCCGTCTGGTCCGCTGACCCGCAGGCTGCGCGCCATCACCGTGCTGTCAATCTCATCGAGAAGCGCATGAAGCGCCTCTTGCCCCGGCGCGGCATCGAGCCGCCTGCCGTCCGCGCACGGCACTATCGGTGCGGTGAGCCGGCCCAACACATCCGTCAACGCGGCCCGGTGCGCGGCCGCATCGGCCTCTTCCGGCTCGGCCACGCTGGCGCGCCCTTCAATTTGGCCAAACCGTTCAGTCATGGTCCGCTTGCTGGGCCATCCCAACGACGGCGGCGCAGGCCGCTTCGATCTGCCCAAGCTGTGCTGACGGATCCTCCCCCGGCGACGCGCCGTCCAGGACGGATTGCGCATCCAGGGAGACGATCAGAGCGTCGAGACCTTCCTCCCCGCCACGGCGGATGAGATACACCCGGTCACCGTCCACACGTGTGGCGCGCAGCGGGATCGGCGCTGGGCCGTCTGGCGCACTGACCGAAAGGGCGGCTTCGGACGCGTCGCAAAAACACTCCATCGCAAGGTCGAGCGCGGCGTCATGCACTTCCTGCCGTGCGGGGGTACCCACCACGCGCAGGACCGTTCCCGTCGACAAGTCGCCGAAAACGACGGAGGCGCCAGGCGGGCATTGCGCGTAGAGCTCTTCGAGCCGGTGCGACAGGGAAAGAGACGGGGACGACATGACACAAGTGATCCGTGCGCAAAGAGACCCCCTCAGTATCGCCCAGAAACCTTGCCAGTTTCCTACGATCGCTGGGACAAGATCCCCCCTTTGGGCTCAAAGCTCCGCCGGATCGAACGATGTGGTTCCTGCGGTCGCCTCTGCGTTGCGCAGGGGCCGCTGCGTCGGCGCCCCGGCCGGGCGGATCCGGCGCGGACGGATCCGCGTGGGGTGCACCGCATCGACCGTGTTGTCCGCGTCCCGTGACACATCCGCGCCTCGCTGAGAGACAAGGCGCACGGGCTTTGCCGGACCTTCGGTCGCGGCCGCCTCCGGACCATCCGAGACGAGGCGGCTTGCGGCCGGAGCGGACCCGACCAGGATCGCCGAGAACGCGTCCATCAGATCTGCGGCCCCGCTTGCCGCCCAGGCGGCGCTGTCCTGCCCCGCCGCAAGCGCTCCCGTCAGAGAAACCGGGTACACACCGGCAAAGAGGCCATCCGTCTCGCGGGCGACGCGGGTGATCAGGCGGCGGCGATCCCGCGCCTCCACGACCCGGTCGATCCGGGTCAGCAGCAAGAGCGACCGCGCCATCAACTCCGGGGACATCTCTTCCCACACCGCCGCCTCGCTCTGGCGCCAGGCCTGCGTGGCATGGGTGCACCACAGGACGGCGTCGGCCAGGGGAAGCACCCGCTGCCAGACGTCGGCATCCATGTTCGGATCCGAAATACCGGGAAAGTCGATGAGGTCGCAGGCTTCCAGGATCTCGGCCTGCCGAAAGACGCGCAGATAGCGGGTTTCGGCCACGTCGAGGGTGTGACCGCTCTGGCCGGGGTCGACCCAGGATTGCCGGTCGAGCGTCTCCGGGTCGATCGGGAACCGGACCCCCTCGACGGTTTCGCCATAGGCGGAACCTTCGCCATGGGACAGCCACACGGGCGGCAGCTGCGTGGCAGTGACCCGCGTGGGCAGTGCCTGATCCCCCATCAGCAAGTTCGTCAGCGTGCTCTTGCCTGCCGAGAATTCGCCCATGATTGCGACGCGGGGACGGCGAGTTTCTTCGGTCGCCTCTGCGTGCTCGGAAAGCTCCGACCGCGAGGACCAACCGGGAAGGGGAGTGGCGAGGGACACGTGGATTACCTCCTTGGAACGCGGCGGGCGCAGGGCGGGAACATTGGCATAGGCTCAGGCCAAAGCGGCCGATTTCAGAGCGGTCGTGAGCGACCGGCAGTCGTGCTGCCTTGGGTAGCCATGGTCAGGGCAGTAGCCCTGGGCAACCAATACATGGGCAACCGAGACGCGCGGGGGCGGCGTGAGGGCAGCGCTCATGCCGCCAGCCGCTCCAGACGCGAGACGGTGTCGGCGAGGGCGTCGGGGTCGGGCCCGTGGCGCGCGATCTCCTCTGAGCCGAACCCGGCAATCAAGGCCCGCTGATCGGCGAAGAACTCCACAAGCGCGGCTCGCATCGGCGCTCCTGCGGGCGCGCAATGCGTGTCGATCAGCGCCTCGACAATGGGGCGCGTCTCGGCTTCGATCATCCGGTGAAAATCGGGGGCGAAGCTGGCGTAGCCCTTGCGACGGCTCCACCAGCGACGCCACCAGGTGCCCTTGAGGTCGAGCGCGATCGTCTGCCCCAGGAGCACCGGCGCAGGCAGGCGCGGCGCCTCGGGCCCGGCCAGCGAGAAACTGGCGGCGTCCCGGCCCAGGACCCGCGCGTAGAGCGCGCCGACCTCGGCCGCGGCGGTCTCGCCCGTTGCCTTGCCCGCAGCCCGCACCTGCCGGGCGAACACCTGGTAGCCCGAGCGCAAGAGCAGGCGCAGCCCGGCGGGGTCGTAGGTCCAGGGCGACAGCTCGCCATAGGTCTCCAGGTGCTGAACCAGCGCTGCGGTTGCGCGCTCCAGAAAGCTGCGATGCGCCCGCTCCAGCCGCTGTGCGGCGCCGTCGCGGGCGGTCTCAAAGGCAACATCGTAGCGCTCCAGCACATCGGCCTCGATCCGGTCGAGCTCGAGCTGAACGGCCACCGTGTCGATCCGCTCTGCCTGCTGGGCGGCCATGCGCATCGGGTCGGCCTCGGTCGCGGCGCGCAAACCGACGGCGAGGTTCATCGCCGCGCGCGCGATGCGGCGCAGCTTGTCCTCGCCCGGGCCTTCGACGATCCGGTCCCAAAGCGCGTGGTAGAGCGAAGGCACCCCCGACATCCACCAGACCAGCTCCAGCGGTCCCAGCTCGCGCTCCATCTCCGGCAGCGCGTATTCGGCATGGGCGAGGAGCGTGTCGGCCTCCGCCTCGTCGAGTTGATCGAGCTGACCGGCGAGTGCGAGCGTCGCCCAGCGCGCGGAGCCAAAGACGATCTCCGCATCTTCGAGCCCGGCATGGGCCTTCAGCGTCTCCCGGATCGCGTTGCGGATCTCGGGAAGCTGCACCTCCGGCTCCGGCAGCTCGTCGATCCGGTTGACGAAAATTACGACCTCACGGGAGCGCACATTCGCGATGAGCCGCAGGAGCGCCATGTCGACGGTCGAAAGCGCTTGATGGGCGGAGAGCACCACCACGCAGAGCCGGCTGTCGCGCAGCGCGCCGATGGTGATCTGCTCGCGCATCATGAAGGTGTCGTTGACCCCCGGCGTGTCGCGCAGACAGAGGCCCACGGGCCACGTCGGACGTGGCACCCAAAGCTCGGCGGATTTGGTGATGTCGGCAAAGCGACCCTGGCTCTCGGGCGCGCCCTCTTCGAAGAAGTCGTCGCCAAGGCACACGTAGCGCTCGATCAGCTCCTTGTCATAGCCGCCATAATCATGGCTCGTGCCGAGCAGCAGCTCGAACTTGCGGCCCAACCGGCGGCGCGTCTTTTCGCGCATCTCGTCGATCTGCTGGCGGACCTTTTCGGCCTCGTCGTCGGCGCCCGCGCGCCCGGCGAGTTCGCCCACACGGCCGCCCTTGCGGGTCAGCCGGTCCCAATCCTCTTCGTCGAAGAAGGTGAAGCGCGCGCCGTGGGGGGCTGTTTCGGGGCGTGGCGTCAGATGGAGCGACGTGACGACAGAGGTCCAGGGATTGACGTCGGCCGGCAGAAGGCCGGGCGCGCCGAGCATCGCGTTGACGAGCGATGTCTTGCCCGCCTTGACCTGACCAATCATCGTTACGCTCGGCTCGAACTCCATGAGCCGCTCGCGGTGGCGGCTGGCGGCACGGGCCGTTTCAGGGTCCCCGTCGCGGCACAGCCCGTCCAGCAGCGCCGACACTTCGTCGCGACGGGCCACAAAGCTCGACACCCGCTCCAGGCACAGCCCAATGAGCGCTTCGGGATCCGCGGGCAGATCCGCCCCATCCCAGGCCGGCGCTGCCTCCGGGGGCACCTCGGGCACGATGGCCTGCACCGGCGCGACCGGTTCTCTTCTTTCGGTTTCGTCGCCCTCGTTTGTCATCGCTCCACCCCTTCTGCCAGACGTCGAGTGTCGGCACGTCCAGGGCCGCAAAGCAGACGGGATTGTGGCGCGCGCACGACGAATAGCGACAAGTCTAAGCGCTCGGCCGCAACGGCTGGACGCAACGGCCTGGGCGCCCGTGTCAAGCGCGCGCCCCTGCCCGCGCGGTCAGAGGCTGAGGCGGCGCGCTGGCGGCCAAGGCTACGCACAGAGACGCTCCTCGCAGGCGTGCCGGGCCTGGAGCATCAACGCAAGGGAATCGACAAGTGCCGAGGCGCTGCCCTCCAGCTGGATCAGCAGCATCAGATCCGCCGCTTCCGCAAGTGTCTCCGCCAGGTCTGGATCCAGCGTCCCACTCTGCCCCGCTGCGGTTGCGGCCGCGGCACTCAGTGCGTCCGAACACATGTCCAGCAGGGCATCGACCGGAACTGGCCCCGCGTCGCCCAGCGCTGCCTCGAGTCCTTGCCCCTGCTCAATCAGCGCACCGACAATCGCGCGGACCCTGTCTGCCTCGGCGGTGTCGGCCGTTGTGTCTAAACCGGATGGGGACGGAAGGGGGACGACCTCGGCAACGGGCTCGGGTGCGACGCCATCATCCCCCACCTCGGGGGTGGACCGGGCGCCCGCCCCTTGCCGCGGCAGGTACTGCTCCAGCAGCATGACAGCGCAGTCTATGTCTTCGCGGCGGCCGCGCGAGATGTGCGCCAGAAGGGCGTCCCGCAGATCACGCAGCGACACGTCCTGCACCCCATCGGGCACGGCGTGGCAGGCAACGAACTCGGCGCGCTCGATCGCCGCTCCGCTGCGCACGGCAAGGAACGCATGATCCTGCAGGGCTTCGGGCAGGTGCGTGTAAAGGGTGCTGTCCGCAGCCGCATCCTCGGCGCACCAGAGCACCATATCGGCCTCCCGTGTCGCCCAGCGCATCGCCGCAGCGATCTCCTTTGGCGCGCCCTCGAGCGTCACGACGCGCAGGGACACGTTTTCCAGCACCGGCAGCGGGACCCAACGGCGCAGGAGCGCGATGCCATAGGGGTTGAGCGTGGCAAACTCGTCCTGATGGGTCTCCTGTGTTTCCCCATCCGAGAGCACGACATGCCAGGTGTCGCTCGGCCCATAGGCAACGGTCGCCGGCGGCATCCCGGCGATCTCCGGCAGGACGCGCCCCCCGGCTCCCCCGACCAGCGCATTCGCGAGCGCAACGGGATTGGCCTCCGCACGGCCAACGATGCACAAATGGATTGGCTCCGCCAGGCGCAATTGCGCCTGCGCCCCAAGCGACCGAACGCTCTGGGGGATCTGGTCCGAACGCAAAAGCGTTGCCAATTGATCGACGGCGCGGGCGGCTCGTGCGTCAGTCCTCATGGGGACCACACTGGCGCTGGGCCCCGGTGCTTACGCCCGATCACGTCGAGCCCGCGTCGGGGGAGGTATTCGCCGGCGCACGGGACCTCTCGCGCGCCGTTGCGGCCAGGTGGCACCGGAGCGCGATGCCGGCGCGCGCAAGGCTCTCCTCGCCCCCTTGCGCAGCACCCCCCGCGGCGTCGCGCGCGGCATCCATTGGCCGGCGCCAGCAGTACTGCGCCAATGATCGGTGCGCGGGAGGTGCGGGGGCAAACCCAGGCATTGCTACGCATCGCCCGAGCGCTCCGTCATCCGCGTCAGCTCAAGGTCTCGCCCGGGCAGCCCAACACGGGGCGCGACGCTCGCCGCCACCGAGGCCGCACGCCCCTGGAACCGCGACCAGAGTCGCTCCAGAAGGGGGGGCGGCGGCGCTGCTGCCGCCTCGACACTCGTCTCCCCGACCCGCAAAAGCGCGAGGGACGTGTTGTCCTGATCCTCTGCGCCCACCCCCACCACGGCCCGCAGCAGGCGCTCGACACATTCGCCTGGTGAGGTTCCGCCAGCGAGAGCGCGGGTGCGTGAGGCATCGAGGGCGGTGGCGATGTCGTGTGCCTTGAGCGAGAGGATCCCGTCGGACGCAACCAGAACGCTGTCGCCCGGCTCAAGGCGGCGCGGCGTTTCAGGACAGTCGATCTTCTCGATGGCCACCGTGCCGAGCGCCGAGGTCAGGCAGTTCCGCCCTGGATGCACCGCTGCTTCCTCCGGATCCATCTCCCCGGCTTCCACCAGAAGATCGAGATGCGGCGCGAGCGAATGGGTGGCGTTGATCTTGGCGAGCTTACCGTCGCGGTGCAGATAGAGGGGGCTGTCCCCGACCGAGAGCCAGTACAGCGCCCGGTCCTGCACCACGGCCATCACCAGGGTCGTGCCCATGCCCTGCAGCTCGGGGTCAACCTCCGACTGCGCGAGCACCGCATGGTTGGCGGCTTCGGCGGCGGTGCGCAAGGTCGCCGGGATGTTTTCCGGCAGCCGCCCCTGCGCATCGCGCCTGGCCGCGATCTCCTGCAGTGCCGTGGTCACGGCGACGCGGCTTGCAAGAGCCCCGCCAGCATGCCCGCCCAGACCATCAGCGAGCAGGAGTACACCCGCACCGCCGCCCTGGGGCACATCGCAAAGGACACTGTCCTCCTGCTCCTCGCGGGCGCCCAGGCTGAGGCCCGTGGCAACGTCATATCTCAGATCAGGAAGCTGAAGCATCGCCCCGGTCTCCTTGCTCTTGCGCACCCTGCTCCGCACGGGCGAAGGTCACGCGATCCTGGCTTTGCGGACCAGCCACGCCGCTCGCCGCGCGTCCACCTCCGAGGCGCCCGCCGGGCGGCGTGTGTTGGCGCGACATGGTGCGGCTCTGCGCTGGCGGGCCAGACGCCGGTGGTGGTGCCGCGGCGAAAGCATCGTCGACGGGCGTGTCACCCGGACGGGTATCCACGCGCATCGTGTTGCGCCGCTGCGATTGTTCAAACACAGGCGCCTCTGCCGATGCGGTAAGCCCCCAGGAGAAGCCATCCTAGCACAGCGCGGCGAAGCGCAGGGACGTCTCGCCGATGCGGATGATATCCCCGTCGCTCAAGTCTTCCGTCGAGAGGACCGGCCGCCCATTCAAGCGCACAAGGTTCGACTTGCCGCCGTGG
>JBCCYI010000049.1:0-22786 GCA_039189975.1 Pseudomonadota bacterium
AGTGCGAGGCGATGACCCAGGTCTGCGCCCAGGTGATGGGCAATGATGCCGCGGTTGGGTTTGCCGGCGCCCAGAAGCTGCATGGATTGCAGCACATTGTAAGCCATCATCGGTTTGTAGACGTTGAGCTCAAAGTGCCCCTGGGAGCCGGCAAACCCAACCGCGGCATCATTGCCCATCACCTGGGCGCAGACCTGGGTCATCGCCTCGCACTGTGTCGGGTTGACTTTGCCCGGCATGATCGAACTGCCGGGCTCGTTTTCCGGCAGCATCAACTCGCCCAGCCCGCAGCGGGGGCCCGATCCGAGAAAGCGAATGTCGTTGGCGATCTTGAAGAGCGATGCGGCCACGGTTTTCAGCGATCCTGACATCTCGACCATGGCGTCATGGGCTGCCAGCGCTTCGAACTTGTTGGGTGCGGTCACGAAGGGCAGTCCGGTAATCTCAGCCATGTTGGCGGCCACGGCGTCCGCCCAGCCGGGCTTGGTGTTGAGCCCTGTGCCCACCGCGGTGCCGCCCTGAGCCAGCTCAAAGATATGCGCCAGCGCCGTCTTCACCCGCACAATGCCCATGGCGACCTGGTGCGCGTAGCCGGAAAACTCCTGGCTCAACGTGAGTGGCGTTGCGTCCTGGGTGTGGGTGCGGCCGATCTTGATGATACCGTCGAACTCGACGACTTTGGCCTCCAGCGCTGCGTGAAGCTTCTCCAGCCCCGGAATCAGCACATTGTGGGCCATCATGGCCGTGGCGATATGCATGGCCGTGGGGAAGGTGTCGTTGGAGGATTGTCCCATGTTGCAATGATCGTTGGGATGCACAGGCTTCTTTGACCCGATCATACCGCCGAGTATCTCGATCGCGCGGTTCGCAATGACCTCGTTGGCGTTCATGTTCGACTGGGTGCCCGAGCCGGTCTGCCAGACGACCAGCGGGAAATTGTCGTCGAGCTTGCCGTCATAGACTTCGCCCGCGGCCTGAATGATCGCGTCGCCCAGCTTGGGGTCGAGCGAGCCGTTCGCGACATTGGCCTGGGCGCAGGCCTTCTTGATGCATCCCAGGGCCCGCACGATGGCTACCGGCTGCTTTTCCCAGCCGATGGGGAAGTTCATGATCGAGCGTTGCGTCTGCGCGCCCCAGTACTTGTCGGCGGGAACCTCGAGAGGGCCGAAGCTGTCGGTTTCGGTGCGGGTGGCTGTCATGGATCCTGGTCCTTCGCGGGTCGTTTGCCCGGTTCTAGGACGCCGCGTGCGGCGGGGCAAACGCGCTGCCGCCGCACCTGCAGGTCAACGGCCGGGCCCCGTGCAGGTTATTTGCGGAAACTGTCCAGACTGACGATTTCCGCGTCGCCGTGGCGCTCGACCTCTTCGACCTCGACATCCTCGGCCATCTCGGCTTCGCCCTCGGTGTCTTCCTCGTCGTCTTCTTCCTCGTCGGCGCTGTGGGTCTCGAACCGGAGACCGAACTCGACAGAAGGATCGACGAAGGTACGGATCGCGCTGTAGGGCACGAAGACGGTTTCGGGCTGGTCGCCGAAATTCAGCGTGACAGAAAATCCATCGGATCCCACGGTCAGGTTTTCGAACCAGTGCTGGATGACGATGGTCATTTCATCAGGATAGCGTTCGGTCAGCCACTCGGCCAATTCCACATCCGGGTGCCGCGTGTCGAAGGTAATGAAGAAATGATGCTCTCCGGGCAGGCCCTGCTCTGCGACATCCGCCAACACCTGCATGATCAGCGACCGCATCGCCTTGTGCATGAGTTGACCATATTCGATGCCGCGCGTCATGGACCGTCCTTTCGCCTGTTACATGCCTATCTGAACAGCCTAAAGCTTGGGAAGCCAAGACCCGGCGCGAATTGACGCGATGTTTTACGGAAAAATCGCGGTTGCTGCGCCCAAGATAGCCATCAGCCCGAGCGTTGCAGCCAGTGACCAGCCACGCCACAGCAAGAGCCCGGTGGCTATTACGCAAAGCAGCGCAGCAATGGGATCAAAGCTGGCTAGGGCGGGCCAGGGCATGGCAATCGGCCCGGTCCGCAGCGTCCCGACATCGGTAAAAAAGACATGCAGTGCAAACCACACCGTAAGGTTCAGAATCACGCCCACGACCGCGGCGGTGGTGGCCGATAGCGCCGTAGCCAGACGCGGACGTGACGCGATCCATTCGATGAAGGGCGCGCCGACAAAAATGAAGAGAAAACTCGGCGTGAACGTCATCCAGAGTGTGACAATCGCGGCCAGCAGCGCCAGTCCCGGCCCTCCGCTGCCAAAACCGGCCAGCATGCCGACGAACTGGGTCACCAGGATCAGCGGTCCCGGTGTCGTCTCGGCCAGACCGAGACCATCCATCATCTGCGCGGTCGTGATCCAGCCATAGTCCTGCACGACCTGCTGGGTCATATAGGCCAGCACAGCATAGGCCCCGCCGAATGTGACGATGGCCAGCTTGGCAAAGAAGAGCGCGATCTCGGTCAGCAGGTCGGCTCCGGTGACCGCGAGCAGCGCCAGGGGCGCAAGCCATATCGCCGTCCAGACCGCGGCGGTGCGCAATGGACGGGCGCCCGCAACCTCTGGCGGCGGCTCTTCGCCAGCCCGGGCCGTGGCATACCCATAGGCGGCGGCGCAGAAAATGATGAGGGGAAAGGGCAGATTCAGAACGAAAATGCCAAGAAATGACAGTCCCGCGATGACCCATCGGTCTGTTGATTTCAAAGCCCGGCGCGCGACCTTCTGCAGGGCCTGCAGCACGATCACGACGACCGTTGCCTTGATGCCGAGAAACAGCGCCTCGATCAGCGGCACCTGCCCGTAATAGGCATAGGCCAGCGTCAGACAGGCAATGACAGCGGCGCCGGGCAGCACGAACAGAAGCCCGCCGATGAGCCCACCGATCACGCCGTGGACGCGCCAGCCGGCGTAGGTTGCGAGCTGCATCGCCTCCGGACCCGGCAACAAGGTGCAAAAACTGAGCGCGCTGAGAAACTGCTCCTCGCTCAGCCAGGGGCGCTCATCGACCAGTTCGCGATGCATCAGCGCAATCTGAGCCGCCGGGCCGCCAAATGACAGAATGCCGATCCGCGCAAAGACACGCGTCATTTCCGCCAGGGTCGGTGTCTGGTCCGGGGCGGGCTCGATGTCGGATGCAGTCATGTCCCGCTCAGACCACCACGCGCCGCACAGGGCAAGCGGGATAGGAGGGCTGACACCGAAGTTTCACATGGGAACAAGCGAGATGTATGGATTAGTGCAGGCTTCTGTTGCCAGGTGCCTGCGAACCCCGCCAGACGCTGCTAGGCGACTGGACTTAAGATTTCGGCGTTACGCACAGCTTACGCTGCGAGTGCAACCGGAGCTTTGTTGTCATTGGCAACTATAAAGCTTGAACCGATAACGGTGGTATCTCACCGGGCGAAAGCTAACCCCTTTAGACGTCCGTCGATCCTGTTTCGGCCCCGTGTTCCCGCCAATGAGGGAGTTTGGTGGAGCCGCCGGGTACCGCCCCCGGGTCCGAGCCGCTTATTACGAGCGCGTTTATCGCCATAGTTCCGAAGAACACGGCAGAGATACCCACATCGCGCCGTGAATTCAAGGTGCGTGCGCCGGTTGGAGGACAGAGTACGCGCTGAAACCAAAGCGCTTGTCGGATCGGTAGCGGCAGGTCGTGCGCGCTCCCAACCGACGGGTAGCGCAATCCCGCGCCTCGCCTAGGGCAGGCAAGTGTTCTTGGCGGACCGAAGAGACGCGGGAGCGGACGCCAGCCTCGCCCCCGCCTGTTGGGAAAGGCGCCTAGAGCTGACGCGTCTCGTCCCACTTGCCGCCGAGGAGGGCGCGCACCTTGTCCACCGTTGCCTCGGCGGTGATGCCGAAATGGGCGTAGAGCTCGCCCGCGGGGGCAGAGCCGCCAAAGCCGTGCATCCCGATGAAGCCCGCCTTCTCGCGCTTGCCGCGCTCGCCAAAGAGCCACCGGTCCCAGCCAAAGCGCATGCCCGCCTCGATCGCGACACGCACCGGGCCGCCCGGCAGGACGCGGCGGCGGTAGGCGTCGTCGTGCACCTCGAAGAGCTCCCAACAGGGCATCGAGACAACGCGGGTGCCGATGCCATCGGCCTCCAGCAGCGCCTTGGCGGCCATCGCGATGGCAACTTCGGAGCCGGTGGCCATCAGGATCGCCTGACGCTTGGCCTCCGCATCGGCGAGGACATAGGCGCCCTGCGACGTCAGGTTCTTCGACTTGTGCTCGGTGCGCACTGTCGGGAGGCCCTGACGCGAGAGCGCGAGGACGGAAGGTGCGTCGGTCGTCGTCAGCGCAACCTCCCATGCCTCGGCCGTCTCGACCGCGTCGGCGGGGCGGAAGACGTTCATGTTGGGCGTGGCGCGGAGCATCGCCAGGTGCTCGACCGGTTGGTGGTTCGGGCCATCTTCGCCGAGCCCAATCGAATCGTGGGTCATGACGTAGACCACGGGCTGACCCATGAGCGCGGAGAGGCGCATCGCGGGGCGCGCGTAGTCGGTGAAGCACATGAACGTGCCGCCATAGGGGCGCAGGCCGCCGTGGAGCGCGATGCCGTTCATCGCCGAGGCCATGCCATGCTCGCGGATGCCGTAGTGCACGTAGCGGCCCTCGGGCGTCTCGGGCGAGAAAGTCCCGAGGTCGGGGGTCAGCGTGTTGTTCGAACCGGTGAGGTCCGCCGAACCGCCGAAGGTCTCGGGCAGGACGGGGTTGATCTCGGCGAGGGCCATCTCGGAGGCCTTGCGCGTGGCGACCTTGGGCGCCTCCTCGCTGAGCTTTTTCTTCAGGGCGCGCACGGCGCTGGCGAGCTTGTTGGGCAAGGCACCGGATTGCATGCGCGCCCATTCGGACTGTTTGCGACCGGAGAGCTTGGCCAGCCGCGCTTCCCAGGCTTCGCGCTCGGAGGCACCGCGGGCACCGATGGCGGCCCAGGCGTTGGTCACGTCCTTGGGCAGCTCAAAGGGCGCGTGGTCCCAGCCGTAGGCGCTGCGGGTGTCGGCGATGAGGCCTGCGTCCGTCAGCGCGCCGTGGCCCTTGGCGGTGTCTTGCGCTGCGGAGCCGAGCGCGATGTGGGTGCGCGCGGCGATCAGGACGGGGCGGTCGCTCTTCTTGGCGGCGGCGAAGGCGTTGTCGATGGCCACAGGATCGTGCCCGTCACAGGCCATCACCTCCCAGCCGGAGGCGGCGAACCGGGCCATCTGGTCCGTCGCGTCGGCGATGGAGACCTTGCCGTCGATCGTGATGCCGTTGTCGTCGAAGACGACGATGAGCTTGTTGAGCTTGTGGCGCCCGGCCAGCGCGATGGCCTCCTGGCTCACGCCCTCCATCAGGCAACCGTCACCGGCAAAGACCCAGGTGTGGTGATCGACGATCTTGTCGCCCCAGACGCCGCGCAGATGCGCCTCGGCCATGGCCATGCCGACGGCGTTGGCGAGGCCCTGACCGAGGGGGCCGGTGGTCGTCTCGATGCCCTTGGCGTGGCCGAACTCCGGGTGGCCGGCGGTGACAGCGCCGAGCTGGCGGAAGTCCTTGAGCTGCTGGAGCGTCATATCCGCGTAGCCCGTCAGGTGCAGCAATCCGTAGAGCAGCATCGAGCCATGGCCGTTGGAGAGCACGAAGCGGTCGCGGTCGGGCCAGTCGGGGGCGGCGGCGTCGAACTTGAGGTGCTTCTCAAAGAGCACCGTCGCGAGGTCGGCCATGCCCATGGGCATGCCGGAATGGCCGGAATTGGCGGCGGCGACAGCGTCGAGCGCCAGCACCCGCAGGGCGGCGGCCTTCTGCCAGTGATCGGGGTGGGCCTCTCTCAGGGCAGCGATGTCCATGGCGCGCGTCTCTCTGTTGGTGCCGCAAATCGGGCGCGGCTGCGTGACTTGGCCCGACAGGCGGGCGGGGGGCGGTGTACCAGCGCGGCGCGCACCGTCAAGCGTGCCGCGCCATCCGGGGGCCGGCCAGGGCGATGCGTCACTTGAAGAAGCGGATGTAAGCCGTTGGGGAAAGAGGGCATGGGCAAAAATACCCGATCCCGACTATCATGCGCCCGACAGAGGGCGACGCGCGATTCGGCGCGAACGCTCCGGTTTGGCGGCGGGGGTGGTCTGCGCGCCGGACAGTGGAACCGGGTGGTCTTGGGGGCAAGATGGCAGAGATTTCGGCTTTGGAAGAACGCTTGGCGGCGGCGCTGGAGCGGCTTGATGTGGCGCTTCACGCGACACCGGCGCGGCCGGTCGCGGATCCCGAGGATGTTGCGCGGCTTCAGGCCCAGCGCGATGCCGCCCTGGGCACCGCCGAGAGCGCGGTAGCCGAAGCCGACAGCGCCCGTGCCGAAATGCAGAGCCTGCGCGCGGCGCTGGCGGCGGAGACCCAGGCAGCCGAGCAGCTCCGCGAGCGCTATGAGACGGTCAAGCAACAGAAGGACACCCAGGCCGAGCACATCCGCGAGCTGGAAGCGACGCTGCAAGCCACGGTGGAGAAGCAGGCGTCGGATCGCGAGGAGCTTGATGCGCTGATCGCCGCCCTCGAACCCCTCGTGCAGGAGCATTCCCATGCCTAACGTGACCGTGTCGATCGGACGGAAGTCCTTTACCGTGGCCTGTGGCGAGGGCGAGGAGGCCTATCTGCAAACGGCGGCGGCGATGCTCGACAAGGAGGCGTCGGCTCTGATCGACCAGATTGGCCGCCTGGACGAAACGCGCATGTTACTGATGGCTGGGCTGATGCTTGCGGATCGAACGGCGGCGTTCGAGGAGCGTGCGGTTGCCGCGGAAGCGCAACTGGCGGAGCAGACGGCGGCCCCGCCTGTTCCGACACCTCCTGCACCAGTGGTGCCCGCCGGACTTGCTGACACCCTCTTGATCCTGGCGACAAAGGCTGAAGGTCTGGCCGATCTTGCCGAAGAGAAGAACATCGAAGAGCAAGCGTAGAGCAAGCCGCCGTCAGGCGGATGCACGGCACAAGGCACTTCGGCTTTTGTTTATGCGCGAGACTTGAGGCGCCACGATCTCGCTGACCCGCGACACGCTGGAGGCCTCTCCACTTTCAGGGCTTACGCGCCCCGCAGGGTCCCGTGGGCCGCTTCGTGCGCTGAGCGTCACCTGCGTTGGGCTGGGGGCGGCGCGCGGGATGCGAGACGAGCACTCGCGCCGATACACGGGAAAGGGCGGCGTCGGTGTACCGCCCTCTCTTTGCTGGCGTGTCTTGTCCGTCCGGGGCAGTCAGTCCGCCGTCGAGGCCTTCGGCCCGACCGGCCCGACTTGCCTCAGGCGTTGGCTTCGCGGATCTTGTCTGCGGCGTCCTTGTCGTATCCGACAGCGCTTTGATCGAAGAGCTGGTCCAGCTCACCGGAGAGGGTCATCTCCGTGATGATGTCGCAGCCGCCGATGAACTCGCCCTTGACGTAAAGCTGCGGGATCGTTGGCCAATCCGAAAAGTCCTTGATGCCCTGGCGCAGGTCCTCATCGGCCAGCACATTGATGTCGGCGAAATCGACGCCCATGAAGTTGAGCACGCCGGCCACGCGGCTGGAAAAGCCGCACTGCGGCATCTCTTTGGTGCCCTTCATGAAGAGAACGACATCGTTGGACGCGACGGTGTCTTTGATCCGGTCTTCAGCGGTGGCGCTCATGGCCCGCTCCTCTCTTTGGGTGTGCCCGAAGATCCCTTGGGCACAAAGCGTTTTGCATAGGTCTCTGGGTCGCGCGGGACGCGGATCTGCGTTGCATGCCCCCCGCCGAGGCCCGACGAATACTCCACCTCGATGATATGATCTCCCTTGCCGGGTGCAAGTCCCCGGGGGGTGTCCGCATCACGTCGGATCGCCTGGCGCGCCTTAAAGAAGAGCACGACGCCGATCGCAACCACCAGACCGACGATGATTAGCGGTTCAGACATGGGCGCGCCCGCCGGACATCTGCGTCTACTCCGGCGCGCTGGTGGTCAGCGCGAGAGCATGGAGCTCGCCGTTGGCGCCGTCCATCTTTCCCTTGAGCGCGGCGTAGACGGCGCGCTGCTGCTGAACGCGGTTCTTGCCGCGGAAGCTTTCGTCGACCACCTGTGCGGCGAAATGCGCGCCATCATCCCCCTGGACGGTGATCTGAGCGTCGGGGAACCCCTCGCGCAGGAGGTCTTCGATCTGTTGAGCGGTAATGGCCATGAAGCGCTCCCTGTCTGCAGTCGCGAAAACCTATGGCTGGCTGGCCGGTCAGGCAAGAGCCATCACGGGATGTCTGTGTCGGTGCTCCCGTTGGGGCCCACCTCTGACCCGTCGGACCACAGCGCCGCGTCGTGCCAGGCGGCGGGGACATGGAGGACACCCTCGGGGAGGGGCTGACGGTCGAACGCGAGCGATTGCCAGGCGGCGTCCCACCCCTCGGGCAGGGCGAAGGGCGCAGCGGTGTAGGGCTCGGGGCGAAACCCGAATCGCGCGTAGTAGCCCGGATCGCCGAGCACCAGCACGGGCGGCTTGCCCGGGCGCGACGCGATGCGGCCGAGTGCGTCGGCGACCAGCTTGGAGCCGAAGCCGCGTTTTTGCGCTGCGGGCGCGACGCACAGCGGGCCAAGCAGATAGGCTGGCTTGCCGAAGGTGTCGCCAGCGGCGAGGACCGGTGCGGGGTGCGTCTCGGTGGCAGCGATGCGGCAGGGGGTAAGCGCGACGTGCGAGATCGGTCCGTCGCGTGTTTCGGTGGTGAGCGAAAGAACGGTGTCGTCCGCTAGGAGCGCCGCGAGGACGTTGGTCAGATCCTCGTCGGGGAAGGCGGCTCGGTAGAGCGCGCGCAGCGTGGCGTGGTCGCCCTTGCGGGTGGCTCGGATCATGTCGCGTCCTTTCGTTGGCGGCAGCCTAGGGGGAGTTTGCAGCGCAGGCAATCTCGGCCGAGACGGATGGGTGGGATCAGCCTGCGGCGGTCCAGTTGGGGGTGGTACGGCTGGGGATGGTCCGGCTGGGGGTGTCCAGCTGGCGGTGCTCGGCCTTTCAGACGCTGGCGGCGGAGAGCGGCCAGGACCATCGGGTGGCCATGCGACGCGCGCAGGGCCGCTCTGTAGATCTGTCGCGTGTCCTTTCGGGTGCGATCGCCTATGTTCGGGCGCAAGGAGGGTTTTTCATGCGTGATCTCAAGGTGCCCGAGCTGCGTCATCCCGAAAAGGCGCACCGTGCGGACAATGCTCAGCCCAAGAAGCCACACTGGATCCGGGTGCGGGCGCCAAGCGGCGCGGGCTACGCCGAGACGGCGAAGATCATGCGGGACAACCGCCTGACGACGGTGTGCGAGGAGGCGGGCTGTCCGAACGTGGGCGAGTGCTGGAGCCAGGGTCACGCCACGATGATGATCATGGGCGAGATCTGCACGCGCGGTTGCACGTTTTGCAACGTGGCTACGGGACGGCCCGATGCGCTCGATGTGTTCGAGCCCGGTCGGGTGGCCGATGCCGTGCAGAAGCTGGGGCTCAATCACGTCGTGATCACCTCGGTGGACCGCGACGACCTCGAGGACGGCGGCGCGGAGCATTTCGCGCAGACGATCCGGGCGGTCCGGCATCGCTCGCCGGGAACGACGATCGAGATCCTGACACCGGACTTCCTAAAGTGTGCGCCTGAGGTGCTGGAAAAGGTGGTCGCGGCGCGTCCCGATGTCTTTAACCACAACCTTGAGACGGTGCCGGGCCTCTACCAGCGGGTGCGGCCCGGAGCGCGGTACTTTCATTCGCTGCGTTTGTTGCAGCGTGTCAAGGAGCTCGATCCGTCGCTCTTCACCAAATCCGGCATCATGGTGGGCCTGGGGGAGGATCGGGTGCAGGTGCTGCAAGTTATGGACGACATGCGATCGGCGGGCATCGATTTCCTGACGATCGGGCAGTATCTGCAGCCGACGCCCAAGCACCACCGGGTCGACCGCTTTGTGACCCCGGAGGAGTTCGCGGCCTACGAAAAGGCGGCCTATGGCAAGGGGTTTCTGATGGTCTCGGCGACTCCCCTCACGCGCTCCTCCTATCATGCGGGAGACGATTTCGCTCGGCTGCGGGCGGAGCGCGAGAAGCGGCTTGCGGCGCCGTAGGCGCGGCCTGCTCTTGCGGATGCGGAGAACGGGGGGCCAGCCCCCCGCACCCCCCGGGATACTTCGGGCACAATGAAGCCTGCGGGTCTGGCTCTGCGTGCTGTTGGACGATGGTCGATCTGTGTGGCGGCAGCTTTGAGGCAGGCGCATGTGCTTTGGGGTCGGGGTCGGGGGGAGTGTCTGTGCCGGGCGGCGCGGGGGGCTTTAGCCGTCCAGATCCGCGACGGGGGCGAGGCCCTTGATGTAGGCGGCGATTGCGTCGCGGTCGCTGGCGGGGAGTTGCGCGAGGTTGCGCACGACGCTGGCCATTGTGCCGCCGGCACTGTCGTAATCCGGGGTGAAGCCCGTTTCCAGGTAGTAGGCAATGTCGTCGGCGCTCCACGTCAGGGCAGACGGTGTGATGTTCGGGATGCGGCCGCGGCCGGAAGGGTTCGGCGCACCGCCCATCCAGCGCGCTTTGACGAGCCCGCCGAACTGGTCGCGTGGGGTATGGCATTCCGCGCAATGGCCGAGGGCTTCGACGAGGTAGCGACCGCGGTCGAGCGTTTCGGAGGGTGCAGCGGCGACCCAATCATCGGTCTTGTAGCGCCATTTCCACAGCCCGATGCCGCGCCGAATGGAAAAGGGGAAGGCGATTTCGTTGGGGGTGTTGCCGCGGTCCGAGGGTGGGAGGGTCTGCAGGAAGGCCCACAGATCGGAGATATCCGCGGCGGTCATGTGGCTGTAGGCCGTGTAGGGAAAGGACGGGTAGTAGTGTTGCCCGTCCGGGTCAACGCCAAGCCGCATGGCGGCGGCAAACTCGGCGAGTGACCATGCGCCGAGGCCATGGGTTGGGTCAGGAGAGATATTGGGGCTGACGAAGGTGCCGAAATCGGAGTCCAGCCTGCGCCCGCCTGCGAGGATGGGGCGGGTGTCGCCGCCCGAGGAGGCGTCCGCGGTCGCCTCGGGCGCGGTGTGGCAGGAGGCGCAACCGGCCGCGTGGAACACGCGTGCGCCATCCGCCGGATCCGGTCTGTGGGCCTCCAGCGTCGCGATCTCGGCGGCCGACAGCGTCCCGGGGGTGGAGAGCCACCACGCCACGCCCCCGCCAGCGGACAAGAGAAGAACCATCACGAGAAAAAAGCGGCGCATATCGGCTCCCCATCGCGGTGCCATCCCGTAGGCAAGCGCTCCGGCGAAGAAAAGGGGCGCAGGCCTGCCGTTTGACCGATCGGCGGAAGTTTACCGGGATTGCTGGTACTTTTCGTGACAGCTTCCGCAGGACTGGCCGACCCCGCGCAGGGCCGGGCCGAGCGCATCGAGGCCGCTGTCTGCGGCGGCTTGGAGCGCGACCGTTGCGGCGGTGAACTTTTCCTTCTCGGCGACGAAGTCGGCGTAATCCTCCCAGATTTCCGGCAGAGCGCGTGTGTTTTCAGCATCCGTCAAGGCGGAGCCCTCGGGCCAGAAGAAGCGTTGGTCGATCGTGCCGGTGGCAGCAAGATTGGCCGCGGCCACCCGGGCGGTCTCGGCGTCGTACGGGGCGTTGCCGCGCACCATGGCCGCGAGCACCCCGAGGTTGGCGGCCTGCACACGCATCAACCCCTGGCGGGCCTTGATCTGATTGCCAAAGTCCTGGGCCAGGGCGGCCGGGGCAGCGACGCTCGCGACAAGCGCGGCGGCGAGGCAGGCGGTGGCGGCGCGGTGGGGTCTGGAGACGGTCTTTTTGGCGTGAGCGGACATGGCATCCTCCGGCTGGTTGCTCCGTCGCACCGGGAGGTGCGTGGGGCAGACGGTAGGGCGAAATGTCGCATCCGCAACCGGGATGGTGCAGGATCCCTCGGGGCACGAGGGGACGGATGCGCGGTGGTCGCCTGCTCGGACCGGGACACCGATCGGGACACACGCGCGCGGCCGACGCGGATGCCGGGCCGCTGCGGGCATCGCGGGGCAGGGTTCGCCGAGGCTCGGGCCCCGCCATCGGGACAGGCAGGCGAGGTTTAGCCCCCGGCGATGGCAGGCAGAGGCGTGACATCCTCATCGAGAAAACGGACTGCTCCGATGTGTGGCAGGTTCCTGTTGGATTGGGCAAAGTCGATTCCGTATCCCACAACAAAGGCATCCGGGATCTCGAATCCCGTCCACGTCGCCTTGACGCCCACCTCCCGCCGGGTCGGCTTGTCGAGGAGCGCAATCGTCTCCAACCGACGCGGCGCGCGGGCTTTGAGGATGTGGACGACGTGGGCAAGGGTGTGTCCGGTGTCGACGATGTCTTCGACGACAAGCACGTCACGCCCGGCGATCTCACCGCGCAGATCCTTCAAGATCTTGACCTCGCGGCTCGACGTCATCGAGTTGCCGTAGGACGAGGCCTCGAGGAAGTCGACTTCGACCGGCAGATTCAGCTCGCGCACCAGATCTGCGATGAAGATGAACGAGCCCCGGAGCAGCCCGACCACCACGAGTTTATCCGTGCCAGCATAGGTCGTTTCGATCTCTCGCGCGAGCTCTTCGATGCGCGCGGCGATGGCTTTGGCCGAGATCAGGCGATCCACGGTGTACGGCCGGTTTGTCATGGGAACCTCTTGCTGTGCCGCATGCGTTGCACACTTGGTAACGTGGCTGCCATAGGGTGCTTGCACTTTGGCGCGGAGCATACGATTTCTGCGCCCACTGTCCACGATGGCGCCGGGGGAGGGCGCGCACACGCTATGCCGACGCATTCCGAAACGCGCCAGCTGCCTTACACGGCCGATCAGATGTATGCGCTGGTTGCGGATGTGGACAGGTATGCGGAGTTCATTCCCTGGACGGCTGCGGCCCGAGTGCGCTCGCGCCGGCCGTCGGGCGAAGCGGTGATCATGGATGCCGATCTGATCGTGTCCTTCAAGGTGTTCCGGGAGCGGTTCGGCAGCCGGGTGACACTCTTTCCGGACGACAAGCGCATCGACACGGAGTATCTCGACGGCCCGTTTCGCCACATGATCTCGAAATGGTCGTTTCGGGATGTGGATACGGGCGGGTGCGAAGTGAATTTCTTTGTCGATTTCGAGTTCAAGAATCGGTTGCTGCAGGGTGCAGCGGGCCTCTTTTTCAATGATGCTATGCAGCGGATTGTACAGGCGTTTGAGGGGCGCGCAGAGGCGCTCTATGGATAGCTTGTCTCCCGGATTGCGGCCTCTGCGCATGTGGCTTGGGCGGAGTGCCTCCGGCGGCGGTATTTTGTGCAAGAAGAAGGGGAAGGGCGCGCCCTTGTTCGGGCAGTGACGCAAGAGGTCACAGGACGGTTGGTGGCGTTCTTGGTGGCGGCGGACGTGCCGCCCGAGGCGTTGGAGACGATGCGGCTTTGTCTCTTCGACTGGGCCATGTGCGCGATTGCAGGCGCGGGTGAGCCGGTGGCGGAGATCGTGCGCGCTCTGGTAACGGCGGATGGAGGCGCGCCGCAATCATCGGTTTTGGGACTGCGCGAAATGCGCGTTCCGGCTCGGGCGGCGGCATTTGCCAATGGCGCCGTGTCCCATGCGCTTGACTACGATGATACGCATTTCGCGCATATCGGGCATCCGTCGGTCGTTGTTGTGTCGGCGGCACTGGCGCTCGCGGAGCGACAAGGCGCGCATGGCGGGCAATTGCTTGAGGCGGCGATGCTCGGTGCTGAGGTGTCCGTCCGGCTGGGGCAATGGTTGGGGGAGGCGCATGCGGCGCGTGGGTTTCATACAACGGCGACCGCGGGTGCATTTGGTGCGGGAGCGGCTGCTGCGCGGCTGATGGGTCTTTCGGTTGCCGAGATGGAGCATATGTTCGGGATCCTGGCGTCTCGGGCGTCTGGTCTCAGCGCCCAATTCGGCTCGATGGGCAAACCGCTTAACGCGGGGTTCGCCGCGTCCTGCGGCATCGAAGCGGCCGATCTTGCGGCAACCGGTCTGCAGTCCAACGCGGTTGAGCTGGGCGCGCCGCAGGGGTTTGGATCCGCCTACGACGGTGCGGGTGACCTCACCGCCTTTGCGGCGCTCGGGACGGAATGGCGTATGCGTGACGTCAGCTTCAAGGCGCATGCCTGCTGCCATGGGCTCCATGCGATGCTGAACGCCCTCAGCGCGGTGCGACTGGCGCATCAAGAGGTCGACCGCATCACTGTGCGAACGAATCCGGGTTGGATGAACGTGTGCGCCTTGCCGAAGCCGCAAACCGGACTGGAGGCCAAGTTCTCCTTCAGTCTCACAGCCGCTCTGGCGCTGGCAGGCCGAAACACGGGCGCACTCGAAACCTTCTCAGACGCAGCGTGCCATGACCCTGAGCTTGTTGCTCTGCGCGACCGTGTGCACGTCGTGCCGGATCCCACCCTTTCCGCAACGCAGGCCATCGTTGACATCAGTGCCGCCGGTGGACGCGCCCACCGTCTCACCCATGACCTTGCAGTGCCGCCGCCGGTGTCCGAGCAACGCCGCCGCCTTGATGCCAAAGCGGCGGCCCTCCTGGGGGCACCCCTCGCGCAGGCGCTGGCCGCCGCCTGCTTTGCAACAGAGCCTGACGTGAGCCGCCTCACGGAGTACCTGCGCCAGGCAGGCACCTGACATGGTCTTCTTCTTGCTCCAAATACCGCCGCCGGAGGCGGACACTTTCGCGGGGTGAGCGCTAGGCTTGGAGGCTCTTGTAGAGCAGTTCCAAGGCTTGCTCACAGCTTGCCACACGGACGGGGGTCCGGCCCAGAGCTCCAAACTGTCGGGTCAGGCCGCGGATGTGATCCTGCGATGCCACGGCAAAGCACACCATCCCTTCCGGTTTGTGCTCCGAGCCCCCCGGCCCTGCAATCCCGGTGATAGCCACGCTCAGCGCCGCTGCGGAACGTGCCAAAGCACCCGCCGCCATGGCATGGGCGACCGGCTCCGACACCGCGCCGTGGGTGGCGATCAGGGCCGGGTCCACCCCGAGCATCTCCGTTTTGGCGGCGTTGCTATAGGTGACGAACCCTCGATCGAGAACGGCCGAGCTGCCTGGTACATCCGTCAGGGCTGCGCTGACGAGGCCTGCAGTGCAGCTTTCGGCCATGGCAATCCGTGTTCCGGCCGCCTTGGCGAGTTCAACGACCTGATATGCCAGAGCGGTCATCTCTTCAGCCCAGCAAAAGGCCGTGGCCGATGGCTGCTATTACCAGCACCGCAAGGGCTGCGTAGAGCCCCGCAAACACGTCATCTGCCATGACCCCAACTGCGTCCTTGCGCGCGTCGTAGCGGTTGGCGGGCCAGGGCTTGAAGATATCGAAGGCCCGGAAAGCGAAAAAGGCAACGACGATCCCCGGCCAGAGCGCCCCGATCGGGGCCCCCGACATCCAGGCGCCGAGCGAGACGGGCCACAACGCGATCCATTGGCCGACGGCTTCGTCGATGACGATCTCGGAGCGGTCCGGGTCGGCATCGCCCTGGGTCAGGGAGGCCACCGCGCGTAGGCCCACCGGGTAGAGCGCGATGGTTGCCAGGATCAAAAGGAGCGGCCCCCCGATCAGGTGCAACGCGAGCCCGACCGGCACCGCAGCCGCAGACCCCCAGGTGCCGGAGGCCGGGCGCATCAGTCCGACGTACCCGAAGGTTGCGATCGCGCGGGCCCAGGTCATGACGTGCCTCCCAGGAGGGTGACCGTTGCGAGCGCGGCAATGCCCTCCTCACGGCCGGTGAAGCCAAGGCGCTCCGACGTGGTCGCCTTGACGCTCACGCGACCGGCGTCCGCGCCCAGGATGGCCGCCATGCACTCCTGCATAGCCTGTGCGTGCGGCCCGATCTTCGGGTATTCGCAGACCAGGGTGCAATCGACATTTCCGATGCGGTAGCCGCGGGCGGCCGCGCGCCCGACGGCGTGACGCAGGAAGATGTCGGAGGCGGCCCCTTTCCACTGCGGGTCCGAAGGTGGGAAGTGGCGGCCAATGTCACCGTCCGCAAGCGCGCCGTAGATCGCGTCGGTCACGGCGTGCATGCCGACGTCGGCGTCCGAATGGCCCTGCAGGCTCCGTTCATGCGGGATTTCGATGCCGCACAGGATCACCGCGCGGCCCGGACCGAACCGGTGCACGTCGTAGCCATGGCCTACTCTGATATCCATCCCGCCCTCATGTCGTTGCGCCAGATGCCGCCGTGCCCGCTCCATATCCTCCGGTCGCGTCAGCTTGAAGCTCTCTTCCGCGCCGGCCACGATGCGGACGTCCAGCCCGGCGGCCCGGGCGACCTCCACATCGTCGGCGGCCTGCGCTGGCGCACGGGCATGGGCTGTTCGGATGGCCTCCAGATGAAACCCCTGGGGTGTTTGGGCGCGCCACACATGCGCGCGCGGTAGGGTGGTGTCGACGTTGCCGGCATCGGTGCCGCGCCAGAGCGCGTCGACGACCGCAAGAGCGGGCGCGGCCCCGGGGGCCTCGGTCAGCGCATCCAGCACACGGTCGATCACGTCGGGCGGTACGAACGGGCGTGCGGCATCGTGGATCAGCACATGTGCGACGTCCGCGTCGAGCTGGGCCAGGCCGCGCGCCACTGAGTCGGCCCGGGTGGCACCTCCAAAGACTTGCGTGACGTTTGGGTGTCCGGCCTGTGCGAGGGCGGCCTCAAAGCGCGGCCCGTCGTCGGGATGGATCACGACCACCACTGCATCCACCCGGGAATGGGCCAGAAGCGATTCCAACGTATGCGTCAGCACATACTTTCCATCAAGAATCTGATATTGCTTTGGAATATCCCCTCCCATGCGCGTGCCACGACCGGCGGCGACGAGGACCGCGGCGGCCGTAGGCGGAGCAGGCGGAGGCCTCTGGGGGCGGGGGGCGGACGACATCACTGGCCTCGCAAACGGGAATGGCGCGCACGCGGCACCTCACGGGTGTCTAGGCGTTGCCAAAGGGCAGGGCAACGTAGAAGCCATGCGCCCCGTTCAGAGCTGAAAAAATAGGCACTCCATGTTTGGGGATCGGAAATGCGGCACAAGCGCTTTGCATTTCAGGGCGTCGCCGCAATATCTGTGGGCGCGTGCACAAGGATTAATCACTTGGCGATTTGCCTAGCAGACGAAACGCTGTCTCCGCCGGTCTTCCTGGCGCCGCTTGCCGGCATCACAGACTTGCCGTTCCGCCGGATCGTTGCGCGATTTGGAGCGGGGCTGGTCGTGTCGGAGATGATCGCCAGCGAGGATGTCGTGCGCGGGCGTAAGTCGGCGCGGGACAAGGCGGAGCTGGGTCTTGGAGAGGCGGCGACGTCGGTGCAGCTCGCGGGTCGGGATCCGTACTGGCTGGCCGAAGGGGCGCGGTTGGTGGCCGACAGCGGCGCGCGGATCATCGACATCAACATGGGCTGCCCGGCCAAGAAGGTCACTAGCACGAGCGGGACCGGCGCCTGTGGGTCAGGTCTGATGCGTGAGCCGGAGCTGGCGCTGCGGCTGATCGAGGCGGTGGTCGCGGCGGTGTCTGTGTCGGTGACGTTGAAGACCCGCCTGGGCTGGGACGACACGCTGCTGAACGCCCCAGAGATCGCCCGCGCGGCGGAGGGCGCCGGCGTGCAAATGGTTACGATCCATGGCCGCACGCGCTGCCAGTTCTATAAGGGGCGGGCGGATTGGGCACAGATCGGGCGTGTGCGGGACGCGGTGTCGATCCCGGTCATCGCGAATGGCGACATCGTCGACACCGAGACCGCACGGCAGGCGTTGGCCGCCTCCGGGGCCGAGGGCGTTATGGTCGGGCGGGGCGCACAGGGACGGCCCTGGCGCCTGGCGGACATTGCGCACCAGATCTTCGGCACGCCCCGTCCGGTGGTGCCGGAAGGGGCCGCCCTGGCGGATCTGGTGGCGGCGCACTTTCAATCCATGCTCGACTTCTACGGCGACGTCCAGGGCAACCGATGTGCCCGTAAGCACCTTGCGTGGTACCTGGACGCGGCGACGGAGGACGGTCGTGTCGACCCCGATGCCGCGCGCCGCCATCGCCGTGCCCTGCTGACGTGCGACAGCCCGCGCGAGGCCTTCGGGCTGATCGCGCAGGCCTTTACCGCACCCCAGCGGGAGGCCGCCTGATGCCCGGGGACACGCGGATCTGGGCCAGCCTGCCGATGCCCGCGCTTGTGCTCGACGGGAAGGATTGTGTGCAGGCGCTCAACCCCTCAGCCGAATCCTATTTCAACACGACCCTCCGACATCTCGATGGCCAGCCCGTCTACGATGCTCTCGCGATCGACGCCCCTGTCGAAGACGGGATTGCGCGCGTGCGCCAGAACCGGGCGCCGCTCTTCATCAATGATGTCGCGGTCGGGACCGGGGAGCGCCCGCCCCAGACCTGCAACATCCAGATCGCGCCGATGGTCGAGGACCGGAGCGAGGCTGCGTCGCCCGACCGGGTGCTTTTCATCGTCACGCCGCGGGAGATCGCGGGGCGTCTCGGCCGGTCGATGCACAACGAGAGTGCGGCGCGTTCGGCCATCGGGATGGCGGAAATGCTGGCCCATGAGATCAAGAACCCGCTGGCCGGGATCACCGGTGCGGCGCAGTTGCTCTCGATGAACCTGACGAACGGCGATCTGGAATTGTGTGATCTGATCGTGGGCGAGACGCGGCGTGTGTCCAAACTGCTGGAACAGGTCGAGCAGTTTGGCAACTTGCGGCCGCCACGGGCGAAGGCCGCCAACATCCACGATATTCTGGAGCGCGCACGCAAGTCGGCGCTGGTCGGGTTTGCCGCGCATATGGAGATCCGGGAGGAGTATGATCCGTCGCTGCCGGCGGTGCTCGCGGATGCCGATCAACTCCTGCAGGTCTTCCTCAATCTCCTCAAGAACGCGGCCGAGGCCGCCACGCGGGGCACCCCGGGCCGGGCCGGTGCGGGGCGCGCGATTTCGGCGGCAGGGCAGAGCGGATCCATCCGCATACGCACGTTCTACGACAGTTCCCTGCGCTTGCGCCGGGCCGACGGCGCCGGTGCGCGGCTGCCCATCCAGGTTGAGATCGTCGACGACGGACCTGGCCTGCCCCCCGAGATCGCCGAAGAAATCTTCGAGCCCTTTGTGTCGGGTCGGGAGAACGGAACCGGCCTCGGCCTCGCGCTCGTTTCGAAAATCATCGCGGACCACAATGCCGTTATCGGCGTCGACAGTTCGCCCGGTCACACCGCGTTTCGCCTGTCGCTCCCCGTTGCGCCCCCCAGCGCGACGGCGGCCGGCGCGGACGCCCAACCCTAGGAGATTTTGATGGATGGTACCGTTCTCGTCGCCGACGACGATCGCACGATCCGCACCGTTCTGACCCAGGCTCTGACGCGTGCAGGCTGCAAGGTGCACGCGACCTCCTCGCTCGTGACGCTGATGCGTTGGGTCGAGGAGGGCAAGGGCGATCTGGTGATCTCGGATGTCATCATGCCGGACGGCAACGGCCTCGACATGCTGCCCAAGATCGGCAACGAGCGGCCGGGACTTCCTGTCATTGTGATCTCCGCTCAGAACACAATCATGACGGCGATTCAGGCGGCCGAGGCCGATGCCTACGATTACCTGCCCAAGCCCTTCGACCTGCCCGATCTGATGAAGCGCGCGGCCAAGGCGCTGGAGATCAAGCGCCGCGCCGTGCCCGTCGCCGATCCGCCCGCCGAGCCCGACAGCGCGCCCGGCGGAGACCTACCGCTTGTGGGGCGCACGCCGGTGATGCAGGCGCTCTACCGGCTGGTGGCGCGGGTGATGAACACGGATCTTGCTGTGCTGGTGACGGGTGAATCCGGCACCGGCAAGTCGCTGATCGCGCGTGCGATCCATGACTTTTCCGACCGGCGGACCTTGCCCTTCGTCGTCGCCAACGCCGAGGAGCTGGCGGAGACGGACGGGCCCGCGCGGATCCTGGCGCGCGCACGCGGCGGCTCGATCCTCTTCGACGAAGTGGGCGATCTCGACACCGAGACGCAAGGCCGGATTGTCCGCCTGCTGGACGCCTTGCCCGAACCGGCTCCCCGGATCATGGCCACGTCCCAGAACGACCTGATGTCGCGCATGGAGACGGGCGGGTTCCGCCAGGATCTCTTTTACCGGCTGGGCGGGGTGACGATTTCGGTGCCGTCCCTGCGTGAGCGCGTCGACGACATTCCTCTCCTGGCCGACCATTTCCTGACGCGTGCGGTGCGCGACGGGATCGGGACGCGCCGCTTTGCTCCTGCCGCCATGGATCTGGTGCGGGCCTACTCCTGGCCCGGCAATGTGCGCCAGTTGGAGAATACGATCCGCCGTCTCGTCGTGACCTCCCCGGAAGAGGATATCAACCGCGCCGAGGTGGAACAGGTGCTGGGCAGTCAACCCGAGATCGAGCCCCTCGTCGGGGGCGGCGATGGCGAGAAGCTCTCCGCCTCCGTGGGCAAGCACCTTCGGCGTTATTTCGACCTGCATGGCGGTGTGCTGCCGCCGCCGGGGCTGTATCAGCGGGTGCTGAAGGAGGTCGAGGTGCCCTTGATCGAAATTGCGCTCGACGCCACCGGCGGGAACCAGGCCAAATGTGCTGATCTGATGGGCATCAACCGCAATACCTTGAGAAAGAAGATCACCGATCTCGATATTCGCGTGACTCGGCGCCGCAAATTGATGTAGATATGCAACAAAGCCGTGGCGGCTCAGGCACTTCTATAGGTCAGACCACGGGATAATGCGGTGTCCGTGGTTCGCGCGTCCAGATACGGGGTGCGCTCGCACCACAGGAGGAAGGTGAGGGCAGGCGGCGTGGCACGTCCGTTGCAGTGGGTGTCGCTCGATTGGCT
Source organism: Pseudomonadota bacterium (assembly GCA_039189975.1). Classification (GTDB taxonomy): domain Bacteria; phylum Pseudomonadota; class Alphaproteobacteria; order Rhodobacterales; family Rhodobacteraceae; genus HLUCCA09. Next base: position 20,793 of record JBCCYI010000049.1, read on the forward strand.
GGCGCAGGTCCGGCGCACGCGGCGCGTGGGGACAGCGGCGACCCTTGGCCTTGTCGTGCTTGGCCCGGCCCTTGTCATTCTGACATTCCTGATGCTGGGGCCCTTGTCGCAAGGGGCCAACTCCATCCTCCTGCGCACGGTCCTGCTGGCCGATCTTGTCTATGTCCTGACAGTGGCCACACTGGTGCTCTACCGCGTCACGCGGATGGTGGCGGCGCGGCGCGCGAAATCCGCCGGATCCCGGCTGCACCTGCGACTGACCGGCGTTTTCGCCCTGATCGCTCTTATTCCCACGGTGCTGGTGGCGATCTTCGCGGGGCTGACGATCAACATGGGGCTGGAAGGCTGGTTTTCAGAACGCGTTCGCAATGTGGTGGGCGCCTCTCTGGACGCGGCGGTGGCCTATGAAGAGGTCCAGGTGCGGGATCTCCGTGAAGATGCTGTCGGCCTTGCGCGCTACGTGGGCGCCGCGCGGGAGGCACGGTTCTTGCTGTCAGACGGGGAGATCCGGCAAATCCTGACCTCTGGCCAAGCGCAGATCCAGCGGGGCCTCAGCGAGGCCTATGTGATTGACAGTGCGGGGGAAATTCGCGCCAGGGGAGAGCGCTCCTATCTCTTTAACTACGACCGACCCAGCGACGAGGCGCTGACGCGCGCGGCCGAAGGCGAGGTGGTGGTTCTGGAGGATCTCGACGCCAATGAGTTCCGCGCACTGGTGCGGCTGGACGGGTTGGGCGATCGCTATCTCTATGTCTCCCGTACGGTCGAAGGGGATCTGCTGGCGCTGCTCGACGATACCCAGGAATCCGTGCGCCTCTACAACCAGTTGGAGAACGAGCGCGGGCGGCTGCTCTTTGAGTTTTCCCTGCTTTATCTGGGCTTCGCGCTTATTCTGATCCTGGCCGCAATCTGGTTGGGGCTGTGGTTTGCCGAGCGGCTGTCGCGTCCGGTCGGCCGACTGGCGGGCGCGGCGCAGCGCGTGGGCTCCGGCGATCTTTCTGTCCATGTCAAGGAAGAGCCCGGCGATGATGAGATCGCGATGTTGGGGCGTATTTTCAACCAGATGACGCGTCAACTTAAAGCGCAGCGCGACACGCTGCTGAAGCGCAACGCGCAGATCGAGGAGCGGCGGCGCTTGTTTGATTCCGTGTTGTCGTCCGTGACGGCGGGGGTGATCGGGCTCGATGCTCAGGGGCGCGTCGACTTCATGAACCCGGCGGCGCAACGCCTGTTGCGGCTGGACCCAGCGGAGGACGATCACCATGAGCGCCTTGCAACGGCGGTGCCCGAGTTTGCGGGGATGCTGCATCAGCTGCGCTCGGGGCAATCTGATGTGACACAGCAGGAGATCCGCCTAAGTCGCGATGGAAAGGTGGAAAATCTCCTGGTGCGTCTGGCTGAGCGACGCTCCGAAGAGGGCAAGCTCGAAGGGTTCGTCGTGGCGTTTGACGACGTAACCGACCTTGTGACGGCCCAACGAATGGCCGCGTGGGGCGATGTGGCCCGACGCATCGCGCATGAAATTAAGAACCCGCTGACACCGATCCAATTGTCCGCCGAGCGGGTTAAGCGCAAGTTTTCACGACATCTGGAGCCGGACGACGCCGCATCCCTTTCGGATCTGACGGCCGTGATTGTGCGCCAGACCAATGACTTGAGGCGTATTGTTGATGAGTTCTCGAAGTTCGCCAGGATGCCGGAGCCGGACCGAAAAGACCTCGATCTTGTGTCTCTCGTCCGCGACGCTGTCGTGTTGCAGCAGCAGGAACTTGGACCGGCCGTCAAGGAGGATGTGCCCCTCCATCCCGTTGCCGTCACTGTGGACGGCACCATGATCGGGCAAGCGCTCACCAATCTGATCAAGAATGCTGGGGAAGCCATTGAATCCCTTCGGGAACGTGGAGCTCCAAAGGGGTTTCTACCGGAGATCCGGGTGCGGCTGGATCAGCGAAACGAGCAGGCTTTCGTGACGATTGCAGACAATGGGATCGGAC
>JBCCYI010000050.1:0-22758 GCA_039189975.1 Pseudomonadota bacterium
AAGGACAATCATGTCAGAGCCTCTCTCTTGAGAAACCAGGATACGCGGCAATGGAGGCATCGCGCGACACGCCCCCGCGAAAGGGGGTGGGCGGGCGGGCCGTACGCCGGGGCGTGACGCCCGCCGCGGGCGCAAAAGGGTGGCAGGGCAAGCCCATCACCGGACCCGCATGTCGGAGGGATTGAACACCATCTCGATCTCCTGCCACTGCGCATATTTCTCCGATGGCAAATCATAGCCATCCCGCTGGCAGCGCAACACCGCCCGCCGCGCCGACTGAAACGCCGTCCGGATCGCCGCGTCCGATCCACCGGACGCCTCGATCATCCGTAAAGACCCGTCAATCACTGTCCCTTCCGGAGACATCGACATCCCGACGACCACCGTCACATCCGCTGCCTCGGACCCCACGTCGACCACCCAGCACGATTGAACCGCAAGCCGCAAGGCATCTCGCTCCCCCGCGGTCATCGGTGGGCCAGGATCCGCCACCGGATCCCCGCCGCCCGACAGCACGTCGGCCAACGCACTGGCCACGGCAGCTTCCATGACGTCCGGCGCTTCCTCCGGCTCTGGCTGCGGCTCAGGCTCTGGCGCCTCGACCGTCGGCTCCGGACGATCCGGACGCACACGCGGCCGCGGTGTCGCCGTGGGAGCCAACGCGATCACGTCGGCCCCACCCGTCTCGGTCGCTTCCGTCACGATGCGCGTCGTGGCGGCCTCGGGTGCCGTCGGCTCCGGCACCTCAGCCGCATCGACCACATCTTGCGCTTCTACTGGCTCGGCCGCTTCCACCACTTCCGGCGCGACCCTGACGTCGGGCTCCGGACGGTCCGCAGGACGCGGCGCCACCCGGGGTGCGGGCGTCGGCGTATCGCCCGGCGTCTCGGCGAGCTCGCGCGCATCCGTCGCAAAAGGCACCTCAGGCGCGGGAACGGGCTCTGCCGGATCGGACACGACCGGGTCGGGCTCCACCACGGGTGGCAACGGCGCACCGGGAGCGGCAGGCGTCCCTCCGCCCGACTGCTCGACGCGCGCCGCAAAGGCCTCGCCCGAGATGAGCGTCACCTCGGTCACCTCCATCGCGTCGTCAAAGTCGGACGAGAACCATCCCGCCGCCAGCGCCCACACCATGAGCGCGCCATGGGCGCCCGCCGAGATCTTGAGCGCGGTGCCAAGCTCCATGCCGTCACCCGTCACGCCCGTCCAGGCGCGGGCCACCGCTGTCGGTCACTAGCCCGATGTTGGAAAAGCCCCCGGCATTCAGCGCACCCATCACCTGCATGACCCGCTCATACGGGATCACCCCGTCGGCGCGCAGGAAGATCGTATCGTCCGACCGCTCCGTGGCCACCGCCTGCAAGCGCGGCACCAGATCGTCGAACGGGACGTCCGTCGTCATGATCGCCACCCCGCCCTCGGCGGTGAGCGTGACGGTCAGCGGCTCCTCCGTCTCCGTCGGCAGCGCTTCAGCCGCAGTCCGTGGCAGCTCCACCGGCACCCCAACCGTCATGAGCGGTGCGGCCACCATGAAGATGATCAGCAGCACCAGCATGACGTCCACAAACGGCGTCACATTGATCTCCGACATCGGCTGCGCCCGCCGCCGCCGCTTGCGCCGCGATCCGCCCGCATCCCCCTTGATGACTGACGCCGCCATGGCTCAGGCGTCCAGCTGTCGCGACAGAATGGTCGAAAACTCGTCGGCAAAGGCCTCGTAGCCTGCCACGATCCGGTCGCTGTCCGAACTCAGCTTGTTGTAGGCAATCACCGCAGGAATGGCGGCCAAAAGGCCGAGCCCCGTCGCCAACAGCGCCTCGGCGATGCCGGGTGCCACCACGGCGAGGTTTGTGTTTTGCGCAATCGCGATCTGCTCGAACGCGTGCTTGATCCCCCAAACCGTCCCAAAGAGCCCCACAAAGGGTGCGGTCGACCCCACCGTCGCCAGAAAGCCGAGCCCGCCCGAAAGCGTGTCCGCCTCCCGGCTGATGGCCACGTCCATCGCCCGCTCGATCCGCGCCTGTGCCCCCGGGATCAACGCGCCATCCTCACGATGCGAGCGGCGCCATTCCGTCATGCCCGCGGCAAACACCCGTTCGGCCGCGCATTTCGGCGTGTCGGCGATCTGGTCGTAAAGCTCGTCCAAGGGTTCGCCCGACCAGAATGCCCGGTCAAACTTGGCCGCCGCGCGGCGCGCGGCGCGGTAATTGACGATCTTCTGCAAGATGATGGCCCAGCCCCAGATCGACGCGACGACGAGCATCAGCATCACGATCTGAACAGTGAGCGTGGCGCGGGCAAAAAGCGCCCACATAGAGAAATCGATCTCCGCTGCCTGTGCGGCAAGTGGTTCCATGGCCTGACTATCCTGCTCTTGCGCCCAGCATCTGACGGCGGGCATTTGTGCAGAACCTTAACGCTTTTGAAGGCCAAATACCAACACGTTCGTGCATCGGCTGATCCTTGCCGACGCAGATTTGCGCCTGCCGGCGTGCCTTCGGCGTCAGCCAGCCGCCAGCCGATCCCGCAAGCCCTTGGGAATACGGGCCACGCGCCCGTCCATGTACATCGCAACAATCGTAACACGCGCCACGAAAAGCGCCCTGGCGGTCGCCACGTCGACGACCCGTTGCGCCATGATGAAGCGCGCTCCGCGCAGCTCGGCGAGCTCGGTCTCGACACTCAGCCGATCATCCAGCCGCGCCGGGCCGAGAAAATCCGCATCGATATGGCGGACCGCAAAAACCACCCCGTCACCGCGCAGCGCGTTCTGATCGACCCCTTGGGCACGCACCCAGTCCGACCGCCCCCGCTCGATGAACTTCAGGTAGTTCGCGTGATAGACGATCCCGCCCATGTCGGTGTCTTCGTAGTAGACCGTGACAGGAAGCCGGTGCACCGCCCTGCCCTAGCCCCACGCGTCCCTGATCTTGTCCGTCCATCCCAGCGTCAGCCGATCGCCCGCGCGCAACACGGGCCGCTTCATCACCGTCGGATGGGCGGCCAACAGCGCGTCGGGGGTGCCGCCTTTCTCCGCCTCGCTGAGATTGCGAAACGTCGTGGAGCGACGGTTGACCAGCGCCTCCCCGAATGCTCCCAGAAACAGGGCCACGTCCTCCGCCGTCAGCGGCTCCGCCCGAACATCCCGGAACGTGACCGCGTGCCCAGCGACCGCAAGCGCCTTCTGCGCTTTGCGGCACGTGTCGCAGGTCGGGATCCCGTAGAGTGTGATGTCAGCCATATCGCGTTCTCCGCCAAGTCGTGGCTCTGCCCTAGCAAGCGCCGACAGCGAAGGCCACATCAACGCGAGGACAGGCAACCCTTCCACCAGACCTCCGGCGGCCGCATCGGCCCGCGCCTCGCCGGACGGCACAGCTCCCCAGAGGCCGGCCGCCGCACCATGCAATTGCCGACGATCGTCCGAACGCCTCGGCAAAGACTGGGGGCTACACCACGCCCATCTTCACCAGTACTGCCGCTGTCCCCTTCGGCGCCGCCTGCTGCTGCGTCCCCTTCGGCGGAATCAGGGGCCGCGGCGCAAGCCCATCCGAAGACATATTCGTCGAAACCGAGAGCGGTGTGTTAAATGTCTGCACCGGCTTGCCCGACTTTCGCGGCACGATCCGAAACACCGCCTCCACGTTCATCAGGAAGGCCATCGCGTGGTCCTTGTGGGTGACATCTCCACCATTACCGGACAAGCGCAACTTCGGCCCACCTGTTGCCAGCTTCAACTGACCCCCAAGCTGAATCCGCTTCGCCTTGCGGTTGGTCAGCTTGACATGAAGCGCGCCTCGCTTGTCCTCCGCCTGAAACAGGAAGGCCATGGACATTACGTCATCCAGTACCCGGCTCGCATCTACCAGATAGCGCTTGAAGTTGAAGTCGGGCCCCACTGTCCCCTTCTTCTGAACCAGCACGTTCCCTCGAAACCGGAGCGTCACTTCGATGGAAAACGCGTCCGTCGCCCAGCCCACCTTGCGCGAGGACGACCCGTCGACCGACAGATAAAGCGTCGGGTAGACAATGCGCACGGCCTTGGCAAAACACCCCTTCGGCGGCTTCACCCGGGGCGGCATGTCCCAGTCCGGCACCTCCAGCGTCGGCAACACGACCGGGAACCCCGCCGGCACCTGCTGACAGGCCGAGCCCAGCCACTTGCTGTTTTCCTCCCACACCGTGTTGCCATAACACGCGTGCCCATAGTGCCACTTCGCCATTGAGCGGATCGTCTCGCCAGACTTGATGACCTTGGTCACACCGCCCACCCGGTTGAACTTGTACCGCGCACGAACCTTCACGACAGGCGGCGCCCCGCGCGGATGGCTCACCTCCTTGTCGACGACGTAGTTGCGGTACTCCCCCCGGAGCCTGCCGAAGCCCTTGGTGAGCGCGCGGTTGAGCACGTTCATCACCTCGCGGCTGTCCTCCTCGGGCCAGGCACCGCGGCCCGGATCCTCCTGCCCGATGGCCTCCCAGGCGGCCACCCGGACAGGCTCGGCCCGGACGGCTTCGGTCAAGAGCTCGGTCAGCGTCTCGGCCGTCCGCTTCTCATGTTTCTTGCGAAGGGTCTCGAGCTCCTGGGTCACGTCTTCCCCGCTAGTCCGTGCGTATCGGAGAGCTTACCGCAATCGACCGCCCCCACCAGCCCCTATCCACTCGCACCCCAAACACCCCTTTTCGGTTTCGTGGCGAAACCCGTTAACACTCTGGCAAGTTTCATTAAAACGCCTATCCCGCCCCGATCCCGTGCGCGGGCATGCAGCCGCAAACGGCCCCACCTCACCGTCTCCGCACAAGCCGCGCCATCGTCGGGCCGCGGTTCGGCGATCCGACGGGGGAACGGGGTGCTTTATGGCAGCCAAGACCTTCCTTGCTCAGAAGTGGGCGCTAGTGGAGCCCAATCGCCGGGCCGTGGGGGCGGCCCGACGATGGCGCGGCGGCCTCCGGCCTTGTTCCGCGCCTCCACTGTATCTGACCTTTAGATTGAATAATTGGACCGAACTAACGCGTGTACCAACGTTTCTCAGACGGCCATACCCTAAGGAAACTCACGGCAAGTATTCCACTATCGCGTATGGCAACGTTGAACTGCTGCCTCCAATAACTACTATAGTCGGAAGACTGATGATATTGCTTGGCATGTAAGTAGACGTCAGCAAGCTGGATTAGCCTACTATGATGCGACTTTGCAAAGTGAACAGTGTCGATTAAGCGATCTATCCCTTTAGCCCTCGCCCATTTCGTCCCACCCTCTCGGTATTGTGACAAAGACACTACGGAGCTGCCTATGGACGGCTCATCGTAGTCGCCAAAGATCATTCCTACTGCGTCATGCCGCGTGAGAAAATCGTTGATCTTCTCCACCAAGAACATAAACGCGACCTCATCCTCGGGCTGCGGCGTAACAAGGTTCTCTGGAAGGATTTCCACATAAAATCGAATCACAGCGTCATCCGCTATTATCCGCAAGAGTTTCTGGTAGACCTCAAGTCTTTTTTCAGGCTCAACACCTTTGAATGCCCCTTTCCCGGCAGAAATCTCTTTACCATGAAATTCTGAATGGCGCTCCAATCGGCTATGACCAAAAAAACCGTTTGCAACTTGATTTACCATGCCTTCGATTCTAGGGGCATCTCCAAATCTTAGCCCAACTCCGCCCAGATAGAACGATTTCTGGTCTGGCGGATTGTATTTTACTTCATCGTAGTAAAACAGAATCAAATTTAGCCTCCAACCACCTCCACAAACTCCCGCCATTCCCCCTTCGACATTCCCGACGTCTCCTGGGTGACCTCCTCGCCTTTCAGCATCCGGCGGAGACACTCCACGCCTTTCGCGGACAGATTTACGCCGCCCATGCGGTAATCCTCGAAGGCGGCGTAGGCGGCGGGAACCCAGTCGGCGACGACGCGGCAGATTTCTTCGGCGTAGACGCGGATCTCGTATTGGGCGTGGGCGTCGGCGCGCAGGCGGAGGAAATGGAAGAGGTTGTGGAGGTCTACTTTCCAATACCATTGGGTGTAGACATTGGCCGGCAGGTTCATCCGGGCGAGTTCGCGGGCGAGGCCCTGTTGGCCGTCCTGGGACAGCATCTCTTCGTAGTGGTCGTAGGAGCGGGTGGCGTCGGACTTTAGGATTTCGAGCACGCGTTCGGCTTCGGCGCCTTCGAGGGTCGCGCCCCGGCCCTGGTTGTTGATTGTGGACTGGGCGGCCAGCGCGTCGGGCTGGGGGATATAGAACTCCCGGTCGAGCACCGAATAGCGGGCGGAGTATTCGTTGACGTTGGCGGTGCGGTGGCGGATCCACTGGCGGGCGACGAAGACAGGCAGCTTCACATGGAGCTTGATCTCGCACATCTCGAAGGGGGTCGAGTGCCAGTGGCGCATGAGGTAGCGGATGAGGCCGCTGTCATCGCGCGCCTTCTTGGTGCCGGCGCCGTAGCTCACGCGGGCGGCCTGCACGATGGCGGCATCGTCGCCCATGTAGTCGATCACCCGGACAAAGCCGTGATCGAGCACGGGATAGGCGTGGTAGAGATGCTGCTCCATCCCCGGAGCGACGGCGCGCAGGGTGGGCTGGGGGGCGCTGCGGGCGGCCTCAATCTCGGCCTGCTGCTCGGGGGTGATGGGCATGGGGGCTCCTCTCATGAGTCGAAACCCACCTTATCTTGTGGCGCCCCCTCGGCCAACCACTAGATGCGGGCGCTCCCGCCATATATCCAGTGCGGCGCGATTGCCTCACTTTGGCCACGAGGGGCGCGCGACGCCTTGGCAACGTTGACTTTTCGGACGGGTCTGGCGAGCTTTCGCGCCATAAGGGGCAAACCCCGAGCAGATTGAACCTATAAGCGACGCATAAGCGAAGGCAGGCAGATTATGTGGAAACAGGCGTCCCTGTTCGCCCTGGTGACTGCGCTGGCCGCGTGTTCGGGCGGCGACCGCCCAAACCCGGTCAACGGGCAGGACCCCGATGAGCCCACCACTCCGGTGGAGCCCGTCCCCGACATTGTGATCCCGGCGGCAATCCTGTCGGATTTGGAGTCGCTGCGGCTGGACGTGGGCGACCCCAACGACCCCTCCGACGATACGCTGATCGTGACGGGGCTCAATCTGGACACGGGCGAGGTCGACGGCGTGTACGAACGCGCACCCGAGGCCGATGTGCCCGGATACCGTGCGTTCTCGACGCAAGATGACCGGCTGGACCGGATCTTTGTTGCCCTCTACGCGGAGGCCGCGGAGGGTGCGGTCTACGCGGGTGCCGTCGGAGACGGCGGCCAGTTCGATAAGTTCTTCCGCGGGATCTACTACGACCGCGAAGGGGATTTCACCCCTCCGACGGAGAGCGGGCTTGTGTCCTACGGCGGGCGGTACGCGGCTGTGACCAACTTTGGGACGAATGATCCAACACTGGTCGAGGAAGGGCCGCGGCCAAACGATCCGCCCGCGGTTCCACGCCAGCCCCTGCTTCTCACCGGGGAAGTGTTCTTCAACGTTGACTTTGCGGACAACTCGATGAACGGCGTGGTCTACAACAGACGCTTCGAAGACGGTACGCCGACGGGCGACACGCTCTTCCTGGATCCGACAGAGATATCGGAGACGGGTACCTTCGAAGGGGATGTGCTGCAAGAAACGCAGGAGAGCCTCGATAATCAGGAACCGCCGCGCGGTGTGGGCACCTATGCCGGCGTGTTCGGCGGAGAGAATGCCGAAGGCATGGCGGGCGGCCTGACGGCTGCGAGCCACTTGCCCTCGGTCGAGCCGGACGACCGGGCGATTGAGTCCGGCATCTTCGTCATTCCGCGGTGTGGCGCGGCTGGCTCGCCCACGTTCTGCGACGGACTTGGAGACTTTGACGGGCCCATTGGCGAATGAGGCGGCGCGGGGCCTGGTGCGCCGCGATAGACCTTGCTGCGGCCGCCCTTCTTGGGGCGGTCGTCGGCGTTTCGGCGGCCTGGGCGCAGGACGTGCCGACGCCGGACGTTCGCGCTGACACGCTGAGCTACGATCAGGCACGGCTTCTGGCCGAGAACGCCTGGATCTCGGGAAACGTGCCTCTCGCCAACCAGTTAGCGCGACTTATGAGCGAGGCGCGGCCAGACGATGTTGCTGCATTGCTGATGCTCTCGGCAACGGAAACCGCTCTGGGCCGGCCGGAGGAAGGCCGGGCGGCGGGCCGACGCGCCTTTGCCCAGGCCGAGAGTGATGCCGCGCGATATCAGGCTGCGTATCTTGCCTCGTCCGGCGCCATGGCGGACGAGCGCTACGGGGCGGCGCAATACTGGCTGCGGCGCGCCTATCAATCGGCCGAAACGGAGACGCAGCGCGACCGTATCGCAGGGGCGTTCGGGGCGGTTCGGCGCGCCTCGCCGTGGCAGGTTCGGCTGGCCTTCAACGTGGCGCCGTCGTCCAACGTCAACGGCGGATCGGACTCGCCCTTTCTCGTCATCGACGACTCACCCTTTGTCGGCGTGCTCAGCGGGGCCGCGCGTGCCTTGTCGGGGGTCGAGGCGAGCGTCACCGGCACTTTTGCTTATACATTCGCGGAGACGGCGGCCGGGCGCACATCGCTCGCGTTCCACGGCTACCGAAGCTTTGTCTTTCTCAGCGAGGAGGCGCAGGACATCGCCCCGCGCGCCGAAGGCTCGGATTTTGAATACGGTGTGGGCGAGATCGAATTACGGCACCAGATTGCCGATGCCCCGGGCCCACTGCCCGACACCTACAGCCTCGCCTTCGGCCAAACATGGTACGGCGGTGACCGGCTGGATCGCGTAGGACGCCTGACGCTGGCCCGCACCTTCAACCTGAGCGCGCGGACGGGCCTGCGCTTTACGGCGGAAGGGGAGCGACGCCTCTCGGACACCGGGGCCCAGGACAGGACCGGCTCGGAACTGGCCGCCCGGTTCTTTCACCGCCTCGACAATGGAACGGTCCTACGCTTCGGATTGTCCGGAACGCAGGTGGCATCCGACGACGGAAACGCGGCCTACACGGGATATGAAGTCCACGCTGGGTTCTGGATGGGCGAGGCTGTTTCGGGGGTGCGTCTCTCGGGACGCGTGGCCTACAATGAACGTTCCTACGAGGAATACTCGGTTGGATTCATTGATGTTCCGGGAGGCCGGGACGATACGGAATGGAGCGCGCGGCTCAATCTGCACGTGGATCAAATCGACGTGTTCGGATTTGTCCCGGTGGTCTCGCTGATCGGCTCCACGTCGACATCCAACGTTTCACGATTCGAGGGTGAGAGCCTCGGGGTGTCCCTCGGATTCGAATCAGCGTTTTAGCGCGGTTTGGTGCTCCGGACGCCCTTGTGACAGGCTTGCGTCGAGACTTGCGTGCACTAGGGTGCGACGACACGGCGGTTGGCACCGCACCCAACAGTCAGGAGGGACCCATGAAGATCGAATTCTTACACACGATGGTGCGCGTGAAGGACCTAGAGGCATCCATCAAGTTCTATGAGCTCATTGGACTTGTCGAACGGCGCAGGAGCGAAAACGAAAAGGGGCGCTTCACCCTGGTCTTCATGTGTCCTCCAGGACAGGAAGACGGCACCCATGATGTCGAGTTGACGTACAATTGGGACGGGGACGATGGCCTGCCGTCCGACAGTCGCCACTTCGGCCACCTCGCCTACCGTGTCGAGGATATCTACGCGAAATGCCAGGAGTTGATGGACGCCGGCATCACGATCAATCGGCCGCCGCGCGACGGGCGCATGGCCTTTATCCGTTCGCCAGACAACGTCTCCGTGGAGTTGCTGCAAATCGGTGACGCGAAGCCGTCAGCGGAGCCATGGGCCAGCATGGAGAACACGGGCCACTGGTAGGACGCTTGTCCGCAATCTCGGGCGTCACAATCAAGAGCTTGGAGCTCAGAGCAGTGGGCACCATGGCAGCGTCTGCGCAGTCTCGCGGGATGGCGTGGCACGCACGGCTTAGTGACGCCCCATCAGTGCGAGGGCACATATCAAGCTTTGGGACGCTTTTTGGCAATGGTCGCGATTGACCCACGGCCCGTACATCCGACTGCTCGGCCTGGACGCGCGTAGACTGTCTTGTCAGTAGATGTAGCGGATCTGATCCGTCCAATATCGCTCCATGCGGCGTAGGGACGTGGTGATATGGTCCATGCCCTGCATGTCGATGATCTCTCGGCTGACCAACCCGTCGGCATGCCGTTCAAAGAGCGCCGCGACAACATCGCGGATCCCGCGCCCCTTCTCTGTGAGCCGGACCCGCACCGACCGTCGGTCAATCTCGCAGCGCTGATGGTGCATGTAGCCCATGTCCACGAGTTTCTTTAGGTTGTACGATACGTTCGAGCCCTGGTAATATCCCCGGGACTTCAGCTCCCCCGCGGTCACCTCATTATCCCCGATGTTGAAGAGGAGCAGAGCCTGAACGGCGTTGATTTCCAGAACGCCGACACGCTCGAATTCGTCCTTAATCACATCGAGCAACAATCGATGCAGCCGCTCAAGCAACATGAGCGCCTCAAGGTACCCTGCCATGAAGGCTCGGGTCTGCCCCGGAACGACGGGATCGTGGATGCTCATTCCATGCCTCCGGCTTGCTTCGTCGGAGGTGTTGTGACGCCAAGATGCAAATATGGCGTTAATGCATTCTGCAAAAGCGCAGAATTTCGCGCAAACTGCACTGAGTTTCAGCGATGGTTGGCATGCTCGGCGATGCGCGCCACGAGCGGTGCGAACGTCAGCGGAGGGCTACGGCGCCCGGTCACCCAGGCGTAGAGGTCCTGATCGTTCTCGGAGAGGAGCGCATCATAGAGCGCCAGCTCATCGGCGCCCATGCCGTCAAGACGGTCGTCGGCATAGGCGCCAAGGATCAGGTCCATCTCTTTGATCCCCCGCCGCCAGCTGCGCATGCGCAAACGCTTGCGCCGGGCTTCGTCCGTCTCCCCGACGAGACCGGTCGGCTCCCGATCCGGAAGGCTCATTCGGCATCGCCCTTGTCGGCCAGAAGCTGGCGCAGACGCTTCTCCACGCGAGCCACGCCGTCCGTCGTGCGATCCAGCTCGGCATGCAGCGCGCGCAATTCGAGCAGCAGATCGCGCACGGCTTTGGGTGTGCTGTCACTGTCAGCGGGCGCGTCGATGCCGTCGCCTTCGCCGTTCAGGAGCCACATCAGCGAAACCCCGAGGACACCGGCCAGCATCTGCAGCTTGTTGGCGCGCGGCTCGGCGAGGTCGTTCTCCCAGTCGCGCAGCGTCTTGACCTTGATGCCCAGGCGGCGGGCCAGCTCCGGCTGACCGATCCCGAGGGCATCGCGCGCGCCCGCGACCCGATCGCCGAACGTGGCCGTCTCCGCGCCGTACCAATTGTCGTCCGTCTCGGCCTCGATAGCGTCGAAAGCACTGTCCATGCGGCGGTCTCCTGCGAAATGACTGCGACGGGCGCGCGCAACGCGGCGCCGAATAACGGTTATGGCTTGAACGGCTACGAGGGCGAGCCTAAGCCTGCGCCAGCTGTGATACAACCGGAGGCGGCCATGACTTTCCTTTCCGCGACACTCGACCGGGTGAAACCGTCGCCCACGATTGCCGTTACGACAAAAGCGGCCGAGCTCAGAGCCGCGGGCCGCGATGTGATCGGCCTGGGCGCGGGAGAGCCGGATTTCGACACACCCGACAACATCAAGAACGCCGCCAAGGCCGCGATGGACGCGGGCAAGACGAAATACACCCCGCCCGACGGGATCCCCGAGCTGAAGCAGGCGATCTGCGCGAAGTTCAAGCGGGACAACGGGCTGGACTACACGCCCGCCCAAGTCAGTGTCGGCACCGGCGGCAAGCAAATCCTCTACAACGCCCTGATGGCGACGTTGAACCCCGGCGACGAGGTGATCATTCCTGCGCCCTACTGGGTGAGCTACCCCGACATGGTGCTGCTCGCAGGCGGCGAGCCCGTCGTGGCCGAAACCTCGAGCCAGACGGCCTACAAGCTGACCGCAGACCAGCTCGAAGCCGCCATCACGCCCAAGACGAAATGGCTGATCTTCAACTCCCCCTCGAACCCGACGGGCGCCGGCTACACCCGCGAAGAGCTCAAGGCGCTGACGGATGTGCTGATGCGTCATCCGCATGTTTGGGTGATGACCGACGACATGTACGAGCACCTCGTCTACGACGATTTTGAGTTCGTTACGCCCGCCCAGATCGAGCCCGGCCTTTACGACCGGACGCTGACCTGCAACGGCGTGTCCAAGGCCTACGCCATGACCGGCTGGCGGATCGGCTACGCCGCGGGCCCCGAGACGCTCATCAAGGCGATGCGCAAGATCCAGTCGCAATCGACGTCGAACCCGTGCTCGATCAGCCAGTGGGCCGCGGTTGAGGCGCTGAACGGCACGCAGGACTACATCCCCACCAATAACGCAACCTTCGTGCGTCGGCGCGATCTGGTGGTCGAGATGCTCAATGCGGCCGAGGGCGTGTCCTGCCCCGTGCCCGAAGGCGCGTTCTACGTTTACCCGACGATCTCGGGCTGCATCGGAAAGACGACGGCCGCAGGCACCAAGATCGAAAACGATGAAGTCTTCGCAACGGCGCTTCTGGAGGAAAAAGGTGTCGCCGTCGTCTTTGGGGCTGCGTTCGGGCTCAGCCCGGCGTTCCGTGTGAGCTACGCCACCTCGGACGAAGCCCTGACGGAGGCCTGCCGCCGGATCCAGGAGTTCTGCGCGGAGCTCTCGTGACCAGCGCCGGACATGCGCCCCACCGCCTCCGCGCCCTTGTCGCGCGGGGGCGGTGGGCCCGGCCTGGCGCCAAAGGCGCCACGCCACCCGGCGCGACACCACCGCACACGCCGATCGGACGACACGATCGCGGGACCGCCGGGGGCAGCGGAGCGCCATTGCCGCCCAGAGCGGGCCGATGACGGGCGCTCTGCCGTCTTACTTCTTTCGCATTCGCGACAATGGCGCGCTGGTGTTTCGCGTGGCCGATGACAGCCGCACCCGTCGCCTCGAGTTCGAACAGATCGCTGTGGTGAACATGCGCAGCGGCGAGGTCAAACCCCACGGCGGGCGCGCCCTCACCGAAGCGGACGACGCGGCGATCACCGAATGGATTGAGGCGCGCCAAGAGATCCTCGCCCGGCGCACCCTCGAAGACGTGCGGCTTTGTATCGAACAGATCAACCGCACGGCGCAATGGGCACAATCCAAAGCGTCGGAGCAGGACTTGGCCGAGGTCACCGACACGCTGCTTCTGTCCATTCATGACCTGCGTTCGGTCCTTGTGCGCAAGAAGGCGGACGCCCTCGCCCGTCAGGAGCCAAAACCAGACAGCGATAGGCCTTGACCCAGCTCAGAGCGCGCTGCGGCGCCGGTCAGTGATCCGCCGAAAAGAGGCGAGGCACTCGCTCTGGACGTCGGACCTAGGGGCCGCGATCCCTGTCAGAGGGCGTCCGTCCCCCGCACCACTGCCCGGGCCACACACGCCCGCGCGATGCAGGATCGCTGCGCTCGGCCAATCCCTATCGCCGGTCTGTCGCACTGAACCACATTGAAACAGCGTCCCAAGACCCCAAAACGCATGTCAGGACAGCGGCTCGACACGCCTTGTCGAACGGGCCGCCGCCGTGCATCTCGTTACAGCCTCAAGCACCGCGCAGCACCCCCTCGCCCCGAGCTCCCGACGCCGAAAGGAAACCACCCGGGCCGGCGGATGCGATCCGCGGAGCCGCCCGGCACGGATCCAAAGGGCCACTTTTGCCTCTGCGCGGAAGAGCTCCACCAGAGCGACGCGCATCCTCATCGTCAAGCCAAGGAGACCGAACCTCGCTCAGGCGACCGCCTGACGGGCACCTTCAGGCCGCGCCGGTCCGCTCCTTGTGGGCGGACCGGCGCGTGCCCGTTGGTCGGAACGCCACAGGCGGGACCGGGCCCGAGGGCAAACAGCTACTGCCCGAGAGCGAACTCGATACGGCGGTTGCGCTGCTTGTTGGCTGCGGAATCGTTGGCCACGATCGGGCGGCTCTCGCCGTAGCCCACCGGAACCATCCGATCGGACGGCGCCCCGTTGGCCGACAGATACTGCACAACCGACGCGGCGCGGCGTTCGGACAAGCGCTGGTTGTTCGCTTCGGAGCCGTCACTGTCGGTATGCCCCGAAACCTCAACCTTCAGACCCGGGCAACGCCCGATGATGTCGGCGATACTATCAAGCACGGCGCGGCTGTCGTCCCTAAGACGGGCGGAGGCGGTGCTGAAGTAGATGTTGCCCGTACGGCTCAGGATCTCGAACCGGCCCGCGCACTCCTCAAGCGAGAAATCCCCCGCCGTCTCAAGCGCGACCTGCGTCGGCTGCGGCGTGGCCACAACGAAACCGGACGCTGGCGCAGTAGCGGTTTCGGCGGCGGCGGGCGTTGCCTCGGCCGGCGCTGAGGCGACGGGGACCTGTCCGCCCTCGCCCGGCAGGCGCGCGAAGACAAAGTCGAAGCTCACCGTGGATTGCGGCACGATTGTGACGCCCGCCGCTTCCTCGAGCTTGCCCCGGCCAACCTCAAGATCATATTCCTGGGTCTTCAGCGTCACCGGCGTGTAAGAGGAGACCGACACCATATCCTCCCCCAGCAACGTGATCGCCACCTCCGCTTCTTCCGTTCTCGTGATCCCGCGCATCGTGAGGTCGAAGGGCAGCGTCATGACCATGCGGCGCCGTTCGGCGAGCCCGGCGACCATCTCTTCGGTCAGCTGCATCGACACCGTCGCTTCAGGGAATTTGAACGTCTCAAAGAAGAGAAAACGCATGCGTACGTTGCGCAGGTCCACTTTCGTATCGACAGAATCGAGCAGGATATTGACCGAGGCTGTGCCATTGGGATCGATGAGGCCGGTGTATGTGGCAAAGCTGGAGGTTTCGGTCACCGAGCCGTTCTTGACGGATGTGAAGCGCAGCGCCGACGCGTCCGCTTCCAGCACCCAACCGGGCGCGAAAGGGTTGGCCAGCAAGGGTGTTGCCGTCGTGGCCAGCGCCACGCTAAAGGCCGTGAGTGCGGCACGAAGGGTCGGAATGTACGTCATGTGTCAGCTCCCTAATCTCGCCGTCATCCGGCTCTTCCCCTTGGGGCATCTGCCCGAGGGTAACCGAATTGCAGCAGAAAAGTCATCATCCTGCGAGAGAATCGCCCTTTTGATTTGTGATCGTGTGTGAAGGGCCCAAGTATGGCAACGATAGGAAACCCAATGCGGCTTGTTGTTGGAGCGAAAATGCACAGAATTATTGCTCTTTTTTCATGCGTTTTGATTGTGGCGTTGTTTGGATCGCGCACGGCCGACGCCGGCCCGCGCATCGCTTTGATCATCGGAAACGGCGCTTATTCGTCGATCACGCCGCTGGAAAACCCGGTGTCGGACGCGGTCTTGATGTCGCAGTCTCTGGAGGAGGTCGGTTTTGACGTCACGCTCCTGACAGACGCGGACCTGACCGCGCTGAAGCGTGGCGTGGCCGAGTTCGGGCGCGCCCTGCGCAACGCCGGGCCTGAGGCGACGGGGCTTTTCTACTACGCCGGGCACGGCGTTCAATCCTTCGGAGCGAACTATCTTTTGCCGACCGACACGCAGGTCAGCGACCCCGCAGACCTCGACTTCGTCGCGCTCGAAGCTCAGGCGGTGCTTCGGCAGATGTTCTCGGCGCGCAACCAGACCAACATCGTGATCCTCGACGCCTGCCGGAACAACCCGTTTGAGGACGGGCTGAGCTTCTTTGACGATGGTCTGGCGGAAATGAAAGCACCGACCGGCACATTCCTGGCCTACGCGACCGAGCCCGGCGGCGTCGCTCTCGACGGTGCGGGGCAAAACAGCCCGTTCTCCCATGCGCTCGCGCGGGAAATGCGTATTCCCGGGCGTCCCATCGAAGAGGTCTTCCGCAACGTCCGTGTCGCTGTGCTGGACGAAACCCGCGGCGCCCAGACGCCGTGGGACACGTCCTCCCTGACCCGCGAGTTCGCCTTTGTCGAAGAAGAGCCGGTGGATCCGGCCCTCGTCGCGGCCCAGGAGCTCTGGGAAGGCGTGAAGGCAACGAACGACCCGGTGCAGGTGATGCTCTATCTTCGCGGCTACGGCGACAGCCCCTACGCAGAAGAGGCGCGCACGCTGCTCGCCGCCCTCGTTGCGCAGGAAGTGCAGCCCGCGGCGCCTGCAGCGCCCGCCCCACAACAGCCGAACGCCGATGAAGAAGCCCTGATTGCTGCCGCACAAGCCTCTGGCGCGGCAGAGGATTATCAGGCCTATCTCGACGCGTTTCCCGACGGCGTCTTCGCCGAATTTGCACGAACCGAGCTGACCACCTTGCAAAAGAAGGATCCGATCGCCGGACAGCCGGTCGCCGCCGCACCCACGCCCCCTGCCCCGACGCAGACAGCCCCCGACGTGACGGCGACGGCGCTCCCGGAGACCGTCAGCTTCGGCCAACCTCTGCGCAGCGCCACCCCGGAGATCGACGGGTTGACGATCCCGGAGCTGATCGCCGGCTCGCCACTCTTCCCCCCGATCGAAGGCCTGCCGCCGGAGCTCTGGCAGGGCCAGAGTTGCGCGAATTGTCACGAGTGGACGCGCGCTGCGCTTTGCTCGCAAGGCGAAGTCTATGCCGCGTCGCGCGAGGTCTCCGAGCGCTCGTTGCAAAAGGTGCATCCCTACGGAGGCAGCTTCAAACAAGCGCTGAAGATCTGGGCGCGCGACGGCTGCCAATAGGCGCCGCTCACACGCAGGATCCGCAAGTACGTGGCGGCCCTATTGCGGCCGTCAGCGCTCTCTGCGCAAAGAAGCGCGGTGCAAACGCCCCTCGCGGTCCGGCGGAACAGGCGCGCGCGGCGGGCTACAGGATGGTGCGCGGCGTCTCCGGCCCGGACGCCGGGAGGGGGGCCTGGCCAAGCGCTCCTTGCGGGAGGCGCGCGCCGCTTTCCACTTGCCGGACCAGCGACGCCAGCACCCGCCCCCAGAAGCGTCTGCTCAGAAAGAGCGCCGCGCAGGCCAGCCCGACAATCAGCCCGACCCAGACACCAGGCGCGCCCCAGCCCAGAACGAACCCGGCCACATAGCCGGAGGGCAGGCCGATCCCGAGGTAGCTGACACCGGCGATGACCATGGGCACCCGCGTGTCCTGCACGCCGCGCAGGAGGCCCACCACCACCACCTGCGCCCCGTCAACGACCTGAAAGGCGGCCGCCAGAAAGATCAACACGACACCCAGCGCCACGATCTGTGCCCGTGCGGGCTCATCGGGCGCCAGAAAGAGCTCAACAAGCGCCTCGGGCATCGCAACCAAAACGACGATCGTGGCGCAGGCAAAGGCGAGCGACATGACAATCGCCACACCTGCCCCGCGCCGGAGGCCAAAAACGTCCTTTCGACCCAGCGCATTGCCGGCGCGGATCGTTGCGGCATTCGACAGACCCATGTGGACCATGAACCCCGCCGTGGCCACCTGGAGGGCAATCCCGTGGGCGGCCAGCGGCACCGCTCCGAGCCACCCGACCATGACGGCCGAGGCGGAGAACATTCCGACCTCGGCCACGTTGGTCAGGCCGATCGGCCAGCCGAGGCGGAAGACCGCGCCGAATGCCTGCCAGTCCGGTCGCCAGATCCGGGCAAGCAGCGTGTGCTGCGGAAAGACCCGCAGCGCATAGACGATCAGAACGCCGAACATCACCACCTGCACCAGCACAGACGACAGGGCAGCCCCGCGCACGCCCATCTCCGGCAGCCCGAAACGCCCAAAGATCAGCACCCAGTTGCCCAGCGCATTGACAGCCGCACCGGCGACCGTCGCCCAAAGCACGACCTGGGTGCGCTCCAGCGCGGCCAGGTAGCTGCGCAACACCATCGTCGCGAGCGCGGGAAACAAGGCCCAGCCGGCGATCCCGAGGTAGTGGGCGGCCATCACCGCCGTGTCGGGATCCTGGCCCAGCGCCCGCAGGAGCGGCTCGGACCAGATCATGACCGGCATCGCGATGGCGGCGTAGAGCGTCGAAAGCCATAGCCCCATACGGGTGACGCGCCGGATCTGAGTCGGATCCTCTCCCGATCCGCTCTCGGCGGCCACCATCGGCATGACGGCCCAGGCAAAACCGGCGCCGAGGATGAAGAACACAAAGAAATAGGTGCTGCCCAAGACGCCGGCGGCGAGCTCCGGCACACCGTACCAGCCCAGCATCAGCGTGTCGGTGGCGCCCACGGCAAACTGCGCCACATGGCCGCCGACAAGTGGCAGACCGAGGCTCAACAACGCCCGCGCATGTCCCGCACGGGACAGGGGAAAACCGGATGTCTGGGACATGGCACGCCCATAGCGCCCGCGCGCGCGGCGGGCAAGCGGTCTGGGCGCAGCCACGCCGGGTCCGGGACGCAGAGGGCGCCAGAAAAGGACCGGCCGGGCCAGGGCGCCTTGCGTCGCAGGCGTGTTGTCAGAAGCCGCGCAGGAGCAGCTGGCTCGACACCAGCACCACGAGGGCTCCGGCGAGAAGCTCAAGAGACGGCCCGAGGAGGCGAGCGCCTGAGCGCTGTGAGACGGCAAAAGCCGTGCTTTCGCGCAGGAATACGGCGCTGATTGCAACGGCGACCGTTACGGTCGCGGTGCCGAGGCCCATGGCAAATGCGCCTGCGATCCCGGCGGCCTGAATTCCCATGTTCCAGGTCAGGATCAGGACGAAGAGAGCCCCCGTGCAGGGCCGGATCGCGATCCCACCGATCAGCACCAGAGCATCCCGCACCGAGCGGACCCGCACGGCTTCCTCGACTGTCGGCCCGTGAGCATGCCCGCAGGTCGGACACGCGCCCGCGCCGTCGGTGCCGTGCGCGGCACTCGCCGCCATGGGCTGCACCTCAGCCGCCTGCGCGTGATGGGCATGGACATGCGCGCTGCACGCATTTCCGCCCTCACCCTGCGCGCGCTTTGGCGCCTGCTCCCGTGCGGCGGCGGCAACTGGGGACGCGCCCCCCACGCTAACATCGGCAATCCCCCGTGGTGGCTCAAAAGGCGCGGCACCGGCATAGGCGAGCGACTGCGGGCCAGGGCGAAGAGCCGAGGACGCGACAAGCCGGTGCCCACCAAGACGCCACATGCCCCGGGCCCCACGCCAGAAAAGCCATGCGCCCACAAGGCCGATGGCTACATAGCTGGCGGATTGCAGCGACTGATCGGCCAGATCCGTCATTTGCTGGCGCGTCCACTGAAACACCAGGACCCCCGCGTAGACGAGGATCACGGCCGTCGCGGATTGCGCCAGAGACGACGCCAGCGCCAAGCTCACCAAGCGCCCCACCGGCACTCGCCGTCCGAGGCCGTACCCGCCAATCAGCACCTTGCCGTGCCCCGGGCCGACGGCATGAAAGAAGCCATAGGCGAAACACAGGCCAAGCAGTGTCATCAGGGCGCCGGGCTCCCCGGCACGCAATGCACGAAGGCCACCGGCCATGGCATTCTGGAACGTGCGCTGTCCCTCCGCCGCCCATCGTGCGACAGGGTCAAACACCCCGCCCGACCAGAGCAGGGCGCCGACCGCCACGACAGTGAGGACGCAAAGGGCGACGATGCCGCGCGCGCTCATCCGCCGTGCTCCGCGCCTGCACAGGTCAACCGCACCTCTTCGGCAAAGCGATCTCCGACGGCAGGAAACTGCACCGCCTCGAAGGGGTCGTCAACCTGGGCCCCAAGCTCGGCCAGAGCGGCCTCGAGAAATGCATAGGCAGAATCGAGGTCCGGCGTGAAGACCGCAGTCTGGCAGCCGCTGGTGTCACTGTGCACACGTTCGGGCAGGATCGTGTAGGACGTATAGAAGGTCGGGTCGTACACTTTGACGACCAGCGCTTCGAGCGCACCGTCGACGGGACGGTCGAGCACACGGGTGTGCTCCGAATAGAGCATGCCATTGTCCAAAAGCTCCGACACGCCGGGCTGTGGCGGACCCAGAGGGAGAGCGACGCCATCGACCTCGACATAGACGTCTCCGTCCCAATCGTCGGGCCACGCCATATCGAAGCCCTGCAGGTCCTGCCGCTCGGCATTGGTCAGAACACCGTCGTAGTCGCTGTCCAGGCCAAGGTCCTCTAGAAGGAGGAGCGAAAAGAGCTCATCATAGGTCCAGGCGATCCGAATGGCCGCAACGCGGCCATCGTCCCCGTGGAGAAGCTCAACCCCGGTGTCGATGAAGATGTGCGGATGCGCCATCACGGGCGCCGGCATGGCAAGGGCGGCCGCGACCAGCGCGCGCGCGAGTGAGGGGGCAAAGGCCGCGATTGTCATGGCCGAAAGGTAAGGCACTGGCGCTTCTCCTGCAACACGAGCGGCTGCGCAGGCCGGCGCCTTTCCGCTTCACAAAGGCTTGCGGGCGACAAAATCGATCAGGGCCGAGCGGCCGGAATGGCCGGTGCCTTCGTGGATTTCGGCGTCGTAATCCGAGGCGCGCAGCACCTCCCAGCCGGGATAAGCCTCCTCCAGAAGCGGCACGGTGTACATGTTGTCAGGTGTTGGAGGGCCGCCTGTGCCATATTGAACCTGGCGCGGGGCGTACCCGTGCAGGAAGAGTACACCGCCGGGGGAGAGCGTCTGTGCCATGTTTCGAAAGAGGTGCGCGCGTTCGGGCGGCGAGACGACCTGAATGAAGATGCCGACCACCGCGTCAAAGGCCGCGGGCGGCCAGGCATAGGCCTCAAGGTCAGCCTGTTCGTGCGCGACCTCGACCTTGCGGGCGCGGGCCAAAGCGCGCGCCTTGTCGAGCGCGTTGGACGAGGGGTCGAAGGCCGTGACGTCATGGCCCTGCTCGGCCAGAAAGGTCGAGTTGCGCCCCTCGCCATCCGCCACACAAAGCACGGTCGATGCCGGCCGGAGGAGACGGTGGTGCTGCGTGAGCGCCTGAGCGGCGTCGGTTCCGAAAAGGTAGGTGCTGTCGGCGTAGCGTGCGTTCCAGTCCATCGGTGGTTCCTTTTGCGCTCTTGTCCGGCCGCAAGGTCCCGACCGGGGATCGTCCCGTGAGGGCGGATGGTTCGGGAGCGCTGATCTCGTCATGGCCTGCGCGCACCCTTCCCACAGAGCGGTGATATGACATAGGGTGGGGCAAACACCAAGAAGAGCAGCGCCCCCATGCCCGATGATCTTTTGTCCGGCGCCGGACAACCCACCTACGATGCCTCCGCGATCGAAGTGCTCGAGGGGCTTGAACCGGTACGGAAACGTCCTGGCATGTATATCGGAGGGACCGATGAGCGCGCCCTCCATCATCTTGTGGCCGAGGTTCTCGACAACGCCATGGACGAAGCGGTGGCGGGCCATGCCACCCGCATCGAGGTCGAGCTGGCGGCCGATGACACCGTGACGATCCGCGACAACGGTCGGGGCATCCCCGTTGATCCGCATCCGAAATTCCCCGACAAGTCCGCGTTGGAGGTGATCCTGTGCACGCTGCATGCGGGGGGCAAGTTCTCTGGCAAGGCCTATCAGACGTCGGGCGGCCTGCACGGCGTCGGCGTGTCGGTGGTGAATGCGCTCTCGGATCATGTGCGCGTCGAGGTTGCGCGCAACCGGGAGCTCTGGGCGCAATCCTTCTCGCGCGGCATCCCGCAGGGCTCGGTGGAAAAGGTGGGGCCGGCGCCGAATCGGCGCGGCACGACGGTGAGCTTCCATCCAGATGCGGAGATTTTTGGGTCGCTCCGGTTCCGCCCCGCGCGGCTTTTCAAGATGGTGCGCTCGAAAGCCTACCTCTTCTCCGGGGTGGAAATCCGTTGGAAATCGGCACAGGACGACGGGGAAACGCCGACCGAGGCAACGTTTCACTTCCCCGGAGGCCTTGCGGATTACTTGGCGGAGACGCTTGGCGCCACAACGACCTATGCCGAGAAACCGTTCGCGGGGAAGGTCGAATTTTCCGGAAAATTCGGGGCACCCGGCTCCGTGGAGTGGGCCATCAATTGGACCCCGTCGCGCGATGGGTTCATCCAGTCTTACTGCAACACCGTGCCCACGCCAGAGGGCGGCACCCACGAGCAAGGCTTTTGGGCGGCGATCCTGAAGGGCGTGAAGGCCTACGGGGAGTTGGCCGGCAACAAGAAAGCCGGGCAGATCACGCGGGACGACCTGATCACCGGGGGCTGCGCATTGGTGTCGTGCTTCATCTCGGAGCCGGAATTTGTGGGTCAAACGAAGGACCGCCTGGCAACGACGGAAGCGGCGCGCATGGTCGAAGGCGCGGTGCGCGACCGGTTTGACACCTGGCTTGCGGCAGACCCGAAATCCGCGGGTGCGATCCTCGATTTTCTCGTGCTCAGGGCGGAGGAGCGCATTCGCCGCCGGCAGGAAAAAGAGACCGCGCGGAAGTCGGCGACCAAAAAGCTGCGCCTGCCAGGCAAGCTCGTCGATTGTACGGCGACGAACCGGGAGGGCACCGAGCTCTTCATTGTGGAGGGCGACAGCGCGGGCGGCTCGGCGAAAGCCGCGCGGCGCCGGGAGACACAGGCGCTGCTGCCGCTCCGGGGCAAGATCCTGAACGTGCTCGGCGCGGCCTCGTCAAAGCTGGGAACGAACGCAGAGATCTCGGATCTGACGCAGGCTTTGGGCACCGGTCTTGGCACCAGGTTTCGGCTGGACGATCTGCGCTACGACAAGGTCATCATCATGACCGATGCGGATGTCGACGGGGCGCACATCGCTGCTCTCCTGATGACCTTCTTTTATGCGCAAATGCGGCCGCTGATCGACGCGGGCCATCTCTACCTGGCCTGCCCACCGC
>JBCCYI010000051.1:0-22737 GCA_039189975.1 Pseudomonadota bacterium
TAGCGCTCGTCTTCGTATTGCACCGCGAAGGTGAGCGTTTGCGCAGCGGTGGCGACGGTCGATGCATCGAGCGCGACGGTCCCGGAATAGGCCAGCGTGCGCCGGATGCCGCTGTTGTCGCCGCTTTTAGCATTGTTGGTGAAGCTCACGCGGTCGGTGTCGGCAAAGGTGAACGCGAGGCGATTATCGAGTCGGCCACCGAAGGCCTCGGCCTCCAGGAAGAGCGACGCGAAGAGCTCATCGACCTCGCCGTAATCGCCGGGAGCATCGACGACCAGATCCTTTGTCGTGGCCGCGCCAAAGGTGAAGCCGTCGAAATCCGAGACACGCGATGTCGCGCGCAGGGTCCCGCCGAGTACGACGCCGGGCGCAAGCGCGTAGTCGCCGGTGAGGTTGAGCGTGGTGTTACGATCTCCGTCGTCCTCGCCGTCCGCGCCCGAGACGTCGAAGCCATCGGAAACCTGGCGCGTTGCGGAGAAGCTCAGCCCGCCATTCTCGAAGCCCTGGCGCAGGGCGAGCTGCCCGTTGACCGTGTTGGATGTGCCGAGCTCGACCCCTGCGGCGCCCGACAGCCCCGGCGCGGTCGCGCGACGGGTGGTGATCGAGATCACGCCACCGATGGCATTGGAGCCGTAGATTGAGGACTGCGGCCCGCGCAGGACCTCGATGCGGTCGATGTCGGCGGTCAGGAGCCCTCCGAAATCGTACTCGCCCTGGTTGACCGTATTCACCTCGACGCCATCGATCAGGACCAGCGTATGGTTGCCTTCATGCCCGCGAATGCGGACCTGAGTGAGGCCACCGAACGCGCCGGTGCGGGACACCGCGAGGCCGGGAATGCTGCGCAGGACGTCGGCGATGTAGCGCTCGCCCTGGGCCGCGATGTCCGCCTCCGTCAGCACGGTGCTTGCACGGCCAAACGCCTCCTGCGGAATAGGTGTCAACCCGCCCGACAGCACGATCGGGTCGAGCGCCACCGCCGGGCCCTCGGCCTGTGCCAGCGCTCCGATGGGCGCAATCACCGCTGCGGCGCCCATCGACGCCGCGGTCATGGAAAAGAAACGACGGGCCATTTTGCCCTCCTTCAAAGCCGGCACGTTGGCCGGCGACCTTGCCGTGTCTTTGAAGGATGCCCTCCGCAGACGATGACTCGTCACCGCTACGGTTCGACCGTTGCCCATGGCGCGCCCCGCACCCGGACAGGGTGATCACCTCGGCAGGTCTCCTGGCTCGCGGGTCGTCGCTTCTCCGGGCCTTCCCAGCATGTCGTCCGACATGTCAGTGGCATATCCGGCGTCGCTCACCGCTCACAGTTGCGGGGGCAGCCGCAGACTCGACCGCTGTGCGATCTCACTGCGTTCCCTTTTCATCCGGGCTGCACGCAGCACCGGAACCGAGGCTCTCTGGCGCATATCTGATGGAGCGAGCGTGTCAAGCGGGTTACGTCGAAGCACCCGGCGCGGCCCGCTCCGCCCGATCCGGCAGCGCGGGCTCCGGCTCTCGCACCGCTGCGGACGGCGCTCACACATGCGCCCGCGGCGACACGCGACAGGGCCCGCTCGACACCTGCGGACGAGCTCGGAAATGCCCGGCGCGTCCCCTGAACCGGGGGCGATCCCGCAATCAGCACCATCGCCAGCACTTCGACGCCGCGCGGCTCGCGTGCGCGCCACGGACGCCTGCCCGTTCAGCGAGCGCGCACGGCGACCGAGTAACTTGTGGGCGCGCCAGGCGGGGGGGCCGGGCACCGCGCGCCCTGGACCGCACGCTGTACAGCGTTGGCAAAGCGTGGCGAGCCGTTAACGCTGACGCCACCGATTCGCCCACTCCCGGCAACCTGGAACGAGATCGAGACCTGATCACCACGCGACCCGCGCGCCCGCTGCGCCGCACGCGCAACGCAGGCCCGCACCCGGCCCACGTAATTCGTAATCGCCGCATTGCCGGCCGCCTGCGACCGCCCCTGCCCGGAGGACGCCGCGGTTCCGGAATCCGACCCTCCGATGCTGCCCCGGCGTGCATCTTGCGTGGCGTTCCCCGCGCGGGCGGGCGCCGTCTGCTGTTGTTGGCGTGGCTGCTGTGCGGCTTGCTGGCGCGTGTCTTCCTCGGCTTGACGGCGGCGCTCGGCCTCCGCAGCGCGCCGCGCGACAACCTCCTGCGGCATCGCGCGCGGACGGAGCGACACGCGCGGCGTGGTTTCACGCTCGTCCTCCGCCTCGGGCACGGCGGTCAAGGCGGTTTCCGCGGGCGGCGGCGTGGACGCCTCCGGCACGGCGGCGGCGGGAGGGGGAGGCTCTGCGGCCGTCGTCACCGGCGGGGCCGCCGCCACCACCGGGCGGAGGGGGGCGCGGACGGCTTCGGCAATCGGCGGGGCGGGCACAACGGCCGCGCGGAGTGGCAAAGGCGCCGGCTCTGACGGGGGCGCTGGGGTTGGCAGCGCTTCGGCCGGAGGAGCCTCGGACGGTGCTGTGGGGACCGGGGGAGCCACTGAAGCGGGCTCGGAGGGCTCAGTTCTGGCGACGGCTATGGTCGGCGCCAGGTCCGGAGGGGGCGCCGTGACCGATGGCGCGACGACACTGGCCACCGCGGTATCGACCTCGGCAACCTCGGCCTGGGGCGGAGCGGTTGCCGTCGAGAGTTCTGGCGCAGCGGCCTCCGTCGGCGTGGCGGCGGGCACGGGCGCCGCCTGCGGCTGAGCCGCCTCTGCGGACGCGTCGGTGGGGGCGTCTACGGCCTGCTCCGGAGCAACCGCCTGCGCTGCATCCGCAGCAGACGCCTGAGCCGGCGTTGCCTCCGGCGCCTCCGCTGGTGTGACCTCTGCCTCGAGGGCGGCCTCGGCTTCAGGGACAGGCGTTTCCTCGGTCGGCGGCGTCTCGGCTGTGTCCGGAAGCGCTTGGTCGGCCTGCTCCAGCGCCTCGGCAGGGGGCGCTGCATCCGAGGTGACGGCTTCCGCTTCGTTGGGAACGGGCGCCGAAACTCCGGCTGCCATGTCGGCAAAGCTTGTCCCATCCATGGCGACGGCGCCGCCGCCGCCCTCGATCATGCCGCGCGGACGTGGCTCGTGCAGGGCAACCGCAGCGACATGGGCTCCGGCCGAGAACACAAGCGCTGCAGCTGCAAACGCCGCAGACCGCGGTATGCGCGTCTTCAGGGCGACGACAGCGGTCATTCGAGCCCCCGTTCGGCGACCACCATCACCTGATCCGCCCCGGCCGCACGCAATGCCAGCGTCACTTCCATGAGGCGGATGGCAGGCACATCTCGGTCCGGCACAAGGCGCGCCGCAAGAAGCTGGCCGGGTTCTGCGGCAACGGCGTCTTCCTCGGCGCGGAGCTGCGCCACATAGGCCTCCGGGTCGAGATCGTCGCCTCGAAACGCCGTCGTCCCATCCGCGCGCAACACCAAGGCGTCGGGCGGCGCGCGCCCTTCAAGGTCGTCCGTTCTGGCGAGCGTCAGATCGGGATCGAGCGGCGGCGCCACCGTGCCCGCGACCAGAAAGAAGATCAGCATCAGGAACACGACGTTGATCAGCGCGATTGTCGGCTCGGGTTTGCGGCGCGGCGCGGCGTGAGAGCTCCGGCTCATCGCAACACCGTGACGCTCAGCCCCGGCACCCCACGCAGCACCGCCAGCAGCGAAACGAGATCCTGAGCGGTCACGCTTTGGCCCAGGGCAATCAGCACCCGCTCATCTTCCAGAAGGCCCGGAAGGGCGTCAAGCTCGACCGCACGACCGGCCAGGCGCACGCCCTCTTCAGTGAGTTGCAGGAACCGTGCATTGCCAGAAGCGCCGCCGCCGTCTCCGGTTGCGGCCGCCGATACCTCGATCTCGCCAAAACGCGAGAAGGTCGACGTCAGCATGAAGAAGAGCAGCAGCAGAAAGATCACGTCCACCAGGGGTGTCAGCGACAGGGCGCGGCGGCGGAAGCTCTTTGCCATCGGGTCACGCCGGGGCTGCCGAGGCGCGCAGCGCGCTGTCCGTACCGAGGCGCGCTCCGGCACCGGCGCCCTCGAGCCGGGCGCGGGTGCGGGCCAACGCGACCTCGGCGAAGGCTCTGTCCCGGCTCACACGGCTCTCAAGCCAGGTCAGGATGAGCTGCGTGGGCATCGCCACGGCCAGACCCGCGGCGGTGGTAAGCAACGCAACCCAGATCCCTCCGGCCAGAACCGATGGGTCGACGGCCGCCCCAGCGGACTGGAGCGCGCGGAACGCGTCGATCATCCCAAGGACAGTTCCGAAAAGGCCAAGGAGCGGTGACAGTTGCGCGATCGAATCAAGGATCCGAAACCCCCCTTCGAGCTTGGCGAAGTTGTTATCGACCTCCGCTTCGAGGCGGGCGCGGAGATCTGTGTCATCCGGCGCGCGCATCGCGGCTTCGACCAGCGGCGCCAGATGCGACCGGCTCTCTCGCGCAGAGCGAAAGGCGGCGGCATAATCGCCGCGTTCCCATGCCGCCAGAGCCGCATGAAGCCGGCCGTGACGCCCGACACGGGCCGCGGCCAGCTGCCAAAGCTTGTAGATCGCCACAGCGACCGACACGACGGAAAGCGCCAGCAGAAGCATCACCACCGGCCCGCCGAGATCGAGGATCCCCGCAAGGGCCGTTTGGGCTCGCGAAAGAACGTCGGTCACCCAAGAAGCTCCACATCCGCGCGCGACGAGACCGTGATGGCGGCAGCGCAAGCGTCAGGGTCCAGCCCGTCGCCCTCGCACCGCTGCACCCCGTTCACCAGCATACTGCCCACTGCCGCGCACGCCGTGCCGGGCAGATCGAACTGCCGGACGCGTAGCCTGTCGACAGGCAGAGCACTGAAATCAAAGAGTGCGATTCGCTCCACGCCGCCGTCGGGGCTGAAGGCGACCGCTTCCACAACAAGCGACGCGACATCGGCCGCCAGCCCGTTGCGCGCCACAAATGTCAGGCGGCAGGCCGCCTCGGTCTGGGCAATGCCATCAAGCGTAAGCGCCAGCGCTGCGTCGGATTTGTCGGTCGACTGGTCTTGAGCCAAGGCAGGCATAGCGCAGAGCCATGCAAAGCCGAACCCGAGAAGGATGCGAGAACGTGTCATGCGAGATCCATTATCATTTTTGTCAGGTATGAACCAGATCTCGGGAGAAGCCAACGCCCCGCCGTCGGTCCCGTCGATCCGATGACGTCGAAGGCGTTGCCTCGGCGCAGATCTGCGGGCTCTGCTCCAAAGAAAAGGCCCCGGCCGTGGGGCCCACGAACCGGGGTAGCAAGAGGACCTCAGGTGCCCTTGGCGACCTGTGGCGCCCCTGACCCGCAGCAAAGCGCGGGGACCCACCCGCCAGCCACACCGAGGGAACACTGCGGCTGGGGGGCAGGCCGGCCCTATCAGAACAGCTTTGCCACGCTGAGGCTGATGGAGCGCCCCGCCGCAGCTTCGCCGGAGCCGAAGAGGTGCGGGGTGTACTGCTCGTCGGTTATGTTATTGGCGGCCAACCGGACTTCGAGACCGTCCAGCGCGCCCTCGTCCGGCGTCCAGGAGGCGAAGATGTCCCAGACGGTGTAGCTTGGTGTCTCGTCCGCACCAGTCGGCACCCTATCCTGCCGCCAAGTGTGGGTCCCGCGCAGCGACAGATCCAGATTGTACTGTGGAAGCCGCGATCCGATCGTGACCGAGACCTCGTCGGCCGGGATGTCCAGCAGGGGCTCCTCGGGGCCGCCATCCTCGGTTCCATCTCCGCGCACCTGGCTGTAGGCCAGCCGGCCAAAGAGCCGGTCGCTGTCATAGGCCGCCTCGACCTCCCAGCCGGAGATCGTGGCCTCGTCGATGTTCAAGAACGGGGAGCGGGTGTTCACGCGCGAGATCAGGTCTTCGATCTCGTTGTTGAAGTAGACCGCTTTGGCCACAAGCTGGTCGCCGGGCATGAAGACGTCGAAGCTCGAATAGGACGCCCCGATTTCCCAGGTCGTCGCCCGTTCGGGATCGAGGTCCAGGTTCCCGCTGCGCCCGTCGAAGGCCTCGTCGAGCACGGGCAGGCGCTCTGTCTGGGCGATGGTCCCGAAGACGTTAATGCTCTCGGTCACCTCGTAGAGCACGGCGAGCTTGGGCGCGAACGCCTCGTTGGACAGGCTCTCGTCTTCATCGAAGGTGGTGTTGAGATTGTCGGGGCGCAGCTCCTGCCATTCGTAACGCAGACCGGGAATCAGCGTCAGACCGAAGGGAAAAACGACCTCGGCCTGCGCGAACACGCCGTAGTTCTCGTCATAGCCGCCCGGCTGGAACGAGATGAAACCGTTGGGCGGCGTGTTCGGAAAGTTGTTGCTGGTGGTCCGGCCGACACGCTCCTGCAGGCTTGCGTCAAAGCCGAAGGAAAGCGTGACGTCCGCCGCCCCTGCCGCGAAGCGCGAGGTGTTGATCGCGTTGAGCTGATAGGATGTGTAGGCGTATTCGGAATCCTCGAAGAGCGACGAGGGGAACTGGCCCGTCGCGTTCTCCTGGATCACCTCGGTATCGGAGTAGCCGAAGCGCACCTGCAGATCGACGAGATCGTTGCCTGCGGGGTTGAAGTCATAGCCGAGTACGAAGGTGTTGTCGTCGACGTCACGGTCGACACGACCGAAGGCTTCGTTGGTGCCGGTCTGTTCATATTCGGCCTGATCCTCGGACGTGGTCCAGTTCTGGAATGTCGCAAAGACGCTGTGCTGGTTATCGTTGCCGAAGGTATATCGGCCTTTGAGCAGGTAAGACGTCGCATCGAACGCAGAGCCAACGATGTCGTCGCCGTCGCCGTCCTGCCGGTCTCCTTGTTCGCGGTAGGCGAAAAAGCCCAGGAGCTCGACGTTTTCATCCGGTTGCGCTGCAAGGATGGAAGAGCTCAGAATGCCGTTGCCATTGTCGGTGTATGCCAGCTTTTGGCGGAAAGCGAAGGGATCGCCGGGGAGCAGAAAGTCGCTCGCATCCTTGGTTTCGAGCTCAATCACACCGCCGATCGCACCGGCCCCGGTCAGCGTGGAGGATGCCGGGCCGCGCAGCACTTCGACGCGGCGGTATAGCTCGGGCTCAGTGAACAGCGCGCCCATACGGTATTGCTGGTAGAACTTCGTGACCCCGTCGATCCGCGTGATAATCCGGTTCTGATCGCCGTCTTCGCCGCCGCCGATACCGCGAATATTGACCCGCTCGCCCAAGACACGTTCGGAGCCGACGCCGGTCACCCCAGGAATGTCGGTCAGCAGATCGTTGACCGTGCCGGGTTGCTCGCGCTCGATGTCTTCCTGCGTGATCACAGAGACCGATTGCGGCGTGTCACTGGCAACGTTGTTGATGCCCGACCCGACGACGATCGGGTCCAGTGAGAAGCGCAGCGCACCGTCGAACACGGCAGGGTCATCTGCCTCTTGGGCGAAGGATACCGAGGCGATGGACAGAAGGGCTGTAGAGCACAGCAGGGTGCGGCGTAACATGGCGCGTCTCCGATGAAGGTCTTCGGCTGCCGCGTTACGGTGGCTGTTTTCGCGCACGTGAAATCAAACCCAATTAAAAGCCTCAACTATCTCCGTTAATATATCTGTAAGATGCGTCTTAATGGTCACACAAGACGCAGGGCCCGGGATTTAGCGCAAAGGGACGCCCCCAAAACACTGCAGCTCCGCACCGTGCAGCCTTCTCATTCCGGCAGATCAATCCACCTCGTCGTTGGCGACAGCCTACGCCTCGATGGCCGTTTTTCCGCGAGACGTTGGGGGCTTTCCGTATCCGTTAGGGGCCGTGGTTTCTCACTTTTTATCTATATTTTTTAGATATTTAACGCCACCTCAGGACAGCGCTTGGAGCGACGCCGAGCGGTGAGAGACGTTGCGTGACGCACCTCTCCAGTTCTGACGCTCGTACGTGCATGATCCTCCGCGCGCGCATCGGACGTCGGACGGGCGCGGCGTGGCCAGAAACCCGCGGCGCCCGCCAGCGTCTGATGCGATCAGGGCGCGCGCGCGGCCAAGCTGCTGGACAACAAGACTTGCGTCACCTCGTCCGAAAACTGCCGGACTTCCCCGCCAACCAGCACCGTCTCGGGATCGGCCGGGTTGGGCACCGCAGGCGGCATTCCGTGGGCGACCAACGCTTGCGCGCACTCCACCCAGTTGCCGCCCTCGACGGGGCGATTGAGCGACGCCCAGCTCAAAGTCCCGCAGGCGTTGTCACCAAAGCCGTGTGTTTCGGTCCAGACGGCACCACGCGCGAGCAAAAACTCCGTCAGTGCGCCATCGCCACGGAAAACCGCGTGGTTGATGACGCTCGCCGTCCAGTCCCCTCCGAGCGTGTCAACCGGCCACCCCAGCTCGACCATGGTGCGAACAGCGTCGCCGCAGCCCGCTGCGGCCAGCTCCGGCAGCATTTGGAGCGCGTCCACGTCAAGGGACGCGATCAGATCTGGCGCCTGGGCCAGAAGCGCCGACGCCGCTGCTCTGTCCCCGCAGGCGCAGGCCGCAATGAACTTGTCGGCGGCCGAAAGATCGGTACGCGCGCCCGCCTCTTCGAGGATGCGCGCGACCTCGGGCAGCCCGTAGCGCAACGCCTTGGCATAGGCGCTCATCCCGTCCTCGGCGGTCGCGGCCGGGTCAACCCCGGCCTTCAGCAGCATCTCGATATGCGCCGTCGACCGGCGACGGCGTATTGCCCAGAGCAAAAGCCCGTCCTCGGCTCCAGCCTCCCCGGCGGAGGCCAGCAGCAGCGCGAGGGGGGCGCGGGCTTCGTAGTCCAGCGCGTGGTAGATCGCGTTGGTGCCCTTTATCGTGGCGCCCGCGTCGAGAAGGAGACGCAGGCACGCAGGATCCTCGGCCTCGATCGCATGGTAGAGAGACTCACCGTCGTCCGGGTCGGCCCCCGCCGCCAGCAACGTCTCGGTCAGTCGGGCGTCGTGATGCTGGCCGGCCGCACCATAGAGCGCGGACATCCGATGCTCTTCTGAGGGGTCCGCGACCGAGGCGGGTGGCCAGCGGCTACCGACCGACTGGTTCGGGTCGGCGCCCGCGGCGAGCAAAAGGTCCACCGTTTCGTAGAGCGCCGCGCGATACGCCTCCAGCCGGAGAAAGCCCGAATGCGTTGCCGCAACCAGGGGCGGCAAGTTGAGTGGCCCGGCGGGCCGGTGCACCCAGTCAGGATCCTGAGCGATCTGCCGGCGCACCTCGCCAGTATCGCCAATCGTGGGGGCAAAGGCTGGCTCGCGCGCGGCGAGGTCGGGGACAGCGCTCAGCAACCGCTCGGCCTCCGCCGGACGGGCTCGGTTCATGTTGCCGATAATGTCACCAGGATACGCCCGAACGGCAAAGGCACGCCGCTGCGAGGCCGGATCACTCGCGCGAAACCGCGCCACATCGACATGGCTGCGCAGGGCATCCCAAGAGGCAAAACCATAGCTGCGCGCGATACAGGACTGAGCGTCATGCAGACGCAAGGCGCGCGCCGCCGTCGTGTCGGGCATGTGCCCGCGGAGGGACGGCAGGTGCGCAGCGAAACGGGCGCGCGCGTCGCTGTCACCGGCGCGGACGGCGGCGAGCAGCTCTTTGGCTTGCCGCTTCAGATGATCAAGGTCGGGATTGCGGGGAAGCTTCTGCATGGATCCTCCGTGCATGTCGTGCCGATGACCCGCAATTCGGCTGCACAAAGGGTAAGGCGTGTCGCTTGTCGCCAGGCAAGTGGGCTCTGCCCTGTCCGCGGGTCCGGATGCGGCTTGCTCCGCGCGTCTGAACACGCCGCAATCGAGGCACTCTGTCAACCCAATTCGGGCAAGCTTCAATGGACGGCCAGTGCGAGCGCGACACAGGCGGCGCTTTCCTCCGCCAGAGAACAGGGCCGCACCGTCACGCAGTCAGGGCTACGGCGCAATAGATCCGGGGTCGGCGCAAACAGCGCCTTGCACGCAACAGCGCAGCCAGCACGCCCTGCCCGTTTCTGTCCGGGACGCGTCTGGCAGTGGTCGGGGCTCGTAGTCTGAAGCGAGCGCTAGCCCACGATCATCTGCTTGAGCTGGAGCGCTTCATACTCAAGCTCGCGAAGACGGAAATGGACGACATCTCCGATGGTTACCATGCCGCGCAGGGCCCCGCTCTCGACCACGGGCATGTGGCGGAACTTGCCTTCGGCCATGCGGACCAGAACGGTCACGAGGGTGTCGTCCGGTGTGCATGTCTCGACATTGCGCGTCATGTTTTCCGACACGGTTTGCGGCAGCGTCTGGCCCGGCGTCTCCGCGAGCTTACGCACGATGTCACGCTCGGACAGAATGCCACAAAGGGTCCCGTCCGCCTCTGTCACGACCAGGGCGCCGATGCGGCGGTCCCGCAGAACACCCACGGCGTGCGCGATCGTTTCATCGGGGCGTACGGTGAAGGTCTCGCCGCCCTTCCCTTCAATCAGCTTGCGAACGGTCGCATTGTCCTTTGACAGGTTCGTCGCGGTTGTCTGGCTCATTGTCCGCTCGGTCTTGGCAGACGCGTTGGGCAAAGGGGGCTGGTAAGATGTTGGCATTTGATCTCTCCTCCGCGCTTGAGTGTGCGACTCGCACCGTGCAATGAGCAAGTGTGAAGTGAGGCCCATGGCAAAAAAGCGAGCGCGCCCATGACCGAGATTGTCCTGACTCCCCTGACGGCGACGCTGTTTTTCGTGCTGGCCGTGCTTGCCGGCTACCGATACCGCCGCATCTGGAAGGCAGAGGGACCTCGCTGGCAGCTGTGGGTGTGGGGCCTGGCCGCGGCGGCGTGTCTTGCTGTGGTGAGCTTCGTACCGTTGCAAACGGGGTAAGCGACCCCCCGCGCAGCTGAGTCGTGGCGAGCCCCTGGTCAGCGTCAGCGCGCCATGTCTTCGACCATCTTTCGGGCACGCGGGCACTGCAGGCGCTCCCGCAACGGCGTGTCTGGATCGATTTCTTTTTTGCACACCACACAATGGTCTGCGTCGCTGATCGCATTGAGCCCGCCGCAGCTTCCCTTGATGCGCTTGCCCATCAGCATAACGCCCAACGCCATGCCGAGCATGACGATCAGCAGCAGCCCAAACGCAAAAACAAACGTCGCCATCGTGGGTGTTCCCTGCGCTAGCCCTGAAGCTCCTGATACCGTCGGCTCGGCGTGGCGACGAATCCGCCTCCCTGAGACGCTGTGTCGCGCTCGACGAACAGCACCGCAAGATCTGCGCGGTCCGCCACCGCCAGGCCGCGTTCCCTGCCGAGCGCGAGCATAGCGGTCGACCATCCGTCTGCCAACATCGCATTCGGCGCAAGCACCGTTGCCGAGGCTGTCCGGTGCGTCACGGGGCGGCCCGTCCGCGGGTCCAGAATGTGAGAGTAGCGCACGCCGTCTTGCTCGAAGTAATTGCGGTAATCACCCGAAGTGGCCACGCCGAGCCCGGAGACATCCGCCACACGCTGCACCGCGCGATCATGCGGGTTGGGCGTTTCGATCCCAATGCGCCAGGGAAGGCCGTCCGGGTTGCGCCCTGCGGCATAAAGATCGCCACCGATCTCGACCATGAAGTCCGTCAGACCCAGGGCCGCAAGCGCCTCGACGACCTGATCCACGCCGTACCCCTTGCCGATGCCGGAGGTGTACACTGTTGTTTTCGAATTCGTTTTCGAAAGGCTGGCGGCACCGAGCCGCAGTTTGTCCTGTCCGGTTTGCGCGAGCGATGCGGCGATGGCATCTGCATTCGGGCTGCGAGCCGCACCGGGCTGGGCCCCGAAGCCCCAGGTCTCGATGAGCGGCCCGAGCGTCACGTCAAAGGCGCCGTCGCTTGCGCCATGGATGCGCTCCGCCGCGGCCAGAACGGAGTGGACCTCCGCAGAGAGCGGCATCGCCGTACCGGCTTGAGCTGTGTTGAACCGGGACACCTCGGAGTTTGGATCCCAATTCGACAGCTGCCGGTTCACGCGGGCGAGAGCCGTCTCGACCGCAGCGCGCACTGTGGGCGCGTCGACCTTGCGGTCATGGTCCACGGCCACAAGGGCGTAGCGGGTGCCCATGGTGGTGCCGGACAGCTCCAGGATATCCGGTCCGCGCCGACAGGCAGCGGCGGCAAGCGGCATCAGGAGGATCATGCGTCGGGTTAGCGCAGTTGATACGGACACGGTGTTAGCCTCACAATTAGCGTGTCTCTACTAGCATCGCGAACGTTGCCACTGTCTTGCGACATAGTGGCCGAATACGGAACAAATCGTGGGAAAGTCGCCCGGGCTTTAATAGTGGGCAGAGGTATGACGGCATCGAAATCACCCCCGCTCGCCGACGAAGTTCGGCGCGTCGCAGGTCAGCACTTCGCACTCAAGAAGGGCTTGAATTTGCCTGTTGAAGGCGCTCCGAAGAACGAAATCACAGGCGCGCAAAATGTTCGAACGGTCGCTCTCTTGGGGAGCGACTACATTGGATTAAAGCCGCGGCTGGCCGTGCAGGAGGGCGACATCGTCGGTCCCGGTGCGCCAATCTTCGCGAACAAGGATACGCCCGACGTTTGGGTCACTTCCCCGGTCGCAGGCCGCATCAAGGCGATCAACCGCGGAGCGCGCCGCGTTTTGCTCAGTGTCGAGATCCAAGTGCAGAACGGCGCAGCCGCCCCGGTCGACTTCTCCGGCGTGGGCGATGCGGAGACCCCGGAGGGAATCACCGAACGCCTGTGTGCGGCCGGATTGTGGACGTCGTTCCGCACCCGCCCCTACTCCAAGATCCCGGCGCCGCAGACGCGCCCGGCCTGCATCTACGTCACAGCGATGGACACCGAGCCGCTGTCGGCCGATCCGGAGACCGTGATCGCCGAAGCGCCGGAGGCGTTTGCAACGGGTCTGGCAGTCCTTTCGCAGCTGACCGAGGGCAAGACCTACCTGTGCCACGCGGAGGGCGCCAACATCCCGGGTGCAGATATCGAAGGCGTTGAAACGGCCTCGTTTTCCGGCCCTCACCCGGCAGGGCTTCCGGGCACGCACATGCATTTTCTCGAGCCGCCAACGGCGACGGCAATCGTCTGGAGCATCTGGTATCAGGACGTCATCGCCATTGGGCGCCTCTTCGAGACGGGAAAACTGGACGCCGCGCGCGTCATCGCGCTGAGCGGACCGCTCTGCCGCGCCCCGCGGCTGATCCGGACGGTCGCGGGCGCATCCATGCTCGACCTCACGGAGGGCGAGATCGAGGCCAACGTGCCGTACCGCTTGATTTCGGGGTCGATCCTGAGTGGCCGAGCGGGAAGCGGGACGGACGCGTATTTGGGACGCTACGCGCGCCAGATCACGGTGATCGAGGAAGACCGCGCGCAAATCCCGATGGGCTGGATACGCCCGATGCCGGGCAAATTCGCCGTGCAGCCCGTGCTGGGCTCCGCATTCTCACAAAAGCTCTACGCGCTGACATCGAACCTGAATGGCGGCCGGCGCGCCATGGTGCCACTTGGAACGTTCGAGCAGCTGATGCCGCAGGACTTTCTGCCGACGCAGCTTCTGCGCGCTTTGCTGGTGATGGACACGGATACGGCACAGGCCCTGGGCGCGCTTGAACTGGACGAGGAGGATCTTGGCCTGGTCGGGTTCTCCTGCCCGGCAAAGTACGAGTATGGCATTGCGCTGCGCGACTGCCTCACCAAGATCGAGAGGGAGGGCTGACACCGTGGGTATTCGCAGCTTTTTCGACAGGATAGAGCCCCATTTCGAGAAGGGCGGAAAGTACGAGAGATACTTCCCCCTGTACGAGATGGTGGAGAGCTTCCTCTACACGCCCAAAACCGTCACCACCGCCGCGCCGCATGCCCGGTCCTACATCGATATGAAGCGCATCATGACCTATGTTGTGATCGCGACGATCCCCTGCATCCTCGTGGGCGTCTGGAATGTAGGCTACCAGGTCAATTCCGCGATCACGGTGCACGGGGCGAGCGGCTGGCGGGCGTCTATTGTCGAGTTCCTCGGGATTGGGTTCAACACAGCCAACCCGCTGGCCAACATCTTTCACGGGTTGCTCTATTTCCTGCCGGTTTACATCACGACGCTGGTCGTGGGCGGCATCTGGGAGGTGATCTTCGCCACCGTACGCAAGCATGAGGTAAACGAGGGTTTCCTCGTCACATCAATGCTCTACGCCCTGATCATGCCGCCCGACCCGCCGCTGTGGCAAGTTGCGCTCGGCATCTCGTTTGGCGTGGTCATCGGAAAGGAAGTCTTTGGCGGCACGGGCAAGAACTTCCTCAATCCGGCGCTGACGGGCCGTGCTTTTCTGTACTTTGCCTATCCTGCACAGATGTCGGGCGATACGATCTGGACGCCGGTCGACGGCTTCTCCGGCGCCACGAACCTGGCGATTGCCGCACGCGACGGATACCAAGAGATCGTTGTCTACGGCAGCACCTGGACCAACAGCTTCCTGGGCATGGTGCAGGGCTCGATCGGCGAGACATCAACACTCGCTTGCCTGATCGGACTTGCCTTTCTGCTCGTCACCAGAATCGCCAACTGGCGGCTCGTGGTCGGCTGTCTGGGCGGCATGATCGCATTCTCGACCCTCCTGAACCTAATCGGGTCAGACACCAACCCGATGTTTGCCATGCCCTGGTACTGGCATCTGGTCGTCGGTGGGTACGCCTTCGGGCTTGCCTTCATGGTGACAGAGCCCGTCTCGGCCTCGCACACCAATATGGGGCGATACATCTACGGGGCGCTGATCGGGTTCATGGTTGTGATGATCCGGGTCATCAATCCGGCCTTTCCGGAAGGCATGATGCTCGCAATCCTGTTCGGTAACGTCTTTGCACCACTCATCGACTACTTTGTGGTGCAGGCCAACATTCGGCGAAGGAAACGGCGCCATGCATGACACCGATCCCGGCTCCGGCCCCGAGCAAAAAGGCGTATTGCGCCGCTTTCTCGACATGCCGAGCGATTCTGTGGCCAAGACGATCTTTGTGGCCGTGGCGCTTTGCCTCGTGGCTTCGATGGTGGTGTCAGCGGCAGCGGTCTCGCTCCGCCCCATCCAGGAGGTCAACGCCCTCAAGGACAAGCAGGTGAACATCTTGCAGGTGGCAGGCCTCTATGAGCCGGGCGTGGACGTCGTCGCGGCCTTCGGGGAGTTCGAGCCCCACGTGCTGGAGCTGGCCAGCGGCACATTCTCGGATCAGTTCGACCCGGCGAGCTTCGATGATAGGGCCGCCGCGAGTGACCCCGCGCTCTCGATCGCGCTGGAGGAGGATCCGGCATCGATCACCCGTCAGTCGAAGTTCGTCACCGTCTATCTCTTGCGCGACGAGGCCGGCGCCATCGACAAGGTGATCCTGCCTATTCATGGCTATGGGCTATGGTCGACGCTCTACGGGTTTATCGCGCTCGAGGAGAACGGCAACGACATCTACGGCCTTCAGTTCTACCAGCACGCCGAGACCCCAGGCCTCGGCGCCGAAGTCGACAACCCGCGCTGGAAGGCTCTCTGGCCCGGCAAACGAATCGCCGATGACGAGGGCAATATTCATATTTCGGTAGCGAAGTCGGCTCCGGCGGCGGGAGAGGATTATCACGTCGATGCGCTGGCCGGTGCGACACTGACGTCGGTTGGCGTGCATAACCTAGTGCGCTTTTGGATGGGGGAGGCAGGGTTTGGCCCCTTCCTGACCAATCTGAAGGCCGGAGAGATCTCATGAGCCAGACACGCAAAGAGATGCTGACCGACCCGCTGGTCGACAACAATCCGATCACGCTTCAGGTGCTCGGGATCTGCTCGGCCCTTGCGGTGACGTCCTCACTGCAAGTCGCCTTCGTGATGTCTCTCGCGGTGATCTTTGTGACGGCGTTTTCGTCGATGTTCATCTCGATGCTGCGCAACCACATCCCGAGCTCCATTCGAATCATCGTGCAGATGGTCATCATTGCGTCGCTCGTGATCGTGGTGGACCAGTTCCTCAAAGCGTTCGCCTTCGAGATCTCCAAGACGCTTTCGGTCTTTGTCGGCCTGATCATCACCAATTGCATCGTCATGGGCCGCGCAGAGGCCTTCGCGATGAAAAACCCGCCGGTGGCATCCTTCATCGACGGGGTGGGCAACGGCTTGGGCTATGGGCTCATCCTGATGCTCGTCGGTGTGATCCGCGAGCTCTTCGGCTCCGGCAGCCTCTTCGGCATCACGATCTTCCAGACGGTCAACAACGGCGGCTGGTACGTGCCCAACGGGCTGCTGCTGCTGCCCCCATCCGCGTTCTTCATCATCGGCCTGATCATCTGGGCGTTCCGCTCCTGGAAGCCGAAGCAGGTCGAGGAGCGCGAATACAAGATCCAGACGGTTGAGGCCCACTGATGGAAGGCCTGATCTCTCTTGCCGTAAAGGCCATCTTCGTCGAGAACCTCGCGCTCGCGTTCTTTCTTGGCATGTGCACCTTCATCGCCGTTTCAAAGAAGATCGCGACGGCCATCGGCCTCGGCATTTCGGTGATGATCGTTCAGGCGATCACGGTGCCCGCCAACAACCTCATCCTCAACAACCTGCTGGCCCCCGGGGCACTGGCCTGGGCCGGCTTCCCGGATGTCGACCTGACCTTCCTTGGCCTCATCTCCTACATCGGGGTGATCGCAGCGCTCGTGCAGATCCTGGAGATGGTCCTCGATAAATACTTCCCCCCGCTCTACAACGCGCTTGGGGTGTTCCTGCCGCTCATCACGGTCAACTGCGCGATCCTCGGGGGGTCGCTCTTCATGGTGGAGCGGAACTATAACTTCGCAGAATCCGTTACCTACGGCCTGTCCTCCGGCTTCGGCTGGGCGCTTGCAATCACCGCCATGGCGGGGGTGCGCGAGAAGCTCAAGTATTCCGACATCCCGGACGGATTGCAGGGCCTCGGCATCACGTTCATCACCGCCGGCCTGATGGCCATGGCGTTCATGTCGTTCAGCGGCGTGAAACTCTGAAGGGAGCCAGACCATGGCCACGTTCGGACTAGGGATTTTCCTCTTCACCATGATCGTTCTCGCGCTCGTGACGATCATTATGGCGGCGCGGTCGCGCCTTGTGTCGACAGGCAATGTCGACATCACGATCAACGGGGAAAAGACGATCTCGGTGCCCGCGGGCGGAAAGCTCCTGCAGACACTCGCAGATCAGAAACTCTTCGTGCCGTCGGCCTGCGGCGGCGGCGGCACCTGCGCGCAATGCCGGGTGCGGGTGCACTCTGGCGGCGGCTCGATCCTGCCCACCGAAGAAGGCCACATCACCAAGCGCGAGGCATCCTGTGGCGACCGGCTTTCGTGTCAGGTGGCCGTGAAGCAGAACATGGAAATCGAGGTGCCGGAGGAGGTCTTCGGCGTCAAGAAATGGGAATGCGAGGTCGTCTCGAACGAAAACGTCGCGACCTTCATCAAAGCACTCGTCCTGAAGTTGCCCGAGGGCGAGAACGTCGACTTCCGCGCGGGCGGCTACATCCAGATCGAGGCACCTGCTCACCACATCGACTACAAGGAGTTCGATGTGGAGGAGGAGTATCGCGAGGATTGGGACAAGTTCAATCTGTGGAAATACAGCTCCGATGTGGGCGACGCGATCGAACGCGCCTATTCCATGGCGAACTACCCCGAGGAAAAAGGGATGATCATGCTGAACGTGCGCGTGGCCACGCCGCCGCCCGGCAGCGAGGGCATTCCGCCCGGCAAAATGTCGTCCTACATTTTCAACCTTAAGCCAGGGGACAAAGTGACGATCTCCGGCCCGTTTGGTGAGTTCTTCGCGCGCGAGACGGAAAAAGAGATGGTGTTCATCGGCGGTGGTGCCGGCATGGCCCCGATGCGCAGCCACATCTTTGACCAGCTCAAGCGGCTCAAGTCCAAACGCAAGATCAGCTTCTGGTATGGCGCGCGCTCAAAGCGCGAGATGTTCTTTGTCGAGGATTTCGACGGCCTGCAGGAGGGCAATCCCAACTTTGAGTGGCACGTGGCCCTGTCCGACGCCCTGCCCGAGGACGATTGGGACGGCTACACCGGCTTCATCCACAACGTGCTCTACGACGAGTACCTTAAGGACCACCCGGCGCCTGAAGACTGCGAGTACTACATGTGCGGCCCGCCGATCATGAACCAGTCGGTGATCAACATGCTCCTCGAGCTTGGGGTCGACCGGGAAGACATCATGCTCGACGACTTCGGCGGTTAACTTGGACTTCGGCGCGCCGTACGCCCCCTGAGCGCGGCTTGCGCCGCGCCGCCAGTCACAGACCCAGGCACGGATGCGACACAGCCTCGGCGGCGCCTCGTTCAGAAAGAAGGCTGAGCCCCGGCTTAGCCTTCTTCGACTCTGATGTACCCCGCGAGCCCCGTCTTCTGGTGTTCGATCACGTGGCAGTGAAAGGCCCAGTCACCCGGATTGTCGGCGACGAACGCGACGTCCATCGTCTCTTCGCGCAGCAACAGCGCGGTATCCGTCCAGTGAGGTCGGACAGCGCGTTTGTTGGACGCAATCGGTCGGAAGATCAGGCCGTGCAGATGGATGGGATGATCGTTGGGGCTCTCGTTGCGCAGCCGCAACACGACGCTCTCTCCGAGGCGCAACGTCGCCAGCGGGCCCGCTGTCTCCGCCGCGTCCCCGGGCCAGGGCGTGCGATTGATCGACCAGAACGTGTAGCCGAGCGAGCCGCAAAGCCCGTTGTTGGGCAGCATGTCGTCAGGTGACCAGCCA
Source organism: Pseudomonadota bacterium (assembly GCA_039189975.1). Lineage (GTDB taxonomy): Bacteria > Pseudomonadota > Alphaproteobacteria > Rhodobacterales > Rhodobacteraceae > HLUCCA09. The sequence goes on from JBCCYI010000051.1 coordinate 18,644, forward strand.
AACACAAATTCTTCCCGCCGCGCGTTGGCCAAATCGGGGATCGCAACGGGGTTGGGCGAGAGCGGACGCAGCTCCGCAAGATCACGTCCGGCATCGGCGCCCTCGGCCCGGATCACCGCAAGCGCGCGGGACCCACCGGGTACACGCGCCATAAGCGGCAACGTGGCTCCCTCCTCCGACGGCACGCGAATGGCGATGTCGGCTCTTTGGCCTGGCCCAAGGAGCAGGGCGTCCTCCTCGACCTGCGGGATCGGCTCGGGCCTGTCGAGGGGATGGCCATCCAGGGCAATGACCTGTCCGGCCGCTCCAGGAAGAAACAGGCGGTAGACACGGGTGGTATCCGTCGCCCCGATCCGCAACCGCACCAGGCCACCGGCTGGCGCGGCGTAGGTGGGCGCAACCTCCCAGTTCGTCGTGATCACCGTGCCAAACGTGCCGCCACGCGCAGCCCCGCGAGGTGTCCACAAGTCCAGCCACTCCCCGGCGTCATTGAGACGGAAATCCTTGAGATTGAGCGGGATATCGGCGTCGAACCCCGGATCATCCGCTTCTTCGACAATGAGCAGACCCGTTAGGCCCTGCGCCATCTGCTCCATGGTCATACAATGCGGATGATACCAGAACGTCCCCGCGTCAGGCGACGCGAAGCGATAGGAGAATGTCTCCCCCTTTGCGATGGGAAACTGCGTGAGGTACGGCACGCCGTCCATCTCGTTGGGCAAGCGGATCCCATGCCAGTGCATGGTCGTGTACGCATCAGTCAGGTTCGTGACATCGGCCGCGAACGCCTCATGCTGCTTGAGACGGAGCACGGGCGGCGGCGCGCCGGGGCGGGTCGAGAACAGGCCCGAGGTCGGCCGGTCAAGAATGGGATAGCGCGTCGCCTGGATGTCGAGCGGCACGTGCGCCTGGGCAGAAGCGACGCGCGCACCGATCGGGGCAAGGGCTGCAGCTGCGCCCGCGCCAAGAAGGCCGAGCGCCTGTCGGCGATTGGGTGTGAATCTGGGCAACGGGCAATCCTCCGTGTCACATGCACGTTTCTGCCGCACCAAGAGGGGATGGCGGCGCCTCAAGCGTCCCCCGGGCTGGCACGACACGCGGGTCGAACGGGCAGCGGCAGGGTCTACAATCCCTCTCTTTGAGAGGCTTGCCAAGGGTCGGATTGGGCGGAACGCCATGTGCGATAGAAAGCGTCGCAAACCACAATGGTGAGCCCGAAAGGACAGCGCTGCGGGCCTCCCCTCCCTTTTGCAAAAGCAGGTCTCCCGGTGCGCTGCTTGCAGCTCCAACTTTTGCGCCGGCCTGGCGAATACCGCGCGAGGCTCAAGGCGCCAGCTTTGCCCAGAACCGCCGCCCGGCAAGCAATTCCCTCCTTCCGACCGCCTAATCCCCGATCTCAGAGAAGGTAGATCCCATAAGATCGCCTCGCAGATCGCCGCACTCCCCAGGCGGATACACGCGCCTTGCATCAAGGCCTACGGGCTGAAGTCCCATCGCTATCCTGCGGGCCCTCACCACGACCACGTTTTCATCAACGGAACCTTATCGCCTCCGGCGTAAGACAACTGGCATGAAAAACCATGCCGCGCTCAAACCGATTCTGGCCGGACTAGCGGTCTTCGCTCTCGTCCTCTGTATCGCAGGCGCCGTTTCGGGCGTCACGCATCGACAGACCATCGAAAGCGAACGCGCTCAATTCGCCGCGCGCGCCGACAGTCTTGCAGCGCAGATATCGCGCGAACTGGAGGTCACGGTGGCGACCATCCAAGCCGGAGCGTCTGCCGTCCGCCTTAGTGGAGACACCAACGGCGACGTTCTCCGGGACAGGCTCTATGCGTTCCTCGAAGACGGTGATCTCCTGTCCAGTTCTCCCGCTATTCGAAACGTCGGTCTCGTTATGAATGGTGCGTTTGGTGCGGAGAGCCCGGACGCCCCTCGCTTTCCCTTGGTGGGGATCTACCCGGATACAAACAGCAGGCTCATCGGCGCTGACTTGTCATTCAGCCCAGAAAGAATGGCCGCCATAGACTATGCGATAGAGACGGGCCAAGCCGGTGTTGGCCGTCGGATTACGCTTCTTTCCGGCATACCGGGCGTCTTCTTTGCGCAACCGATTTATGCACCTGGTGAGGTCCCAACGGAGATTGATACACGCCGACGTCAGACTGTCGGCCTTATCGTCGCGGTTCTGGCGACCGATAGCTTTATGATCAATGCCCTTAGCGACATTGATCTACGAGGCATTGACTTTGAGGTACACGACCTGGGATCGGAGGCGAGCGATGCGCCTGTTCTGGGAACGGAAACTCTGCTGGCCAGCAGCCGCTTGGATAAAATGGATTACAAGGAGCTTTCACCAGATGCGCGTCTCATCGCCGTCGCTCCCAGTGCCCTCCAGCGCGACGTCACGATTGGTGGCCATGTCTGGAGGATCCTCCTCGTGCCGAAGACTGGAGCAGCCAGCCAACATGGCGGCTATGTCGCGCTGATCATAGGATGTGTCGGCTTCTTTCTGGCGGCTCTGAGTGGCTTCGCCAGCTACCAGAAGTTTTCACAGGCCGTTCTATTGAAGAGTCGTGTCGACGAGCGAACGCATGATCTGCAGACGGCCTATTCGCAGATCGCGAAGCAGGCGAATGAAGATTCGTTGACCGGCCTTGGCAATCGTCGTTCCTTGACCATCGCGATTCAAAGCATGATCGAAGGCCAATCGCACCGCGCAGGTAAGAGCATTGCGGCTGTGCACATTGATCTGGACCGCTTCAAGCAGATCAATGATACGATGGGGCATGCGGGTGGCGATTTCATTCTACGACATGTTGCAGACATCATTCGTAGATCTTTCCCAAACGAGACATTCTGTGCACGGGTGGGAGGGGATGAATTCACAGCTGCTCTTGTAATCGAAGACAGGAACGTCGCGGATTTAGAAGCGGCCGCCGCTCGCCTGGTTGATGCTTGCTCTCAGCCTGTGACATTCGACGGGCGCCCCTGCAGATTTGGCGCAAGTGTCGGAATTGCAACCCAATCGCTTGCCAGCGTCGAACCGAAAGAGCTCTTAGTAAATGCCGACCTTGCGCTCTATCGGGCGAAAGAGGATGGGCGAGGCCGTATTCAACTCTTCTCCCCGGAGATACAGGCCGAGGTGGTTGCGCACAAAGAGCGCGCGGACGACATTCTGCGCGCCATCGACGCTGGAGATGAATTTGTCCCGTTTTTTCAGCCACAAATCTGCTGCATTACCGGAAACCTTTATGGGGTTGAAGCCTTAGCGCGGTGGGTGCACCCGAAGCTCGGCATTCTACCTCCGTCAGAGTTTATTCCCATTGCAGAAGACTTGGATGTCGTGGCGAAGATTGACCGCCTTGTCCTTGAAAGTGCGATCTACGTCATGAACCGAGCGGAAGGCGAGGGTCACTTCGTAGCTCATCTCAGCACAAATCTCAGTTTCTCGCGATTAATGGAGGGGGATTTCACATCTTCAATCTCAAATCTGCCGAAATGCAACTGTGCAATTAGCTTTGAAATCCTGGAATCAATCTTCCTCGATGATGAGCAGGGGCCTGCCATGTGGAACATCGACAGTATACGAGACGCTGGGATGGAGGTCCAAATCGATGATTTCGGGAGCGGTAGAGCATCGGTTGTTGCCTTAACCCGGGTCGCCCCGAGCCGAATGAAGATTGATCGAGAGCTCGTTGCGCCGATCGCTGAATACGAGGAACGGCGCCGATTGGTCCAGTCAATAGTCGAAATCGGAAAGGTTCTCGAAATTGGGGTAACTGCGGAAGGGGTCGAGACGCCGGCGCAAGCCCAGCTGCTGAGGGATATGGGTTGCGATGTCCTGCAAGGCTACCTGTTCGCCCCCCCTCTGAGCGAGGCTGAATTGATGGCCTATTTACGACGTGGCCAATTCGCCACTCCGGCGTTTGGATGACGTTGACAATCAGTCTGTAATGGCCGTGAGTTCCAGATACCCACTGGAGTTCTCCGGGTTTCATGGACACCCTTTGACTGAAGTGGAAAGGTGTTCAGGTGCCAGGAACAAGGAACCCGTGCCCGGCGGCTTTCGGGGAGCAGATCGTCGAATTGCA
>JBCCYI010000052.1:0-22728 GCA_039189975.1 Pseudomonadota bacterium
GAGCCGCTCCCCGCTGGCCAGTTCCCGGCCCTTCAGGAGGAGCTTCCGACGGAGGCCACGTCTGTGCCGCGTCTGTGCTCCTATTACTACGCCTTCAATCACCGCGACGATGCCGATCCGTGGCTTTCGGACGTGCGGGTGCGGACGGCGCTCTCCTACGCCATCGACCGCGATGTGATCGTGGACCAGGTGCTCAAGGGCGGGCAGTGGGCCGCGTATAATCTCGCGCATCTCAAGACGAACGGTTTCGAGCTTCCGGAAATCCCCTACGCTGATATCAGCCAGTCGGATCGCGATGCCAAGGCCAAGGAGCTTTGGGCGGCGGCCGTGGCCGATGGGATCGTTCCGGAGAGTGGCCTGGAGATCGACCTGATCTACAACACGTCTGAGAGCCACAAGGCCATCGCAACAGTCGTCAGCCAAATGTGGCGCCAGAAGCTGGGCGTTCAGACCAATCTTTCGAACTTCGAGTGGAAGACGTACCTTGAGATCCGCCGCGACGGCCAGTTCGACGTCGCCCGCTCCGCGTGGTGTGCCGATTATAATGAAGCGTCCTCGTTCCTCGACCTGATGACGACGCCGCATGGCTCGAACGACGGCAAGTTCTCGAACGAAACGGTAGACGCCCTGATGCGTGAGTCGAAGACCTCCGACAATCCCAACGCGCAGTACACCGACGTCGAGAAGGTGCTCTACGAAGAGATGGCGGTGGCCCCGATCTACCATTACGCCAACACGTTCCTGCTTAACGACGACATCAAGGGCTGGCCTTACAACAATGCGGAGAACAACTGGTACTCCAAGAACTTCTACCGCATTGCGTCGGAAGACTGAGCGACGCGCACCGGTCCGGCCGGGCACGAAATTTCGTACGAAATTTCGGTCTCGCTTCGGATCAGGCGGAGCGTGGGGCGTGACACCTGTCGCGCCCCACCGAGCGAGAGGCGGAACCCATGCTATCTTACATCGTCCGCAGGCTCTTCGTTGCGGTGCCGACGATCCTGATCCTGATCGTCTTCTCGTTCTGTCTGATGTACGCCGCGCCCGGTGGCCCGTTCTCCACCGAACGCAACGTGCCGCCCGAAATCCTGGCCAACATGGAAGCCAAATACGGCCTTGATCAGCCGTTTGTTGTCCAGATCTGGCGGTATATCGTCGGCATCGTCACGGAGTTCGATTTCGGTCCGTCGTTTGTCTACACTGACCAAACGGTCAACGATATCATCGCGCAGGGATTTCCTGTCACCCTCACCTACGGCTTCTGGTCCTTTGTCGTTGCGGTACTGGTGGGCGTATCGCTCGGCGCCACGGCAGCGGTCTACCACAACTCGTGGCTCGACTATCTGGCCGTGGGCATCTCTGTTGGCGCACAGGTATTGCCGAACTTCGTGATGGCGCCGATCCTCGTGCTTGTCTTCACGCTCTGGCTCGGCTGGCTACCGGGCGGCGGCTGGCAGGGGGGGCAATGGCAGTTCATTGTGATGCCGGTCATCGCGCTGTCGACATCTTTCATGGCGTCAATTGCCCGGATCACGCGCTCCTCGATGCTTGAGGTGCTGAACTCCAACTTCATCCGCACCGCTCGGGCCAAGGGGCTGCCGATGCGTCGGGTCGTTCTGCGCCATGCACTCAAACCCGCCATGCTCCCGGTGATCTCCTACCTGGGCCCCGCCTTTGTTGGCATGATTACCGGCTCCGTGGTGATCGATCTGTACTTCTCCACCGGTGGCATCGGGCAGTTCTTCGTCAATTCCGCGCTCAATCGTGACTACTCTGTCATCATGGGCATCACCATTCTGACCGGTGCGCTGACGGTGCTTTTCAACCTCGTGGTCGATATCCTCTACGCGTGGATCGACCCCAAAATCCGGTACTGACATGGCGGTCCTCTTCGGGCGGGGCACGGTCGAGAAGCTGAGGCGCGAGGACGCCGTGCAAGGGCGGTCACTCTGGGCCGATGCCCGCGCGCGCTTTGTGCGCAACCAGGCCGCCATGGGGGGGCTGGTCGTGTTGGTGCTTGTCGGTGTCTTTGCCGTCTTCGGCCCGCTGATCGCGCCCTGGACGAACGAGGACATCGACTGGTCGGTTCTTGGGAATGTCAAGGAGATGGGGGCGCCCAACTTTGCCAACGGCCACTATTTCGGGACAGATGAGCTTGGACGAGACCTCTTTGCGCGCACGATCCAGGGCACGCAGATTTCGCTGATGGTCGGTCTGATCGGGGCGCTGATCTCGGTTGTGGTGGGCACGCTCTACGGGGCCATAGCGGGTTACTTCGGGGGGCGGATCGACGGCATCATGATGCGCGTCGTCGATATCCTCATGGCGATCCCCTACATGTTTGTGCTGATCCTGCTGCTCGTTGTGTTCGGCCGCTCGATCCTGATGCTCTTCATCGGCATCGGCCTCGTCAGCTGGCTCGACATGGCGCGGATCGCGCGCGGCCAGACGCTGTCGATCAAGAACAAGGAGTTCGTCGAGGCCGCCGTCGCCACGGGCGTCAAACCCATGACGATCATCCTGCGCCACATCGTGCCCAACCTTCTCGGTGTCGTCATCGTCTATGCGACGCTGCTGGTGCCTTCGATGATCATCTACGAGAGCTTTATCTCGTTCCTCGGTCTTGGCGTACAGGAGCCAAACACCTCCTGGGGCGCACTCATCAACGACGGTGCAAGCCAGATGCAATACGGCACGCTCTGGCAGTTAGGCTTCCCGCTCTTTTTCTTTGTTATCACACTCTTTGCCTTCTTCTTTGTCGGCGATGGGCTGCGTGATGCCCTCGATCCGAAGGATCGGTGATGAAAATGGCCCGAAGGATCGGTGATGAAAATGGCCCGAAGGATCGGTGATGAAAATGGCCCGAAGGATCGGTGATGAAAATGCTCCGAAGGATCGGTAACGGGGTGCTCCGAAGGCGCGGTGACGTGAACTTTCCGAAGGACTACTAGCCGATGGCGCTGCTTGAAATCGACGATCTCAACGTGATGTTCGAAACCGGCGACGGAACGGTCCATGCCGTGAATGGCGTCTCGCTGAACGTCGACTCCGGGCAATCCCTTGCCATCGTCGGCGAGAGCGGGTCGGGCAAAAGCCAGACGGCCTTTGCGGTGCTGGGCCTCCTGGCACGGAATGGAGGGGCCGAAGGGTCGGTGCGGTTCGATGGGACGGAGCTGTTGGGTCTGACGGAGGCGGAGCTGAACAAGGTCCGGGCCAACCAGATCTCGATGATCTTTCAGGACCCGATGACCTCGCTCAACCCCTATATGCGCGTCTCTGACCAGATGACGGAGGTGCTGCGCCTGCACCGGGCGCTCTCGAGGCGCGATGCGGTTCTAGAGGCGGTGCGTCTGCTCGACGCGGTCAAAATTCCGGACGCAAAGAGCAGGGTTCATATGTATCCGCATGAGTTTTCGGGCGGTATGCGCCAGCGCGTCATGATCGCGATGTCGCTTCTGTGCCGGCCGCGATTGCTGATCGCCGATGAGCCGACAACCGCGCTTGATGTCACCGTGCAGGCGCAAATCATGGCGCTCCTGCGCGAGGTGCAGGCGGAGTTTGGCACGGCTATCATTCTGATCACGCACGATCTTGGCATAGTGGCGGGCGCCTCGGAGGAGACAGTGGTGCTCTATGGCGGGCGGATCATGGAGAGCGGGCCGACCGACCAGATCTTTGCTGCGCCGTCACACCCCTACACGCTTGGCCTGCTGGAAGCGGTGCCACGTCTCGACCGCGACGATCTGGAGCTGCGCGCCATCCCCGGGGATCCGCCCAACATGCTCAAGATCCCGCCGGGCTGCCCCTTCTCCCCTCGGTGCCGGATGGCCGCCGAGAGGTGCAGCATCGAGCGCCCGCCGCTCGAACGCCATGCGGAGGGGCGGCTCAGGGCCTGCCATCGCGCGGGCGGCGACGTCGCGCGGGAGGTGGCATGACACTCCTGTCCGTCCGAAATCTCGACGTGACCTTCGATGTTCGTCCGCCGGGTGCGTGGCCCTGGACGCCCTCGCGCAAACTTCAGGCGGTGCACGACGTTTCCTTCGACATCGCGGCGGGTGAGACACTTGGAATTGTTGGCGAAAGCGGCTCCGGCAAATCGACACTGGCGCGCGCCGTCGTCGGCACGATCCGGGCCACCGGCGGCGAGGTCCTGTGGGAGGGCGAGGATCTGCGCGGCCTGTCGGAGACCGCTCGACAACGGCGGCGGCGCGACATCCAGATGGTGTTTCAGGACCCTCTCGCGGCGCTGAACCCCCGCATGACAGTGGGCGACATCATCGCAGAGCCGCTCATCACCCATGTGCGTGGCCTCTCCAAGGCAGTGGTGCGCGATCGGGTCGAGGCGGGGATGGAGCGCGTTGGCCTTCTCGCCAATCAGCTCAACCGTTATCCGCACGAATTTTCCGGCGGGCAATGCCAGCGCATCGGGATCGCGCGCGCGCTGATCCTGGAGCCGAAGCTGCTGATCTGCGACGAGCCTGTCTCTGCGCTCGACGTGTCGGTGCAGGCGCAAGTGGTGAACCTCCTGGCGCGGTTGCAGGACGAGATGGGCCTTTCGATGATCTTCATCGCCCACGATCTGAGCGTGGTGAAGCACGTCTCCGACCGGATCCTCGTGCTTTACCTAGGGCGCGAGATGGAGGAGGGGCCGGCGGACGGGCTCGTCCGCAATCCGGCCCATCCCTACACGCGCGCGCTGATTTCGGCCGCGCCCATCCCGGACCCAAAGATCGAACGCAATCGCACCGGCCATATCCTCGAGGGGGAGCTTCCCTCGCCTATGGCGCCGCCGTCAGGTTGCGTGTTCCGCACGCGGTGCCCCGTTGTGCGCGCGTCCTGCGCGGAAGGCCTGCCAGGGGACATGGACGTGGCGCCAGGTCACACGGCGCGCTGTCCCTTTGGCGACACACGACCCGCCGCCTGAGGGCACCGTCGCGCGATCTCCGCTCAGTCAAATAGCGCAAGTTGCTTGGCCAGAGGTGTCAGAAGTTGACGTTGTCCCCTTGCGACGCGGCACGCCGGGAATTGTAGGCGATCTCGGCCTTAGCAGCGTTGCGATCTTCGCGGGCTGCGTCTTCGGCCTTTTCCGGGTCATCCAGCGCGCGCAAGAGGGCTGTCTCAAGTTCGGTGTTTAACTCCTTGGCTCGACGTACATATTCTTCATTTGCAGCAACAGTGACGCCAGGCCGCCACGTCTTGGCGAGCTCGCGCAATATGCGCCGGTCATGCTTAAAGAACGCTTTCTCCATAGTGGAGGCTTCGAACGGCGAAAAATCCATGTTCTCAAGCACGTATCGCGCTGCCCTCAAGCTGGAGTCGAAGGCTTCGCGGACAATGTCATCGGCTCCCGCGGCATAGAGCTCGTAGACATGGACCCGGTCATGGGCGCGGCAGACGATGTGCAGGTCCGGCCGCTCGGCGCGGGCATATTTGACGAGGCGCACCGCGGCAGTCTTGTCGTCCAGCGCGACGACGAGCACGCGCGCGTCCTTGAGACCAGCAGCATGCAACAGCTCAGGGCGGGTGGGATCGCCAAAGAAGCCCTTGAAGCCGAAGCGCCGCATGAGCTCGATCGTCGCGAGGTCATGGTCGAGTACGATCGTGCGAATGCCGGACATCTGGACCATACGGTTCACGACCTGGCCGAACCGACCGATCCCGGCAATGATGACCGGTCCGGATTCGTCGATCTCGTCGGGATCTGAATGGGCGTCACGCCCTCCGTCACTGCTGTCCATGCGCGCGGAGAGAAGCTCCCAGACGATGAAAGCGAGCGGTGTCAGCAGCATCGACAGCGCCACGACCAGGAGCAGGATCGCCTGCAGATCGGGCGCAATGACGCTTTGCTGCTGCGCGAAGGACAGCAGGACGAAGCCGAACTCTCCCGCTTGGGCAAGTCCGAGCGTGAAGAGCCAGCGATCCCGCCCCTTGATCTGAAAAGCCACGGCGAGCGCGAAGAGGATCAGCCCCTTGATCAGCATCATGCCGAGTGTGACGCCCACAACAGTGCTGAAGTGCTCCCAAAGAAAGCCGAAGTTGATCCCGGCACCGACGGTGATGAAAAAGAGGCCGAGGAGCAGGCCCTTGAACGGCTCCACGTTTGCCTCCAGCTCGTGCTTGAACTCTGATGAGGCCAGGACAACCCCAGCCAGAAACGCCCCAAGGGCGGGAGACAGGCCGACGAGCGTCATCAGAAAGGCGATGGCGATCACGATCAAAAGCGCGGTGGCCGTCTGGATCTCGCGCAGCTTTGCCATGTGCACAAAGCGAAACAATGGCCGCGTCAGATACATTCCGCCGACCACGACCGCTCCGATTGCGGTGATCGTCACGAGCGTCACTTGCCAGCCGGGCAACCCGGCCACGAGCGACATCCCCCCGTCATCGACGCTGGCCGCGTGTGCGGCGCCCCAGCCGAAGAGGCTGGCCTGCGTGGCATCGGGTTCGGCGATGGCGAGCAGGGGCAGGACGGCCAGCATGGGGATAACGGCCACATCCTGTGTGAGCAGGACGGAGAAGCTCGATTTGCCCCCGGCGGTCTTTAGCAGGCCCTTTTCCGTCAACGTCTGCAAGACGATCGCGGTCGACGAGAGCGCGAGGACAAGGCCCACGGCCAGCGCTGTCAGGAACGGGAGGCCGAGCACTATGCCTCCGGCCATCATGGCGAGGGTGGTCAGACCGACCTGGAGGCCACCGAGTCCGAGCAGGCTGGTGCGCATGGCCCAAAGCGTGCGGGGCTCCAGTTCGAGACCAATGATGAAGAGCATCATCACGACGCCGAATTCGGCATAGGTGCGCAGGCTTTCTGTCTCGCCCCCGACGAGGCCCAGCAGGGGACCGATGGCGACGCCCGCCAGCAGGTAGCCCAGCACCGACCCCATACGCAGGCGCGTTGCCAGGGGCACTGTGATCACAGCAGCCGCCAGATAGACCGTCGCGAGATATAGAAATCCGGACATCGTCGGCGAGAGTCCCTTGACCTGTCCACGCGTCCCCGCCCGCCGTGCGGCTGAGCGTTTTGTCGGGGCAAGCATGCGCGATACCGAGCCCGAGGGCCAGTGGCAGAGTGCCCAGATGCGCTAGAAGGGCGCAGCATGCGCCGCGGGCGGGCGGGGCCGTGCCGCGGCGGAGGGACAAGCGGATGCTTCGCTGGCGCGTGAACGCCGATTTCGGGCCCTCAGCCCGAGGGCATCTCCAGTTCAACGGCACGGCCGCTCTTGGTGTATTGCAAGCTGTCGCGGGTCATGGACGTGACCCGCCCGCCGTCCAGCCGGTCGCCTACCTGCACCTTGACGTAGCGCCCACTGGGCAGGCGCACCAAAGCCCGTCGCTGGCTCGCCGAGCCATAGACGCCGATCAGCGTGACCCGGTTCAGGCGGAGTGCGTTGGTCTGCGTGGCTTGGCGGGCCACGAGTGCGCTGGAGGGCTCAGAGGGGCGTACCCGGTCGGACCGGCGGATGACCGGCGCATTTGGCGCGGGAGCCGCAACGGCAGAGGCGGCCGCCGCCTGAGCCGCCGCAGGCGCGCGAGGGGCGTCAGCGGTCTCTTCGGCTTCGGTCGGCGGGGCGACGGCCGATGGCGAAGGACGCGGGGCCTCGGCACGGGCAACAATTTGAGCCATGGTGCGCGGTCTTGCCGGTGGAAGCGGAGCGGCAGGGACGGCAAGTCGTGTCGCGCTGGCGGTGTCGGCTGCGATCTGCGCGGCGCGTTCAGCAGCCTCGGCTTCGGCCTGGGCAAGCGCTGCGGCCGCCGCCTCCGCCTGTTCTTGTGCGATGGCGTCTGCCCGTTCGGCGGCTGCGGCGCGCTCGGCAATTGTATCCGCGAAGCCCTCCGGTCGTCCGCGGGGCTGTGCACCGGCAAGCGCCGGGTCGACGCTCGGCGCGTTGGTTTCGAGCGTATCCGCGGGGCTATCGAGCAGCGGGTCTGGGCCGGTGCCCGGTGCGTCTGTCTGAGGCGGCGCCGCGGCGGTGACTATCCCTTCCTCCGGTGTGCCGACCTCGCCCTCCGGGAGCGCTTCGGTCACCGTTGGTTCCTCCACCAGGCCCTCCTCGGGGGCCTCTGCCGTGTCTTGGGGGGGAGAGAGAGCGCTGTCATCCACTGGCGCGTCGGCGGGCCTGGCACGTGGGCGTGCACCCTCCAACGGGTCGGGAATGGACCGGCTCGCGGGATCGTCCGCAGCCTCCGACGTGGAAGCGGTGCCGTCCGGCCGACGCGGGGGAAGGATCGGGGGCTGGCCTGTAAAGAGAGCATAGCCCCCTGGCGCCAGCGCCCCGTCTTCGAGTGGCACGACCAGGCCGTCAGACCCGAGGAACGATCCCCGCGGCAAAGGAGGCTCTGGCGCCGCAGGACGCGCATCGCGGCGTTGCGCATCCGGCAAACTCCGCCCTGGGAGACGCAGCGGCGTGGGCGCGGCGCCGCCGGGTGGCGTGAGAGCCGCCGTTACGAGGCCCGGGACGTCGGCCGCACGCGGGGCTTCGGCCGAGCCCGACAGATCGAGACGCACCTGGGCGGAGACGTCAGGGCTCGCAGAAGACGCGACCTCTGTACCCGCAACTTGCGGAACACTCGCCCGCTGTGCCGGCCCAGCAGAGGGCGACGGGGCTGCTGCCGTCGTGGTGGTGCGGGCGCCTGTGGGCACAGCGGGCACTGGGTCCGCCAGGGCGGACGTGGTCTCGTCCGAGCTGGGTCCGGTCCCGACAGCGGGGGCGAGGGGATCGACCACAAGCGCGCTCTGCGAAGTGTCCGCCTGAGCCGCGCGGCTGGGTGCGACGGATGGGGGCGTAGAGTTGGGCTGAGCGACGTCCGACCCCGCCACGGGAGACGGCGCGGGCCGCGCGGCATCTGACGGAGAGACCTCTGGCGTCGCCACTGCAGCGGGGGCGGGATCGGCGGCGGCTGTCGTTTGCGCCGGCGCTGCGACGACGGTCTCAGCGGGATCTGCGATTTGCTCATCCGGGCCGGTTACGCTTTCGGGAGCATCTTCGGGCAGGGGTGTGATCCGCGGCGTCGCCATTTCGAGCGCGCCGTTGGCATCTTCGACGGAGAGGCCCGCCTCCGAGGCATCAGCGACAGACGCACCCGGCGTTTCAGTCCCTGCGGGCTCTATCAATGCGAGTGGGGTGGGTTGGTCGACGTCCCCAAACCAGAGCGACCAGAGCGCCACAAACCCCATGATCGCAAGCAAAGCGGCCGTGAGTGCGAGACCCAGCAGGCGGGAACCGCTGCGCCGCTCGACCCCTTGCCGGCGTGCGCCAAAGACTGTGAGGCTTTCGGCTTCTGCCATTGGCGTGGTCTTCGACGGCACGACACCAACCGGAGCGGGCACGACCGCGTTCACCGAGCGACGCCGGATTTCGCGGCGTTTGACGGAGGCTTGCCCGTCCGACCGGGTCGCCCCGCCGATCTTGGGAGAGCCTGCCTCCCCCGCATCGCTCCCTGTTTCAAGGGAGACGTCCGGGATCTTGCCATCTGCGGCTGGTGCGTCGCCCGCCGATCCACGCTCAGGGCTGGAGGTTGCGCCGTTGTCCGACACGCTTGCCGCGCGCGTCTCATGGTCGGGCGTAGCGCGTATGGTTTGAAGGAGGGTGCGCTCTTGGGATGCGCTTTCTGTCGCTGCGATCTGGACCTTGGTCTCCTGTGCACCCCGCTCCTCGGGCAGCTGCGCGACGATTGGCTTTGATGGGCTGCCCGAACGGGCTTCCGCGCGCAGCCGGCTCAGACCGGCTTTGGCGGTGGTACCTTCCAGATCGCTTTGCGTTTCGCCCGTCGCTTCGGCCTTGTCGGCATTGGCCCTGCGGGCGCGTTCCAGCGCGGCGCGCACAGAGGTGAAAGAGCCCAGAACAGGCGCCGCATCGCGTTCCGGTTCGGTGGCGTCCGTGGCCGTGGGAAGGTCCGGCGGCGCCGCGGCTGTCCTCGGAGCGGCGTCGGCTAGGGCAGCATCCTCGAAAACGGTCTCCTCTGCGTCGGCCTCCTCCGTGGTTCTGGCCAAAAGGCGCAGCCCCTCAACCTCAGCAGCCTCTGCGGAAGCGGCCACATCTGCCGCGCGCTCCGCGAGTTCGGTCTGCTCCTCGGGTACGCTGGACAGCGCTTCTATGGCCTCGGGCGTGTCCGTGTACGTGTCCGGCAGGGCGGGCTCGGCCGCCTCGTCGCGTTCCACGTCGTCATGTGGGCCTGCCGGCGTAAAGCGCGGCGGGCGTGGAAAGCCCTCGGCTGGGGGGGCGCCCACGTAGGACAGCGGGACAAACCCGTGTCCAGTGACGAACGCCTCCGCCTCGGCAATGGTCTCCGATGCGACAACGGCAATGCGCAGGGTCTTGCCTTCCAGCGCCCAGTCCCATCGAAGCTCCTCAAGTTCGTAGGGAGTTGTGCCTTCCAGCGCATTGCGCACCCGCGCCGCGTCCGCCACATCGTCCAGCCCGCTTGCTGGAGTTTCGGTGTAAAGGATCTGGCTGTCCGGCAGGACGACCGCGACGCCATACTGACCAGCCGCCGCCGTGCTTGCATTCGGCGCAGTCTTGCTCGCATGGCCCCCGGCATCGGCAAGGATCTGCCGCATCTGGGCAACGCCTGCGTCGAAGTTGCGGTCGTCGAGACCGACGCGTGCGAGCGGCGCGTCCTGGCCGGGCTTAGCCAGCGAGATACCGTCATGATCCAAGATCAGTCGAAAGGGGGCGGACATCGACGTTTGCACCACTCACCTTGCTTCAGCCGAGCACATATCGGGCGCTCGCGCGGCCGGACACTGAAGCCTATTTCGGTTTGGACCTTGTTATAGCAGGATTTGGCGCGATGGGAAGCAAGCTCGCTCGAAGGGTCGATTCTCGTGGCGGGCGATTTCAACCCATGGGAGAGAGGGTTAGACCAATGCGCATCGAAATGACGAAGGGGCTCCATGTGGCCCGAAGGGTCGGGCTGGCGTTCGCAGTGGCGTTGGCGTTGCCAGTGCCTGCGGTCGCGCAGGAGGCGGAGACACCCCAGCTCACCGTGGCCGCGGAAGGGCGCGTCACCGCGGCCCCGGACATGGCGACCGTGACGCTGGGCGTGCGGCGCGATGCCGATACCGCCTCCGAGGCTGTTTCTGCGATGTCGACGGTCGCGGACGGATTGCTCGCCACGCTGGGCGCGGCCGGGCTGGCGCCGAGCGACATTCAGACGAGCGGTCTCACCCTCTCGCCGCGCTATGCCCGGGATGATGCAGTCCGAGACGTGCCGCCGGCCATTGTGGGCTACCGGGCGGAAACGAGTTTGCAGATCCGCGTGCGGGATCTGGAGCGGCTGGGGCCGCTGCTGGACACACTGGTCGCCGAGGGGTCGAACCTCTTTCGCGGCCTTACGTTCGGGTTGTCCGATCCCGGGCCGCTTCAGGACGACGCGCGCCGCGCAGCCGTGCGCGAGGCGGCGCGCCAGGCGGAATTGCTGGCCGACGCGGCCGGTGTTGCGCTAGGGCCGCTCTTGCGATTGGACGCCGTCGGGCACGCACCGCGGCCAGAGATGATGCGCACCGCACAGATGGAGATGGCAAGCCCGGCGGGTGTGCCGGTCGCTCCGGGAGAGGTGTCGCTCTCCGCACGCGTGAGCCTCGTCTACGCGCTGCGGGACTGAACGCTGCGGGACGGTACATCGACGCTCTCCGAAGCACGGTTGAGCGGATCGGGGAGAGGGCGACCGTTAGCCGGCGGGCGCGGCGCCCCAGCCAGGACACCCTGTTCCTGATCCGCGCGGCGCTCGGGCGCTTTTTCTGCCGGACAGGCATTGGCTGGCAGGCGCTGCGGCGGCCAGAGGCACTGCCGCGCTAGTCTGTCATTGCGGCTTGGGCGCAGAAGCACGATGCGCGGACAGGGGCATCCGCGCGCGCCTCGACGACGTCGAGCCGGCGTTTGAGAATGGCGGCTTCGCCATCGGCGCCACGGGCGATGAGGCACCCGTGGAGGCCGCGCATCGCCCAGACATTGTCGGGATGCACGCAGGCGCGGGGCAGATCGCCGCCCAGGCCCAAATCCTCGCGGAAGACCGCCTCCGCCTCCGCGACATGGCCCTGTTCGAAGAGCAACGCACCCAGCGCGTGGCGCGTCGGCTGCATCCAGCCCCACGGCTCGTCGTAGGGCAGGGCGTCGTCGAGTGCCACGGAGCGGCGCAGCTCGGCAAAGGCGCGGTCATAGTCGCCCATTCGATAGGCGATTTCGCCCTCCAGCATGGCCTCTGCGACGGCCAACAGGTCCTGCATGGTGTTGTTGTGCATCAACCGGCTCTCGGGCACGCGGGCGCGCGCCGCCTGAAAGAGCGCCTGTTCGGCGCGGGCGGCGGGGACATCGCCCAGAGCGGCATGGGCCACGCCCTTGGCGTAGTGGATCGACGCAACCCACGAGCAATAGATCTCCGGCTCCTCTGGCAGCGGCAGGGCGAGGATCTCCCGCCACTTGCCGAAGCGCACGAGGATGTGCGGCTCGAAGATCAGGAAGGTCTCCAAGAAATCCGCCATCGGCGGGCTCTCCTGGTAAATGAGATCGGGAGGGACAGTGGCGTGGATCTCGCGGTTGGCGGCAAGGGCGGGGGCGAGCTGCCCGGCAAAGAGCGCGCCATAGATGATGAAGTGATAATCGTGCAGCCGGTAGAGCGTGTAGAAGTTTCCACCGCCCGAACGCTCAAACTCCTTACGATCCGCGTGCAAGGCCGCGGTGTTGCCCTGAATTACGGCGGCGTAGTCGCCGCAGAGCACGTCAATATGAGTGGGCATGTGCACGAGATGCCCCGCATCGGGCACGAGCGTGCGCAGGGCGTCGGCCTGGCGCAGGGCGCGTTCCGGGGTGGGCGACATCTCCATCAGGTGGATGTAGAGGTGCAGCAGCCCGGGGTGAGCCCACGCGGCGGGCTCGGTCTCAAAGGTGCGCTCGAGCAGTGACTTCGCCTCGATCGTGCGGGCACCTGGCGCTGGCGCGCCTGAGGTAAGGTCCCACATTTGCCAGGGGGTTATGTTGAGGATGGCTTCGGCGTAGACCGCGCACACGTCGAGATCCTTGGGGAACTCCGTATGAACGGCGCGCATTGCATCGGCGAACGCGATGTTCCAGCGGGTCATCTCGGCGATGTCTTTGGGCAGGTCTGGCGTGGGGTAGCGCTCCGCGAGCGCCCGGATCAGTGCGACCTCCACGGGGGCGGCGTCTTCCAACACCCCTTCGGCCTCGATGCGCGCGGCATAGCATTTGGCAAGGGTCTTTGCGCGGCCCTTGGGGTCCATAAGGTCCCAGCTGAAGTTGTAATTCGGCCCGAGCGCGTAGGCTTTGGCCCACTTGGCGAAGACGCAAGACGGATCGGCGGTCAGCGCGTGTGCAAAGCAGGCGAGCGCTTCCTCATGGTGGTAGCCGTACGTCCAGATGAGGCCGCGCCGAGCCCATTCTGCGGCGTCCGGGGTCGCTGCTGAAATCGGGCGGGTAAACTCCCCCAAGTCGTAATAGGCGTCCATGCGTCCCCCCTCGGTTTGGGCGCCGAGCATAGACCACGGGCTGATGCGCGCAATGATTTGGGCCAGGCTCGGTTGCGGCAATGGTGCGGGGTTGAGGCCTCTCGACGCTGTGCTGCGGGGGCGCTTCTGTGGCGCGTTGGCCTGCCCCGTCGCGCCAGGCGAGGTTGACACCGCAGGCGGGACGGATAGGTGAGCGGTCCGATGTCCCAGACTGCCGTCCCCCTTGCCGCCTCTGAGCGCGTGACCCTATCCGGGGCTCCGGAAGGCTTCGATGCGCGCCTGCTCGCGCGAGAGCTCGACGCCGGGCGCGTCGTGGTCCACGTCGCGCGGGACGATCGGCGGCTTGAGGCAATGCGGGCCGCGTTGGCGTTTTTCGCGCCGCGCGCCGTGGTGGTGGATTTTCCCGCCTGGGATTGTCTGCCATTTGACCGTGTTTCGCCCAACCCGGACATCTCCGCACGGCGGATGGCGACGCTCGCCGCATTGGCGCAGGGTGCGTTTCCGGGGCCGTTTGTGGTGCTGACCACATTGTCCGCGGCGATGCAGCGGGTGCCAGCGCGGGACACCCTGCGCGAGGCGGCCTTTGTCGCCGATGTGGGCGGACGGATCGACGAGGCCGCGCTGCGCGCGTTCCTTGTGCGGATGGGATTTGTCCAAGCGCCGACCGTTACCGAGCCCGGCGACTATGCGATCCGCGGCGGGATCTTCGATATCTACGCGCCGGGGCAGGCGGGGCCGGTGCGGCTGGACCTCTTTGGCGACGTTCTCGATGGTGCGCGCCGGTTCAACGCGGCCACGCAACGCACGGTCGAAAAGCTCGATCGGGTGGAGCTGGCACCTGTCTCCGAGGTGATCCTCGACGAGGCGGCCATCACCCGTTTTCGCCAGAACTACCGGATCGAGTTTGGCGCGGCGGGCACGGACGATCCGCTCTACGAGGCGGTGTCGGCGGGGCGCAAACACGCCGGGATGGAGCATTGGGTGCCGTTCTTTCACGAACGGATGGAGACGCTCTTCGACTATCTCGGCGGCGCCTCTGTCGTGCTCGACGATCAGCTCGAGCCTGCGCGGGTGTCGCGCTGGGACGGGATCGCCGACAGCTACGACAACCGCCGTGAGGCGATGCGGGCCAAGGGCCGGATCGACACTGTCTACAAGCCTGCGCCGCCGGGCCTGCTCTACCTCGATGACGCCGCCTGGGGCGCGGCGCTGGACCAGCACCGCGTGTTGCAGCTCGCCGCGCTGCCCTCACCCCCGGGACCGGGCGTGACCGATGCCGGCGGGCGCATCGGGCGAGACTTTGCCCCCGAGCGCCAGCAGGAAAAGCTGAGCCTCTTTGGTGCTTTGGCCGAGCATGTGGCGGCGCTGCGCAAGGACAGGCACGTTGTGATCGCCTCCTATTCCGAGGGCGCGCGGGAGCGGCTCAAGGGGCTCATGGAGGACGAAGGCGTCGCGGGGCTCGCGCTCATCTCCGACGAGCGCGACGTGCCCGAGCGCGTGCCCGCGGAGGGCGGCGCGATCCACCTCGCGGTCTGGGCGCTGGAGCACGGGTTCACCGCCAAGGGGCTCGCCATCGTCTCCGAGCAGGATGTGCTGGGCGACCGGCTCATCCGCCGCCCCAAGAAGAAGCGCCGGGCGGAGAACTTCCTGACCGAGGCGCAGTCGCTCTCGCCGGGCGATCTGATCGTGCATGTCGACCATGGGGTCGGGCGCTACAAGGGGCTGGAGGTCGTGACGGCGCTCGGCGCGGCGCACGAGATGATCCACCTCGAATATGCCGAACAGGCGCGGCTCTACCTGCCGGTCGAGAATATCGAGCTGCTGAGCCGCTACGGGCACGAGGAGGGCCTCCTCGACCGGCTCGGCGGCGGTGCCTGGCAGGCTAAAAAGGCCAAGCTGAAGGAGCGCGTGCGCCGGATCGCGGACAAGCTGATCCGCATCGCGGCGGAGCGGGCGCTGCGCAAGGCGCCGGTGCTGGAGCCCGTCGACCATGCGTGGGAGGAGTTCTGCGCGCGCTTCCCCTACCAGGAGACGGAGGATCAGCTCAACGCCATCGAGGACGTGCTGAACGACCTGGAGGCGGGCTCCCCCATGGACCGGCTCGTCTGCGGCGACGTCGGCTTCGGCAAGACCGAGGTCGCCATGCGCGCGGCCTTCATCGCGGCGCTCCAGGGGCACCAGGTTGCGGTGATCGCGCCGACGACGCTGCTCGCGCGTCAGCACGCCAAGAGCTTCACCGAGCGGTTCCGTGGCTTTCCGCTGCGCGTGCGGCAGCTCTCGCGCTTCGTTGGCACGAAAGAGGCCGCGCTTACGCGCAAGGGGCTGGAAAGCGGCGAGATCGACATCGTGGTCGGCACCCATGCGGTGCTCTCCAAGCAGGTGAAGATCAAGAACCTCGGCCTGCTGATCATCGACGAAGAGCAGCATTTCGGCGTCACCCACAAGGAGCGTCTGAAGGAGATGCGCTCCGACATCCATGTGCTGACGCTCACCGCAACCCCCATCCCGCGCACGCTGCAGCTCTCGCTCACCGGCGTGCGGGACCTGTCGATCATCGGCACGCCGCCGGTCGACCGGCTGGCGATCCGAACCTACGTGTCGGAATTCGACACGGTGACGATCCGCGAGGCGCTGCTGCGCGAGCACTACCGCGGCGGCCAGAGCTTCTTCGTCGTGCCGCGGATCGCCGATTTGCCGGAGATGGAGGAGTTTCTACGCGAGCAGGTGCCGGAGGTGTCCTATGTCGTGGCGCATGGTCAGATGGCGGCGGGCGAGCTCGATGACCGGATGAACGCCTTCTACGATGGCAAGTACGACGTGCTGCTGGCCACGACGATTGTCGAAAGCGGCCTCGACATCCCGACGGCCAACACGATGGTTGTGCACCGCGCCGATATGTTCGGGCTGAGCCAGCTCTACCAGATCCGGGGCAGGGTCGGGCGCTCCAAGACCCGCGCCTATGCCTATCTGACGACGAAACCGCGCGGCAAGCTCACGCCCCAGGCGGAGAAGCGCCTGCGCGTCCTGGGCTCGCTCGACAGCCTCGGCGCGGGCTTCACGCTCGCAAGTCAGGACCTCGATATCCGGGGCGCCGGCAACCTCATCGGAGAGGAACAGTCCGGCCACATCAAGGAAGTGGGCTACGAGCTTTATCAGCAGATGCTGGAGGAGGCGATTGCCAAGATCAAGTCCGGCCAGCTTGAGGGGCTGACAGACGCCGACGAGCAATGGGCGCCGCAGATCAATCTCGGCGTGCCGGTGCTTATCCCCGAGCCCTACGTGCCCGATCTCGACGTGCGCTTGGGGCTCTACCGACGGCTCTCTGGGCTGTCGAGCAAAGTGGAGCTGGAGGGGTTCGCGGCCGAGCTGATCGACCGGTTTGGGCCCCTGCCTAAGGAGGTCAACACGCTTCTGCTCGTGGTGCGGATCAAGGCGATGTGCAAGCGCGCGCACATCGCAAAGTTCGATGCCGGGCCGAAGGGCGCCACCCTTCAGTTTTACAACGATAAATATCCAAACCCGGTGGGCTTGGTCGATTTCGTCAAGGACCAGAACGGGCTGGCGAAGGTGAAAGACAACAAGATCGTCGTCCGCCGCGACTGGAGCAAAACCAAGGACAAGATCCAAGGCGCCTTCGCCATAGCCCGCGATCTGGCGGAAAAAGCAAAGCAGGTTGATCGCTAAGACCGCCGAAGAGCGACACGGAGGTCATGCATTGACCACCGAGACGGGAGAGAGCCTGAAAATCGAGGGGTTCTTGAGGCTCGGTGCTTTGCCCGCGGGGGTCCGAAGCGGATCTGCCCGGTCTCGTAGCTCTCACATCAAAACCATTTGAATGGAGCGAGGGTGCTACAGAATAAGGAAACGTGGGCGGGCGCAAATGGCAGTAAAGTACGCAACCTTTGTTCTGGTGCCTCGCGCCAATGCCGTTAGGTCAAATCTAGCGATTGTTTCCAGAATGAAGGGTTCAGGCCGCTCTAATGTTTCGCACTCGTTGTTAACGTATTCGTTAATTGCACCATTGTCAGATTTGAAGAAACGACGCTCACGCGCCAGGTATCCCATAGTTTGATATTGATCTGGCGAGTGCGAGAGGTGCGAGCGCCCATTCTTGAGAGGTGCTCGTGGCCGGCTGATTTGGCGTGCCGCGAAGCCCCGGCGCCGGTATTGCGGGTCGTATGGCATAGACTTCGGAGCGTGCGAGCGCACCCATCACCCTGAGCGATCAAGACGTCCGTTTCCGCCTCGCGATAAGCTCTTGCACTTTAGGTGTGACGGGCATGGCCGCTGATGAACATGGCTGGATCAACGGTCTGTCCTTCAAGCACGCTGCGCCTAGAGGGACGTACAGATGGTCTATGTTTGGCACATCGAGCCAACCCAGCCACTGCGGCGCTCCCGCGAGAAGCGACGTATCATGACGAGTCCTGAGGGAATTGCGCAAGCGCGCGTCGAGAAACCTGAACCCGCGCTTGGGTCGTGTGACCCTAAGATTTCTTGGTAATGGGCAATCGCGATCCAGTGTTGCTCGGAGAGAAAAGAACTTCTGCAAAGCTCTCGGCCTGCGACGTAATGTACTCTAAATGGAAACGGTTTGTTTTTGACGCGCCTCTGATATTGCGGCAGGAATGTGTTAACAATTTGACAATTGAGGCAGGGGTGCGTCAGCTATCTGGCACAGATCAGATGCAATCGTTCCCATACGGAAGGCGGACGCCGTTGGCAGGTCAAACTGACACAACGGAGGCCCCATGTTGTCACGCTTAAAGGTTGCTCTTGGTGCAGCACTCACTGTCGCAACGCTGGCGACGCCAGCCATTTCGGCGCCCCTGAACGCCACATTCACAATCGACATCTACAATTTCGATGCCGGCGGGAACTCCAACAACACGTTCGCCGACGCGCAAAATCTTGTCGGACGCACAATTCTCGACACTATCACCTATGAAGGTACCCTCGATTTCCGGGTTGCAACGCGCAACTCTCCCGCGGGCGGTACGCCCAGCATCCAGTTTTTCTTTGACTCCGCAGCTGACCAGACGGGCATCACCTCGTCGCTCAACGGCGTCGATCTGTCGACCGTCGATTTGAGCAGTGGTGACGGCAGCGGAACGCCGTCATTCAGAACCACGACCATCCTCGACATCCGGGCGACGATCCCGCTCTCCTTTGGCGGCGATATCGTCCACGACGATGGCATCAGCGTCTATGACGATGGGGTCCTCGTCACGGCCGTCAACTCGCGTCAGCCGACGACGGAACGGACGACCTCGTTCTTCTTTGACGGAGGGGACTTCCGCCTGATCTATGCCGCTGCAAATGGCGACCCCTCGATTCTTGAGGTGGCCGGCCCGCCGCCTGTCATCCCGCTTCCGCCCGCTGGCATGCTGCTGATCGCAGGCGTCGGTGGTCTGACCCTTCTGACACGCCGGCGTAAGGCCACCTGAGCTGCGCTCTTTCGACGGCTAGAAAGGCGTGCGGCGGACCGACCTGGTGTCGGTTCGCCCGACTTGCGTTCCTGCTGCCGCGGCCCCGTTACGTCTGACTTGGAGCAGAGGACGCGGGAGACCCTCGGATTTCGCCCGGGCTGGGCCGCGTCCATTCCACGTCAGCCCCGTTGGCCCCGCGCATCAGGTTGCGCGTGCGATCCGGGACTTTCCGTCTCGCGTCGCTGCCCCGGCAGCCGCGCAACCGCTCAGGCGGCGCGCCGGGTTTCTGGCCACAGGAGCCCTCGGGTCGGCAAGGATCAGACGGATGTCGTGGCCGCACCCGCAGAGCACGGCGTGGAGGACGCCGCCAGGAATGCCCAGGAGCGTATATCGTGCGAGACGGCCGTCTGTCGTCTTGATGACTTTGGCGGGTTCGATGACGCTGTAGCGTCTCGGCGCGCGCCGGAGCGCCGGAGGTATCCCGCGGCGCTGGCCAGCGACGAAGTCGTCCGTGTCTTTGACGCCATAGCAGCGGTAGCCGGGAGCGACAAAGGCGCGGCAGGGGCGCAGTTAGGATCTCCACTTTTTCGAGCGCCCCGCGCTGGGTGTGGCCGTCGTACGGATTGCCGGGTATCGCGCGCATGTCTACGGCGCAGCCGTCGCGATAGTGGTCCCGATCACGACCATGGCGCCAAACTCGGAGCAGACGTGGGCGTTCAGGCGTCCTAATGCCCCACTTGGACGTTACAAGGTAAGCCCGACAGCCCCAAGCCCTTCGAGGTACGGCGGACTTATGGCTTGCGCAGGACATAGCAGGACATAGAGCGTGCGCGTCTCCTTCTGCTGCGACAGGCGGTCGAAGCAGGCGATCTCGCCCTCGATGCGGCCACGTTGAGCGGCGTCGGCTACATTCTCCTGCCGCCGGACGTCGCGCAGCACCCGGCCGGTATCGTCCTTTAGCGAATGTAGACGCTTGCACATCCGCCTGAACAGGCTGGCAGAGGCGCAGAGGCCGACCTTGACGAGCCCCCGATGGTGCAGCCAAGTTTCATGTAAGCATGGCGTTGCTCCGCAGAGAAGGCCGTTGTCTTTGAAAGCCTTGGGGAGCGGAGGCGTTGCAGGCTGGGATTACTGTCTCCGGAGCGGGTGGCTGGTAGCTTCGGGATGTGTGCTGTACGCACGGGAGCACTGCCACGAGCCGAGGTCTCCGACCGGCCGGTAAGCGAGGGAAAGAGCCCGATCCACTCCCGCGCGCAGAACGCCCAGTCCGTGAGCGCTTCGAGCCGGGCGCGCGCGCGATGAATGTCGGTCAATTCGGTCGGGCGCGAGCCCAGCGGATCGCCCCGTTCGAGCGCAGGACGTTGGCTCGATTGTGTTTCCCGAATTGCTGAGGTTTTGCAGGAACCGGCGCAAGTGCTGTCGTTCCCCAACAGCTGGGGTTCCTTCCCCGCCAGGTAAGTTAGAGGCTTGGGCGTTCTTCCGAGCCGACGCGCCCAGTGTGGCATTGCCGCAGAGACATTGCGCGCTTTGACAGATGCGGGGCGATCAGCAATGCTCTCGCGGAGTGCACGACACGCGCCCCGACAGAGGGCCGGCGCTCGCGTTTGGGGGGAGACTGACCGATGAGTAAGCGCATCCTTCTCGTGGAGGACGAGCCCAACATCATAGAAGCCGTGCGGTTCATCCTGTCCCGCGACGGCTGGGTGGTGACGACCCATTCAGATGGGCGCACGGCTGTCGATGCCGTCGCGCGGGCGACGCCTGACGTGCTTGTTCTGGATGTGATGTTGCCGGGCCGGTCGGGCTTTGAAATTCTGCGGGAGCTGCGCGAGCGCCCCGAAACGTCCAGACTGCCTGTTCTGATGCTTACGGCCAAAGGACAGGAGCGAGACCGCGAACTTGCGGAGCGTTATGGCGTGACGCGGTTCATGACGAAGCCGTTCGCCAATGCGGACGTTTTGCAGGCGGTGAATGCGTTGGCCGCGCCGATGCCCGACGCGTCCCCGGCAGAACGCTTCCCGGCGGCGGAGGGGGATCGGCCCTAGGGCTATGGCGGGCGCACCTGATCCAGACGAAGCTTCCGAGCCGACGGATCCCGGCACAGACGCTGGCGCTGAGCAGGCAGGCGGCGGTCCGGTCGGTGTGGCTGGCGCGCGCGCTCCGCTCTTTTTGCATCGAGAGACCTACAAGCACCGGCGTGTGATGGACGCGGCGCGTCTGCTGCCGTTATTGGGCGCCGCGCTGTTGCTGCTTCCTATGCTCTGGGAAACCTCGCACCTGACGTCGATGGGCGCTGTCTATCTCTTTCTGGCGTGGCTCTTCTTGATCGTGCTGGCGGCCGTCCTGGCTCGAAGGCTTGCTGAGCCCTTGCGGGACGCGGGGCGTGCTGCGCGGGATGACGTCCCATGAGCTTCAACGTCCTCGTGTCGCTGTCGCTCGCCTATGTGGCGCTGCTCTTTATCGTGGCGGCGGCGGCCGAACGTCAGGCGCGGTCGGGTCGGGGGCGCTGGATGTCCTCGCCCACGGTCTACACGCTGTCCCTGTCGGTCTATTGCACGGCGTGGACGTTCTACGGCGCCGTTGGGTATGCCGCGCGGTCAGGGCTCGAGTTCATCACGATTTACCTGGGCCCTACGCTTGTCTTTGTGGGGTGGTGGCTGATCCTGCGTAAGCTGGTTCGGGTGGGTCGAACGCAAAGGATCACCTCGATCGCGGACCTCATCTCGTCGCGCTACGGCAAGTCCACGCTGCTGGGGGTCATGGTCACGGTGCTGATGCTGGTGGGCACGACGCCCTACATCGCGCTGCAATTGCAATCGGTGACGCAATCCTTCGGGGTGTTCGCGGGCGCGCCCATGCAGGGCGAAGAGATGGTGTCATCCGCGCTCTGGATCGCGGCGGGGCTGGCGGTGTTCACGATCCTCTTTGGCACGCGCAACCTCGACGCCAACGAGCGTCACCACGGCGTCGTCATGGCGATTGCGGTGGAGGCGGTGGTCAAGCTGGTGGCGCTGATGGCGGTGGGGGTCTTCGTCGTCTGGGGGCTGGCCGACGGCCCGCTCGACGTGCTCGCCCGGATCGACGCGTCCCCCATCGCGACCTGGCAGGTCGACCCGACGCGCTGGGCCGGGCTCATCTTTTGCTCAGCGGCGGCCGTTTTGTGCCTGCCGCGGATGTTTCAGGTGCTTGTGGTCGAGAATGCGGACGAGGCGCATCTGGCGACCGCCTCCTGGGCCTTTCCGCTCTACCTCTTTGCGATGTCGCTCTTTGTGGTGCCGATCGCGGTCCTGGGCCTCGAACGGATGCCAGAAGGGGCCAACCCCGACATGCTCGTGCTGACGCTGCCGCTGGCGGAGGGGCAGGAATCGCTCGCGGTGCTCGCCTTCCTCGGCGGGTTCTCCTCGGCAACCTCGATGGTGATCGTGGCAAGCCTGGCGCTGGCGACGATGGTCTCCAACCACATCGTCATGCCGATCTACCTCGCGCGGCGCGACGACCGCGTCACCGTCGCGGGCGACGTCCGTCATGTGGTGCTTCGGGCGCGGCGGTTTGCCATCGGGGGCGTCCTGATGCTGGGGTATCTTTACTTTCGGTTGTCGGGTGGGTCGGCGGCGCTGGCCTCCATCGGCCTCATCGCCTTCGTGGGCGTGGCGCAGGTGCTGCCGGCGATGATCGGCGGGCTCTTCTGGCGCGGCGGCACACGGCTCGGCGCCGCGTTCGGGCTCGGGATCGGCTTTGCGATCTGGATCTATGCGCTCTTTCTGCCGAGCTTCGGCATGGCTGGCCCCTTGCCGCCGCAGGTCCTGGCCGAGGGGCCCTTTGGCCTGGCCTGGCTGCGCC
>JBCCYI010000053.1:0-22383 GCA_039189975.1 Pseudomonadota bacterium
CATCGCCTACATGATCTCCACCTCGCTGAAATGGCCGCACGAGGTCTATAACCTCAAGCTCATCCCCGACGAGCCGCATCTCGAAAACTACACCTACGTGCTGGAGGACGGCCGGTTCTATTGGTGGTTTCTCAACTCGCTCATCATTGCGATGATCACGACCGTGTCCTCGGTGCTCTTTGACAGTCTCGTCGGCTACACGCTCTGCAAGTTCCGCTTTCCGGGGCGGTACCTCGTCTTCATCGCGATCCTGTCGACGCTGATGATCCCCACGGAGATGCTCGTCATCCCGTGGTATCTGATGTCCCAGCAATTCGGCTGGCTCGACACCTATTGGGGCATCATGTTCCCCGGCTTGATGACGGCCTTCGGCACGTTCCTGATGAAGCAGTTCTTCGAGACGGTGCCCGACGATTTCATCGAAGCCGCGCGGATCGACGGGCTCAACGAGCTCCAGATCTGGTGGACCGTCTGCATGCCTTTGGTAAAACCGGCGCTCGCGGCCCTGGCGATCTTCGTCTTCCTCGGCAATTGGACGGCGTTCATCTGGCCGCTGATCGTCACCAATTCGGTGGAGATGTACACGCTGCCCGTGGGCCTTTCCTCCTTCGGGGACGAGGCGGATGTGGCGTGGGAGCTCATCATGACAGGGGCGGCGATCTCGACGATCCCGACGCTGATCGTCTTCCTGATCTTCCAGCGGTTCATCATCCGCGGCGTCGTCATGGCCGGGCTGAAAGGATGAGCGGCGGTGCGACGGAGACGGTCGACCGCGACGCGGCGACGCCTGTGGTCGCCGTTGCCGCGCTCGACCACGTCCACCTCTATGTCGCCGACCCCGACGCCGCGGCCGCGTGGTACGGGCGGATCCTCGGCCTGCAGGTGCTCCCGAGTTCGGCCCGCCTCATCGGCGGCAAGTACATGGCCACGCCGCGCGGTCAGTATTGCGCCACGATCTTCAAGGGTGCGCCACCCTCCGACGGGGACCACACGACGGCGTTCCGGCTGATGGGACGGGGGTTCATCCAGTTCGGCGAGAGCCTGCCCAATGCGGAGATCGCCGGGCGGCACGGCGGGCCCCTGGCACGGCACGAGGCGGACGACCATGGGCTCGCCTGGTCGTACTACTTCCAGGACCCCGACGGGAACCACCTGGAGGTCACCACCTACGACCACGCGATGGTCCGCAGCTGGTTTCACGGGAGCCCTGCATGACCGACGCCTCGACCTTTCCCGACCCGACCTACCGCGACACCGTCCTCGCCCCGCTCTTTGAGGGCGTGAAGGCGCATTACGCCGGGCATATGGGCGCGATCAACCGCGCGCATCTCGTTATGCTGGCCGAGACCGGCATATTGCCGCGGGAGGACGCCACCGCCATCGCCCGCGCCCTGCGCGACATCGACCGGGAGACGGACCTCGCCGCGCTGACCTACACCGGCGAGCACGAGGATTACTTCTTCCTCGTCGAGGCCGAACTGCGTCAGCGGCTGGGCGATCTCGGCGGCGCGCTCCACACGGCGCGGTCGCGCAACGACATGGACCATACGGTCTTCAAGATGGCCCTGCGCGCCCGCGCCATTGCGCTGGCGGACCTGCTTGCGGGTCTTACGGCCGCGCTCATCGACAAGGCCGAGGCGGAGGCCGACACCCTGATCGTCGCCTACACCCACGGCCAGCCCGCGCAGCCGACGACGTTTGGACATTACCTCGCCGCGGTGCTCGAGGTGCTGCAACGCGACGCCGCACGGCTGGGCGCGGCGATGGACGGGCTCGACCATTGCCCGATGGGGGCCGCTGCCATCACCACGTCGGGCTTCCCCATCGACCGCCACCGCGTCGCGGATCTTTTGGGGTTCAGCGCACCGCTGCTGAATTCCTACGGCTGTATCGCCTCGGTCGATTATGTCACGGGCCTCTATTCCGCGATCAAGCTGATCTTCCTGCATCTTGGGCGGGTGATCCAGGATCTGCAGTTCTGGTCGGCCTTCGAGGTCGGCCAGCTCTATGTGCCCAACAGCCTCGTGCAGATCAGCTCGATCATGCCGCAAAAGCGCAACCCCGTGCCGATTGAGCACATGCGCCACCTGGCCAGCGTCACCGTCGGGCGCTGCGACACGGTCGTCAACACGATGCACAACACCCCGTTCACCGACATGAACGACAGCGAGGGCGAGGTGCAGCAGGCGGGCTATGCCGCGTTCGAGAGCGGCACGCGGGTCCTGTCACTTATGACGGCGCTGCTGCCCGCGTGCTCGATCCGCGCCGACCGGGTCCGCGCCAATATGGACGCCGCCTGCGTGACGATCACCGAGCTTGCCGACACGCTGGTGCGCGACGAGGGGCTGAGCTTTCGCCAGGCCCATGAGGTCGCCGCCAGGACCGCGCGGAGCGTCATCGCCGACGGTGCCCCGCTGGGACAAGGCCATGCCGCCTTTGTCGCGGCCTTCGAAGAGATCGCCGGACGTGCGACCGCGCTGGCCGAGCCCGCCTTCCGCGAGGCCGTCGCGCCCGAGACGTTCGTGGCGCGCCGCGACCGCCCCGGCGGCCCCGCGCCCGCCGCCCTCGGCGCCGCGCTGACGCTGGCGCGCGAGACCTCCGACGCTTGTCCGACCGCACCGGACGCCCGCAAGACCCGCATCACAGATGCCCAGGTGCGGCTCGATGCGGCCTTCGCCCACCTTCTTGAGACGTAGCCCATGGCCAACCTGACCCTCCGCGACCTTGTCAAAACCTACGGCCAGACCGAGGTGCTGCACGGCATCAACCTGGAGGTCGAGGATGGCGAGTTCGTCGTCTTCGTCGGCCCTTCGGGCTGCGGCAAGTCCACGACGCTGCGCCTGATCGCAGGGTTGGAGGAGGTGTCCTCCGGCACGGTCGACATCGCCGGACGGACTGTGAACAACCTCGAACCCAAGGATCGCGACATCGCCATGGTGTTTCAGAACTACGCGATCTACCCGCACATGTCGGTGCGCAAGAACATCGGCTTCGGGCTGCGCAGCTCGAAGATGGCGCGCGCCGAAAAGGAGAAGCGGATCGAGGAGGTCGCGGGCATTCTCGGGATGACCGACCTTCTGGCGCGCAAGCCCAGCCAGCTCTCCGGCGGACAGCGCCAGCGCGTTGCGATCGGGCGCGCGATGGTCCGCGACCCGGCGGTGTTTCTCTTCGACGAGCCGCTCTCGAACCTCGACGCGCAGCTGCGCACGCAGATGCGGCTTGAGATCAAGAAGCTGCACCAGAGGGTGGGCTCCACGATCATCTTCGTCACCCACGATCAGGTCGAGGCGATGACGATGGCCGACCGCATCGTCATCATGAAGGACGGGCATATCCAGCAGGTCGGCACGCCGTCCGAGGTTTACCACAAGCCCGCCAACACCTTCGTCGCCCGCTTCATCGGCGCCCCGGCGATGAACATGCTGGAGGCAACGGCCGCGAACGGCGCGGTGACGCTGCCCTCGGGCGCGCAGGTTCCGCTGGGGCTCGATCTGGCAGGGGCGCGCAAGGTAACGCTCGGCATCCGCCCGGAGGATCTGCAAACGGTCGCCGCTGACGGGCTGATCCAGGGTCCGGTCCACGTCCGCGAGCCCCTGGGCCACGAGACGCTGATTTACGTCGGCACGGGCGACGGCGAGATCATTGCGAAGGCCGACGGTCGCACCCCGCCCGATGTCGGCAAGACGGTGCATCTGACGGCCGCGCCCGAGAATATCCACGTGTTCGACACCGCGAGCGGCGCGGCGCTGACGTGATGACGCCTGTGGGACCTCCCGCCATCCTCTGCGTGGGTCGCCTTTACTGCGAATTTATTTTCACGGAGGTGCCGCGCTTGCCCACGCTGGGGACGGAGGTCTACGCTGGCGGCTTTGGTGCCCACGCGGGGGGCGGCGCATTTATCACGGCTGCGCATCTGGCGGCCCTTGGACACAGCACCAGCCTTGCGACGCATTTGCCCGCGTCTCCCTTTATGGAGCATATTCGTGAGGAGCTGCAGACGGCACGGCTCGATCTGTCGCTCAGCCGGACCCTGCCGCAAACCGCCGGCCCGCAGCTTACCGTCGCGATGGTTCACAGCAGCGACAGGGCGTTTTTGACCCGGCGCACCGGGCCCGCCATCCCCCCGCTTAACCCAAACGACCTGACCTACCGCAAGCTGCGCCATCTGCACATCGGAGAGCTTGCCAGCCTGGTGGAATGCCCCGAGGTGGTGACAATGGCGCGCAAGCTTGGTATGACCATCTCGCTCGATTGCAGCTGGGACGATGCGCTCTGTGTGACTGACATTCGACCGCTCCTGGGGTCGGTCGACGTGTTCCTGCCCAACGAAAACGAGGTCGCGCATCTCAAGTGCATCGGCCTTGCGGAAGCGTTCGCGCCATTGACCGTTGTCAAGCGCGGCGCATCCGGGGCGACGGCCATGACAGCGACACAGGTCGTCGACGCGCCGACGGAGCCGCTTCAGGCGGTCGATTCCACGGGTGCGGGCGATGCGTTCAACGCGGGCTTTCTGTCCGCCTGGCTCAGCGGAAACACCCTTGAGGCATGCTTGCGCGCGGGCAATACAAGGGGCGCTCTCGCCCTTCAGAGCAGAGGTGGATTTCATCCCGACATGCGGTCGCCGTCGGGCTTCAAGCAATTGCACGAGTAGCGAGCGGGCCTCGGCCGGCCTGCCCCTTTCCCATCTGATGGATCCGGTGGCCCGACGCAAACGAGGCGCTCCAAGCGGCCCACTGGGTCCCACCCGCGAAACACGCGCCAGACCGCTGCGCGACCGCTCGCACATTATCCTGCGCTCGACGCTAGCAGCCCGTGCGGGCCCTCGAAGCCAGACATCGTCGCGCCCAGCCGGGACCGGGCGGAGCCGATCCGCTCCTTGCCCCCGGTGCCCAGCGCCCGCCACAGCAGCCCACGCACGCGCCCCAGGTGTTCAGCGCGCGCCACCTCGGCCTGCGGACGCGCCCCAGCGTGCAATGAGAGTGGGGATCAGGCTGCGCTCCACAGGGCCTCGCCGCGCGCCCGAAAGAAGCTGCCCGGCCCGACGTTGCAACCCGGTCTGCTCGACACTTTCGGCCGTCACGCCGATGCGCGCTGCGCCTTCCGGTCTTCGCCCCGAACCCGTCGCGCGAGTTCGGCGATGTGCGCCGGGCTGATCTCACAGCAGCCGCCCACGGTTTGCGCCCCAGCCCGCACCCACTCTTCGGCGAAGACAGCGTATTCCCGAGGGCCGAGATCCGTTCGGGCTTCGAGCAGATCCGTGGTCGACCCGATCCGGTTGAAGCGAGGGTCGATCCGCGTGAAGCCGTTGGCATAGGCGCCGACATGCGCATGCAGCTTGGCGAGCACGGGAAGCGCCGCAGAGATGGCTTCGGGACAGGAGCAATTGAGCAATACCCGCTCCGGCGCGAACTCCCGCAAGAGCCCCGCGACGTCGGCCAGGGGTTCGCCAGAGCGCAGCCGCGTTCCGTCCTCATCGCTGACACTGAGCGCCAGCCACACCGGCTTTCCGGCCATGCTTGCGCCCATCAGCCCGCCGCGCGCCTGCTCGACAGACGACATCGTCTCCAGCAGCAGCACGTCGACGATCGGTGCCTGTATTCGCGCGATCCTCGCATAGATCTCGGCGGCGACGCTGGCCGGAGGAGCCTTGTCAGGCTGGTAGGAAAACCCAAGCGGCCCGAGGGACCCGGCCACGATCCCAGCCCCGGCGCCCCGTCCTGCACTCGCCGCGTCGCGCGCCTCTGCGGCAAGCCGGCAGCCCAGCTCAGTCAGGTCCACGAGCCTGTCCGAAAGTCCGAAAGCGTCGAGACGGTCGGGGAGCACGGCATACGTGTTCGTGGTCGCGACGTCGGCGCCCGCGGCAAAGAAGGCGTCGTGCACGCTCCTTACCATCTCCGGCGCGTCGATGAGAGCCTGCATCGACCAGAGCGACGTCGCGCGTCCGGCCCGCCGGATCAGCTCCTGCCCCATGCCACCATCCAAGATCGTGATACTCATCCAACCTCTCCCCGTCCCTGGGCCGGGACTTAGTGCGGATCGAACTGAATCAACCGGTGTCATAGGCTGCGCGTCGCTCGCGGTCCCGCCAAACGGGCCACACCATCGAGCACCGCGCGCAGAACAGCGCCTTAGCCCATCGCGTCCCACAGCGTTGTGCACACAGGCGGGAGTCGGGCCTCGATCGCCTGCATCGCGTCCACGATCAGATCCTCGCGCCAGCGCTGGCCCGCGATCTGCACGCCAATCGGTTGGGCACCGTCGGGAAGTTGGGCGATGTGGGTTGGCAGGTTGCCGGCAGGCACCCCGATGAAGTTCATCGCAAAGGACCAATGGGACTGCCCCAATGCGTCGCGCACGCCCTCGTGTCCGGCCGTGTCGCGCCCTGGCGCGAAGAACGGTTTGAGTAGAAACGGCGTCAGAACAAGCGGATAGTCTTCGAGAAACAGGGCCCATTGCCGGGCATAGTGGCTGCGCTGTGCGAAGGCTTCGAGGAGCTGCGTGCCCTCGAAAGGCGGAAAGGTCTCGAAGTAGACGTCGAAGATCGCGTTGAGCTCCGCGGAGCCATGTCGCTGGATGTCCGGTCCGAGCAAGGCGCGAACCTCGCCCAGCAGCGCGCGATAGCCGTTCTCTCCGGTCTCCCGGGCGAGCGGCGGCGCGACCTCGATCACGGCGTAGCCCGCGTCCGACAGGGCCGAGGCGGCCTTGTCCAGCGCCGTGGCAACATCCGGGTGCATCCCGAAGCCGAAGTGATCGCGCGCAAGAGCAACCTTGGGAAGGGCGGCCGGGGCCGGGCCACGCCAGGGCATCGGCACATGAAACGGATCGCGCGGGTCGGGTGCGACCAAAGCGGGCATCGAGAGCGCCAGATCGTCCGCCGTCCGGGCGATCAGCCCCTGGACGGACATCAACTGCGCCAGCAGACCCCGTTCGGCGCGCTGGCTCGGGTTCCACGCCGGAACTCGGCCCAGGCCAGGCTTCACCGTTACCGCGCCATTGGCGGACGCCGGAAACCGCAACGAACCGCCGATGTCGTTCCCGTGGGCCAGCGCGCCGATCCCGGCCATGACGGCCGCCCCGGCTCCGCCCGACGAACCGCCCGCCGAAAGATGCCGCCCCCAGGGATTGTGGGTCCGACCATAGAGCGGGTTGTCCGTATCCGCTCGAAACGAGAATTCCGGCGTGTTGGTCCGCCCAATGACAACAGCGCCCGCCGCCCTGAGGTTGCGCACAACGGGAGCATCGTCCGGCGCGATGACATTGCGGAACGCAGCGACGCCATTCGAGGTGGCGCAGCCTTTCTGATCAACGTTGATCTTGATCGTAACGGGCACCCCATGAAGCGGCCCTTTGACTGCCCCGCGCGCATCGCGCGCCGCCGCCTCTCGGCGGGCCTCGTCCGCCAGGCGCTCCACCACAGCGTTGAGTTCGGGGTTGACCGCGTCCATGCGGGCCAGCGCCGCCTCCGTTACAGCGAGAGCGCTCACGTCGCCTGCGCGCGTTGCGCGCGCGATCTCGGAGGCGCTCCATTTCCAGAGGGGAGCAGCGGTCTTCAAAGGCATGGGGTGGATATCCACAAAGCAAGAACGCAGTAAGGCGGAGCTACACCGCCGCTTCGGCGACGGGAAGCCGCATCAACAGGCCCGCCATCTCTTCGAGATCCGCGTCGCCGACAGGACACGCCGCATTTTGCGACATCATGTAGTTGGCCTCGCTCTTCATTGCGGCGGCGAGGGTGTCCCGTGCGACCGGCGCGCACACCTGCGGCAACGCCGCCGGGATCCCGCAGGACCGCATGAGGTCCGAAAACACCTCCGGCAACGCTTTCGCCTCCGCTGCGCCCCCCAGCGCAGCGGCGGCCAGCGCGTAATTCTCTCGCCCCTCGGGACGCTGTACAAGCCACGGCAGACTCACCTCGAGCGCCAGCCCCGTCGCGTGGCCGTGGTGAACTCGGGCAAGCGAACCAAGGGCATGGCTCATGTTGTGCCCCATGTGCGTGTTGCAATTGTGGAGCGCGAGACCGGCCAATGTGCTTGCCCATAGGACCCTGCCACGCAGTGTGACATCCGCGCCATCCGCCACCACGCGCGGCAGCGCATCGGACAAAATGCGCAACGCCTCCAGGCCATGGAGCAGCCCGGCCGGGCTGGTTGTGCGGGCGGTCGCCCCCTCCAGCGCGTGGGCGACCGCGTCGATCCCCGTCCAGGCCGTCAGATGCGGCGGCAGGCTGACTGTCAGTTCGGGGTCGAGAACGGCCTGGGCGAACATCAATTGTTCACCCCAGTACCAGTTCTTGACGCCGTCATCGGTCGAAACGATGGATGTGCGTGTCACCTCGGAGCCCGTGCCAGCCGTCGTCGGGATGGCGATCGCAGGGATCGGATCTGCGGGCAAAGGCGCGGCGGCCAGGGCAAACCGATGCGCAGGCGCGCCGGAGCGGGCAAGGGCCGCGACCAGCTTGGAGGTATCCATCGCCGCGCCGCCGCCGAGGCCGATGATGGTCCGGGCGCCGATGTCGCGTGCGCGGGCACAGAGCGTATCGATCAGAGCTTCTTTGGGCTCTCCGGCCACCTCCGCCGCCAGCTCGTGCGCGACGCCGGCGGAGGCCAGTGGCTGTGTGACCCGGTCCGTCACGCCGAGATCGGCCAGCGCACGATCCGCGATCACAAGAACCGGGGCGCCGCCCAGGCCGGACACCAGATCGGCGATCTTCTCGACACGCCCTGCGCCGAAGGTGATGGGCGGAACCCGCCCCATGTTGAACGTCTCCACGTCGACCTCGCCCTTCTCCACGCTCCGTTGCGCTGACACGTGACTTGGACCATGCCGCCCCCCGTGACGCGACACGCAAAACGCCAGTTTGTAGTTCAGGAGCGGCATCATCCGGGCGTGACGTTCCGCGCCGATCACGGATTGCGGCGGCCCCAGCCGATGTGGGCCCCCGTGCATCATGCACCCCAAGCTCCTCGAGCGCGCCGCAGCACCGTTCCCAGGTTGCGCGGGCGACTGCGGCCCGGCTCTGCCCCCGCCCTGGCCGGCACGGTGGCGACACGCCGCCCGCACCGGACAGGCTCACTCGAAAGGGGTCTCGATCACACCGACAAGCGGCGTCAGAAAGTCTCCGAAAGAGGGATGGATCGCCTGCTGGTAATGGTCGTCAAATGCGATACGGGCGGTCGAGACGCTGCCGGGGGTTCCGTCGTAGAGAGCCAGATCGCGGGCATCGTCAAAGTCCGACATGCCCTTGATCGCCGCGTAGTAGAGGCCAAGGTCCTGCCTATCGTCGAGGTACTGCTGGTCGATCAGCGTCTGGGCCGTGAGCTCACCGGCCGCGCGCACATCGTTGAGGAGCGCCAGGATGAAAAGCGGAACGGTTACGACATCGCCTGACTGCAACTCACCCGCCCAATGGGACAGCTCCTTCGCATCCGGCGACCGACCGAGGACATTCTCAAAGACCTGACGCACGAAAGCCTCCAGATCGGTCGGGGCGCCGGTCGCGTCAAGATACCCAGCGTAGAGCGCG
This sequence comes from Pseudomonadota bacterium, assembly GCA_039189975.1. Lineage (GTDB taxonomy): Bacteria > Pseudomonadota > Alphaproteobacteria > Rhodobacterales > Rhodobacteraceae > HLUCCA09. Next base: position 9,524 of record JBCCYI010000053.1, read on the forward strand.
CGCGGTTCAGGCTGCTGGAAAAAGTTCGCGGCCATCTCCTCGCGCGTGAAACCAAGCGTGACCTGATCGACCCAGTAGTAGAGGCCAAGTGCATCCGGCGCACGATCGAAATAGGCGATGAAGAGCTCGGCGACCTGCGCCAGATCCTCCGGCGCTGCGGCGACCACATTCTCGAAGATCGCGAGCGGAAAGCTGCCCTGCTCTTCAAACGACGGGATCTCGGTGTCGAAATCCAACAGCTCGATACTGTTGAGGCGGTCCGTTCCCTCGATCGCGTCGGCCCGGTTGGTGATCGTGCTCTGCCCCGGCGAGAGCGTGAGCGTGTAGCTGTATTGCGCACCGGCGTAGACGGCAGTGTCCTCGCCGTCGCCGCCATTGATCGTGTCATCGCCCCCCAGACCGGTGAGCCGGTCATTGCCGGGGAAGCCGTTGAAGACCTCGCCGTCCTGTGTGCCGTAGGAGGTGTCGTCGCCCGAGGTGCCGAAGATCGTCACCGCCGGCGCCCTGTCTTCGAGGGTAAGCTCGAGCGTGGGGCTTGGGCCGGGCAACATGGTTGGATCGACCGGGCGCAGCGCGAAGGAGACGTACTCCGTCCCCTCCGACACCTCGTCCTGCAAAATCTCGACATCGACCGTGGCGCGGGTCTCGTAGGGCTGAAACGTCACCTCATCGGAGATAAGGCGAAAATCTTCCCCCGGAGTGGCGGACGCGGAGGCGACGTTGACCGCGAGGGTGACGGGCTGCGCGGAAGGTTCCGAGATCTCGACGGTCAGCCCCACGCGTTCCCCGGCATTGGCCGGCTCCCTGACCCACGCGGGCGGGCCATAGACCCCGCGTGCGGCCGTCTCGGAGGCGTCAAAGACGAAGCCCCCTGCGGCGACCGAGGAGACAGCACCGCCAAAGACCGCGTTGGTCGGGGCCGACAGGGCGACATGGATTGACTCGTCTGCCTCGCTGAGATTGTCGCCATTGGCCTCGACCAAGATATCATGCGTGGTTTCGCCGGCCGCGAAGGTAACGCGCCCCGCCTCGTCCTGCGCGGGATAGAGGTCAGACCGGTCCGCCGTGCCAAAGCCGATCTCGTACTCCACAGTGACGGGCGCGGCGCTGGGCTCCGACAGGGAGACGCGAAACCGCATGAAGTTTCCAAATTCCTCGATGGTGCTGTCGCCGGAGACCGAGATCTCGGGCCGTGGGGAGGTCTCTGTATCGCGGATCTCTGCATATCCGACACTGTCGGCCAATTGGACCGGGGGGCCCGCGCTCGGCGTGAGGCGCAGCCCGAACCATTCGGTCGCTTCCGGCGCGGTGTCTCCCCGTACTTCCACCTGCACGTTGGCGCGGGTCTGGCCCGTTTCGAACACCACCTCGCCCTCGCGCGCGACGTAGTCACGCCCGGCGAAGGCGGTGCCGTCCTGCGTGGCAAAGGAGAAGCTCGTGGGCGCGGTGGCCGGGCGCGACAGCACGATGTCGAATTGGGCAGCGTTGGTGCCGCTGTTGCCCTCAATCAGAACCGGATCACCGACGAACACCGCGTTGTTCAGGTCGTCGCCGTCATCATCTAGCACCACGCCACTGGCCCGCAGAACGGGCAGATCGGGCCCGAAGGTCGCGCCCACCGGATCGTAGAGCTCGACGGTCAGGGCTTCGTCCGCCTCGTTGAGCGCGTCGCTCTCGGCCTCGATGAGGAACGTCGCCGTTGTCTCTCCGGGGGCGAACGTGATCTGGCCATTGTTCGGGGCGGCGGTGCCGTTGCTCGTGGTCGAGGTGAGCGTGTTGTCCAGATCGCTGTTGGTCAGCGTGCCGTCGAAGAGCGCCCGGTAATTCACCGTGACCGTCTCCGGCGCGGGCTCGGACAACGAGACGACGAAGTTCAGGAACTGGTTGAATTCCTCGACCGTCGTATCACCGCTGAGCGACAAGGTGGGGCCACCCCAACTGTCGGTATCGCGGATCTCGGCCGTGCCGACCCCACCGTCGAGGGCAATGCCCCCCGCCGGCGCAGGCGACGTGACGGCCAGGCCAAACCACTCCGTCGGTTCCGGCACCCGGCCGCCGAGCACCGGCACCTCGATCGTCGCACGGTCCTGCCCCGGCTCGAAGACAAGCGTCCCGGCGCGCGCCAGGTAATCCTCACCTGCAACGGCCGCGCCGTCCTGCGTGCTGTAATCGAAGGTCGTGGGCTCGGTCGCCGGGCGCGAGAGCGCAATGTCAAACTGTGCGAACGTCACGCCCTGGTCGCCCTCGACAAGAACCGGGTCGCCCACAAAGAGAGCTGTATTGTCCCGCTCCCCGGCGTCGCCATCGTCATCCAGGATGAAACCGGTGGCCCGAAGGCTGAGCTGATCTGCGCCGAAGGTGGCGCCGCCCGGATCAAAGAGCTCCAGGGTGATCGCCTCGTCGCGCTCGTCCAGCGTGTCATCTTGCGGTTCGATCAGGACGGACAGCTCCGTCTGACCCGGGGCGAAGGTGAGCACGCCGGTGTTGGCCGGGGCCGTCATGACACTGCTGAGGTCAAAGTTGCTCGCGCTCTGGTCGTTGAGCGTCCGGTAGTTGACGGTCACGATGTCAAAGGACGGTTCCGACAGCGAGACATTGAAGCGGATGAAACTCGCGACCTCCTCGATGCTCGCACTGCCCTGCACCGAAATCTCGGGGAGCGCGGATGCGTCGGTATCGCGGATCTCGGCATAGCCGACGCCGTCACCCCCTGTGTGGATCCGTCCCGCGAGGTCCCTGACGGCAAGCGCGAACCACTCCGCCGACTCCGCCGTCGTATCCCCCAAGACGGGAACGTCCACAGTTCCCAGGGTCTGGCCCGCCCCGAGGGTAAGTTCACCCGAGGTCGCGGTGTAATCCTGGCCAGCGCGGGCGCTGCCATCGAAGGTGGCATAGCTGAAGGTGGTGCTGTCGCCCTGCGGGCGCGACAGGGCAACATCGAAGCGCGCGATGCTCGTGCCGCTGTCCCCCTCGACAATCACCGGATCGCCCACAAAGACCGACGTATTGGAGCCGCCGCCATCGTCGTCGAGGATGGCCCCTGCGGAGCGCAGCACGGGAGTGCCCCCCTCGAAGCTGGCGTTGAGCGGCTCGTAGAGCTCTACGACGATGTGTTCGTCAAACTCGTCCAGGCTATCGCGATCGGCCTCCACGCGGAGCGTCAGCGCCGTCTGGCCGGGCTCGAAGGTGAGCGTGCCGTTGTTGGGATCTGACGTGCCGTTGTTGGACGTGGAGGTCAGGGTATTCTTGAGGTCGGCATTTGTCGCGGTACCATCGTAGAGCGTCCGGAAGTTCACGCTGACCGGGGCGCTGGGCGGGGTGTCGAGGGTCACCGAGAAGGTGACAAAGGATTGAAACTCCTCCGCTGAGCTGGATGTATTCGCGATTGAGATGACCGACGACATGCGACTCCCCCAGATAACCTATGCCGCTGACACTGCGTGACTTTGCTCGGCATGTCATCGCCCGGATGGTCGCGCCGCGCCGACGGCTCCATCCGAAGCTGGCAAGAGGAAGGCACCGCGCAGCGTAGACGCTGCACGGTGCAGGGGAGGGTCCCCAGCGGCTTGCCCGTTAAAGGACGCTGCCGCTCGCGGCGCATATCGTAAGGGCCGGAGCAGCCCTATTTCTGAGGCCGCGCGATCCAGTCCCGGTAGGACATCGCCCCTTCGTTGATGATCGCTGCGTCCGGGTTGGTCGACTTGATTTCGATCAGGTCGCCATCGAAGCTGCGGAACACCATCTCGACCTTTTCGTCGTAGGACCGCATCTGCTCCACCAGAATGCCCACCGCGACGCGCTCACCCATCCGAAGACTGTCGTAATAGTCGGAGTAGTAGTGCACCCCCGCCATGTTGCGCGCGATGGAGATGTTGGCGGCCAGCTTGTTGAGCTCGCCTTCCAGCGTCATGCCAGCATCGCAACCCTTTTCGAGATCGCACAAGCGACTGCCGTCGGCGCTGGATTCCACGGCGGGCAGGCCGGTGACGTCCCATGCCAGAGGGCTCCTGTCGTCGTGCAACGTCTTGAAAAAGGCCTTGAGCATGGTCACACAGCCGCCTGCAACGGTCGCATGCCCCGCGGCATAGGCGGGATGCATGGGCGAGCCTTCGGGAAACGCCATCGCCAAGAGCAGATTTGTCCCCGCGGCGCCTTTGGCGAGCCACGGCTGCTGCGGGGCCGTAAACTGCCGCAGACCGGCGCTTGCGGCCTCACGGCTCTGGTTGTGCTCGTGTATGAGGCCCTTCAGCCCTCCCAGCAGGTCATTCATCGACTCCGCTTCGGCCATCGTCACTGCGCCAAGTTTCGGCGCTCCGCCCGCGCCGTTGAGCGCCGCGAGCGTCAGCAGACCGGAGATCTTTTCCGGCCGCGCGCGCCTGTGCCAGTTGAACTTCTGGCGCCGCGCAAACTTCAGACAGCGCGTGGCCACCTCGGTCACGAGCGAAAGAATGTGCGGCCCCCCAAAGGAGGCAAAGCCCGTGCGCGGCTGGTTGTTTTGCTCCGGAAATCCCGGCTGAGTTTTCGCTTCACTGCTCAGCAGAATCAAACAGGCGTTGAGATACGCCTGATAGAGCGCGTCGAAGCGCACGTAGGTCGCCAGGTCCCGGGGCGTGCTCAGAAAGCGCGTTTCGGAAAGGAAGAGATGCGTATCCCGCGTGTCGGCACCGCGCTGGACGTCGAGCCACTCGTCCCAGTTGGTCATGTAATCCAAACCGGGTTTGAAGAAGCGGCTGCGCTGATCCATCAACTGCGAGCCATAAGCGATGAAGCCGTCCTTCGGCTCGCGGGCCGTTTCCGTAACGGGAGGCATTCCTGGCGCGCAGAACTGTCGGTCCGCGCGGTTGCCGAGCACCATGAACTGCGACACCCAGGGGCCTGCCTTTGCCCCTGGGCCCGACCCGCGAAACAGGTTGTCGCCGGTCAACGCCGGGAGCGCTGCATCGGGTGCGCCCGACGCGAGGTCGTACGCGTCGGGCGCGAGCAGACGTGCAGACAGACGGCGCTTGGCAAAGGCAGAGGGCGCCTGATCGGGATCGCTGAAATATGTGATCCCTTTCAATTCCGCCAGCACCTGCGCCACGGTGATGCCGGTCAGATCATCTGCCCCGGTTTCGTCGGCGATCTGGCGGAATGGAACGTCCCGCAACAGGGCCATTGCATAGACTTCCGCCATCTCCGCCGTCAGCTCGGCGCTGCCCATCTCGGGGGCGGGCGCCATTCCGAAGGCATCCGCGTCTGGGCCTTCCAGATCAAAGTAATGGCCGGTGCGCGGGCTCTCCCAGCCGCGCCACGCAGGAGGCTTGCCGGCCGCATCGACGCTCTTGAACGTCCCCGCGCCCGTGGCCACCCCCGCGAAGGAGACCGGCGCTCCCTCGTCCGGGTTCACCGCGTTGATGGCCTCCATGAAGGCGGTGTAGCCCGACAGCACAAGGCCGTTCGAGTCATGGGGCAATCCCTTTGTGAAGGACGACGCAAGACCCTCGCACGCGAAGCGCTTTTCATCCCCATTGACCATGGTCTGCGTGTGCATCCCGGTGGCATGGTCCGTTGCGCTGGCGGCGGCGCGCCGTCCGGCCGCAGCGTATCGGCGCGTCGGATGACGCAATTCCGGCTTGTAAGACATAAGAGTATCCTTTGGCGGCTCATATCGCTCGGGCGCCCGCCGGCCGAAAAAACCTTAGGAACGCTCAGGGATAGTGACGAGGTGAAGCCTCGGGCCTGACTCAATACGCGCCAGCCGTCCTCAATCGTCGAAAACTAAAATGTCACACCGACGACCTCACCCCGTCGTCCAGGGAGATGCCATGGTTTACGTAAGGTTTAATCACCCAGATGGGGTATGGTTCCAATTTCTTAACACGCGGCCTCCGCCGACGCGCCGGTCCTTTCATGCGGCAGCCCCTGCGCAATTGCGGGCAATCCCCGTACCACAAAAGAGCGCGATGCGCCCGGCAGATACACCGAAGCGGGGCAAAATGTTTGGATTGTGCAAGCTCTGTGCGTATGCTCCGACCCGCAGCACGCTCTATCACTTCTTACGGAATATCGGGCACATAGGCACATGACGGACCCCGCCCTCTCGGAGATTATCCTCAAGGCCTATTCTGCCGCACATGCGCCGGACGTCTGGACGGAAGTGTTGGATCAACTGACCGAACGCTACCGCGCCAAAGGTATCATCTTTTGGGAATGGCGGGGCCAGGGCGACACGCTCAAGCTGAACGCCCCCCTCTTTTCGAGCAACTACAAGAGGGAAGCTCTTAACGCCTATCTGCAACGACACCAGCAGAGGGAGTACGCAGACCAAACCGAGTTTGAGCAGAAGTCTCTCCAATTTGGACGTCTGGCGCCGGACAAAATTGATCTGGTGAATGAACGCGACCTATATCCCAATGAGGACGCCTATCTTGCGACGCCGCACGTCCAGGAGCTGCTGCGCCATGGCGTGCGCCACCGCTACGGCGCGTTGCTGGATCGGGACAATCCGTTCCACGCCCGTTTCTCGCTGCAGACCGGTGAGACGCGCGGACCACTTAGCACGGACGAGCAGGCAGAGCTTGCCGCGCTCTTGCCCCATGTCGCCAAGGCGATGGACCTGGCCGAAGCGCTGAGCGAGCGGCGTACCAAGAACACAGCGTTTCTGAATGCTCTGAACCGGTTCAATGTCGGAGTTTGCATTCTTGACACCGAGGCCCGTGTGATCGACCGGAACAACGAATTCGACCGGCAGATCGAGGAGTTTGGCGCCTTCTGGCTCTCGCGCGACGCAAAGCTCATCCTGCATGACCAGGTGAACCGCAAACACTTCGACGATCTCTTGGAGGATTTCCGCCATCACGGGACGTTCGGCGCGCGGCCTCGCAAGGAAGCTCTGCTGGTGAACACACCCGACAAGGCTGGCGCTCTGTGCCTGGAGCTTCTGCCCCCCGCGCCGCTCCAGGAGACCGGCGCGCGCGCGGCGCGCTATGCGGTTTTGATCAGTCGAGATACGACACGCCCAATTCAGATCGATCTGCATTCCGCGCAGCGTGCCTTCCAACTCACCGATGCCGAGATCCAGGTGCTTGATCTTGTCTGCGGCGGGCTCACGAATCCTGCGATTGCCGCACAGCGCGATCGCTCTGTCGAGACGATCAATGCCCAGGTCAAAACCGTCCTTGGGAAGACTGGCACGGCAAATCGCACACAATTGGTGCGATTGATGTGCAACTTCCCCCAAACCCTTTGAGACCGTCGCCCGAAGCGCCAGATCCCCCAAATGGGGGGTGACAGTCCGAAAACCTCCTTTACCGTGCAGATTCTGCGCGGCTCAACAGGGGGGTAGCCATGCACGGGCAGCAAACGCAAGCCAAACGCCCATCAGGGGTGCGAGCATTGCTGGAGTATTATCTTCCACGCATTTTTCTGCGTGTGGGGGAGGTTTTTGGTGTCTTTTGGGCCGGAACTTCGCGGCATGCGCGGGTCTTCCCAAAAGAGCTCGATATTCCAGATGGCCCACCCGACGCCTTGATTCCGGTCACCGAGGTCATGGATCACGATGAGGACGTTGTTTTTCGAGACGTTATGCTCGGCTTTTCGGGGGATTGTCTTGTCTACGAGAAAGGTGACGGACGCAAACCCGACCACGAAGACAAACACTGGGGCTACACAAAAGGCATCGTTGAAGGCGAACTCAAGATCGACGCGCTCGATGCATTGCCGGAAGAATGCCGAAGGGGTCTCTTTACGTCTCCTGGCATCTACGATGTTGTCGCGCGCCCCAATTTCCTGCGGGACGAGGATAAGATCCGGGTCAGCCGCCTGTCTCTCAAGATACGAACCGATTTTGACGTGCCCAATGTCTACGCCTTTAGCGGCACAGCACAGGAGTTAGACCTGTTGCTTTCAGAGGGTTTACGCCAAGCCGACAGCGAGCGCGGCGATCAGGATGGACAAGGGTTCTTCTTTCGCGACGCGCGGCAATTGCGGTACATGCATCAGCTTGACACGCAAGGGCTCAAAGCGCTGTGGTCGCTTCTGAAGAAGTCAAATGGTGACGTGCTGGAAACGCAGCAAGACATCATGACCCGCGCGTTGGATTGTCTTTACACACCCACACAAAGCAGCAAGAACTGGGCCGAAAAGGACTACTATTCCGCCGGCCCATATCGACTAGGCGGCGTGTTGATGAAGTTTGGATTGCGAACACGCCAGCACACTGCCGGCAAACGCGCGCCAAAGTCTTCAAGCCTGTCTCATGACCAACGCGTTTGGTTTGATGAATGGAAAAACGATGGAGCGCCGGCCATTTTCGATCTATGTATCCAAATCGCTCGATATGGCGCCATTCCAGAGCCAAGCCGCGCGCGTCGTGATCCCTGCAAAGCCATAATGGCAAGTGAATATACCGACCTTGTATGGAATGAAAAAATATCCAGCTTTGCGCGCGTTGGCACCCTCACACTTCATGCCAAACCTACGCCCACAGATACGGCGCCCTGGTATCTCAAAGCACGCGAACGCTGGTACCCGAACGAACAACCGCAAGTCGAGGCTCTCAGGTTCAATGCCTGGAACACGCTTCCGGACATGCAGCCTGTTGGCCAGTTGTTTCGGGCACGCAAGCAGGTCCATACTCATCATCGGGAAACACGTTTACGCCACACTTTCTCGGCTCACAAAAATCCGAAGGCATTTTGCCCAATGCGATGACACTCGGCGCCGGCCGTCAATGTATCGTGCAGTCTCACCGATGCCAACATCCTCTCAGCTGTCAGGTAGCTAGGAACCGCTTCAATGAACAATCTTGCCTATGGGTTACGTCATTTCCTTCACAGCAACCGTTCTTATTTCTCTGACATCTTCAATAGTCTGACGGGAGCTCTTACGTCCATCCTCATGATTCCATGGACGATTGTTCGGCCACCTGTTCTTTGGCTGGCCCTTCGGATCGCACTCCTGCTGCACCGTCGGGCGCCAAGATTGTGGCAGCGATTTCTGCATATTGGCAAGGTGCGCGAGTTGGTATCGCGCCGCACAATAGAGAAATTCGGCAATAACACGGAACCCCGACCACACCCCTTTTCAATGCGCACCGACTATCCAACATGGACAGCTATGGTCGTACAGAAATGGACTGGACGTCATCTAGGCCCCCCAAAGCGAAAGGGCCCAGAGCCAACTCGACCGGACATATCCGAGCTCGAGCAGTTGTTCATGCGCCCAGTCCCAACCGGCGGCCAGATCAACGATATTCGGTCCAACCTGCTATTCGCATCATTTGCGCAATGGTTCACCGACAGCTTCCTGCGCACATCCCACAAGCTTTTCTACGATGGAGATGGCAATACAAAGATCCAATGCGACGGAACGAACAAGCGTATCGAAGGACATCATCGCGAACGTGAAAATGAGTCAAACCACGAGATTGATCTGTGCCAAATCTACGGGATGAATGAAGAACAGACGAAAATACTACGGTTTCGGCCCGGTGACCCTGGATATAACCCAAACCTGCATAAGGGAACCCTTAAGTGCCAAATGATCGGGGATGAGGAATTTCCTGCCCCACTTCTAGCGCATCCTCCAAGTTCCCCGCGCGCTCCAAACGACGAGACCCCGCGGGCACCGTTAACCTTTGCAAGTCCCTTTGCCAGTCTCTACCATGATGAATATCTGCTTCGCTCTATTTTCGCCTCAGCGATCCACAATGAAGATGGCTATGAGAACCTATTCGCATGTGGCTTGGAGCACGGAAATTCGACAATCGGAAACTCACTCTTCAATACGCTATTTCTACGCCACCACAACTACGTTGCGCGCAAGATCTCTGCGACTGACGAGAATTATTCAGATGATGAGGTCTTCGAGAAGTCGCGAAATGTTATGATTGTTCTATTGCTCAAGATCGTGGTGAGCGATTACGTACGCCACATCTCCCCCCTGAACCTGCCGTTCATTGTGCCACCAAAGGTAGCCAAAGGACAGAACTGGTATCGCAAGAACAGGATACACTTTGAATTCAACCTTCTATATCGCTGGCATTCTCTCATTCCAGATGTATTTCCATTCTTGGGTGACGCCGATCAACCGCTGAAGAACTTCTCTAAATTCCGACATAACAATACTTGGCTGATCAAGCATGGCCTGAAGGAAACCATGCACCAGTTCATGCGCACGCCGGCAGGGAAAATGACGCTTGGAAACACTCCTCAAGCCTTGCGTATGGTAAAGCGAGACACACTCAAACTGATGCGAGCAGCAAATCTGGCCAGTTACAATGACTATCGGGAACGGTTCGGCTTACATAGAGTGACGTCTTTCGAGGAAGTCACTGGAGAGAAGGTAGTGGCTGCTGCTCTGAGTGATCTCTATAACGGAAAAATTGAAGATCTGGAGTTCTATATAGGACTGGTTGCCGAAAGACATCGAGGAGACGGAATAATGGGAGACCTATTGCTGAATATGGTGGCCCATGACGCCTTCACCCATGCCTTGACCAATCCGCTCTTGGCAGAAGAAATGCAGGCGAAGCTACCTGGATTTGATGTTGCTGGAGAGCACGTATTTTCCAAGAAGGGCGTGGAGATTATCGAAAGCGTCGAGAGTCTGCACCAGCTGGCCGCTAACGTTGTTTCGGATCTTGATGACGATGTGCCGATCAGCTTCCAGAGAACCGATCGCGACGGAAAGTACGCGTAGGCACTGCGTCTGGAGCGGACGGAAGCGGCAAACGCGGCTGCGCCGTCCTGGACTGACACGAAACCACAAGCGGAGGGCATCGACGGGCCGCACGAAGCAGGCCCCGAGCTTGCCCGCAGAAGGCGGCAAGGCGCCAAGGAGCAGCTCCGGCGTTGCTCTGTGCGGCGGTAACGGCTCGCTAAGCTTGTGCAGCGATAATCTTCGCATGATCTCAAATGCGTGGTTGATCTTGCTTGGAAGACTGTCATCGGCTTTCCGATCGGTATGGCTGGGACACCAGCATCGCAGAGACATCAGCCGGAGGTCGGCATGCGCTGTGCCGGTCCTGAAAGCGGCGCCGCCTGGCAGGCCTTTAATCGTGCAACAAGGCTCTAACGGACGCGGCTCAATGGGACTTCGCATGCCCGAGCCAACGGAATACGACGGGACCAGCCCCGGCATGGCCCGCGCGAGCGCTCTTGGGCGCGTAGGATGGCGATGGCGTGCGCGAGGCGTTGTTCTGCCGTGAGAATGCGCCGCCTGAGGATGGCCATGGCGTTTGCGCTTGGCACGTTTGGAGCCCAGTCCGTTCACGCCCTGTGCGCGCAAGCCGTTGCGGTGGAAGAGATGATTGCCAGTCACGACCCACAAGCTCTGATGGACCGCGAAGAGCTCAAGAGGCTCTGGTCTCAGTTGGCGGATCAACTGGCCCGGACCGCGCCACCAGACGACCATGCCTCCGCGCAGCACAAATTGGTCTTCGGGCTGCGGGCCGGCCTCCCGGAGGAGGCGCATGCCGCCATTCTGAACCTGCAAGCTGCGATGCCAGAGTGCTTTGGTCTGTCCGACCGCATCGCACCAGAAGCGCTGGACCTGGTCACCTTGCAGGAGAGCGACGCTGCGCCGCGCGAGCCTCAAGCTGCAGCGGACGAGATGCCCATCACCGAGCCCGCAAACGGGTCTCGCTGGGCGCGGGAGGCGTTGGCTTTCGAATGGGAAGAGGCCTTGATCAGCTCGCGTTCGGGGCTTGCGCTGGCTCTCATGGCGGCCGGTGGGGCGATCGCGGTGGCTGGCGCCAGCCTTCTGTCGCGCCAGTCCCGTTGGCGTCATGCAACGCGCTACACCTGCAGCGTTCCTGCCGACATCGTCGCACCAGAAAGCGACGGAAAGGGCCGGTTGACCAACATCAGCATCTATGGCGCCCAAGTGCAGCGCCTCGCGTTTGACGCGCGAACTGGCGACCAGGTCCATATTGCGACCCCCGTGCTCGAGGCGACGGCCGAGGTCATGTGGGTCAACACACATTTCATCGGAGTGAGATTTCAGGCTCCGATCGACCCCTACACAGTCTCCACCGCCATCAAGTTCCGCGAAATCTAGAAGTGGGATCAAGGATCGGAGCCTTACACGGTGCGCCGAGGCGCAGGACACTGCAACGGATCATGACCCAAGGCCGCCCCGGATTAGCTACTTCAAAACTGGCATGACAGACTGGCGCAAGCCCGCGCCTGCTCCTCGCATAAGCTGCGAGGTGTTGGGGCGTGCAGGTCGGGAAGAGTCCAGTCAGGCCGGGAGACCGGCCGCGGTCGACCCAATCGGGACGGATACGGGCTCGATGTTCGAAGGCGGGCAGTAGCAGGGTTGCAGCACGGGATCCCCACGCAACATATCTGATCTGGCTGGACCTCCCATCCTCCTTCGGCGCTTTGAGGTGATCCGGCGCACGCTCTGCGGCCCCGGATGGACACATCCGGTTCTGCCGAAGCGCTCTCACCGCGGTCTCGACAGTGAGCGGCGGGTGTGGACGGCGTAGTGGTCTTAAGCGACTTTAATCTCAGTGGCTTGGGCCAAAGGTTCCCAGTTCAATGGGATGAGTAGTTGGAGCTGTTTGTCGGGGTGGTCGTGGATGCGAGTGACGATATCGGTGAGGATGAAGCAGGGGTCATTACCTATAATCCGTCGCTTGTCTCATTGCCGAATTACGACGACTGCGCGCCGCGGGCTTGCCGGCCGTATCACGCGAAAACGACGGATAGGATTGGATAGCCCTTTTCTGAGCGGTCATGTATTTTTGGCGCCCGGGTGACCACGCGGCAAAAGGCGGGGTCTGAGGTTTGAGCTTCGCTGCGCAGCCTGATGATCGTCGCTCCTCATTTGTGGCGCCTGCACCTCGCTTAGGACCAGATCGTCGCCAGCCTTCG
>JBCCYI010000054.1:0-22310 GCA_039189975.1 Pseudomonadota bacterium
GAAGCATGTACCCGGGGTGATCTCACTCGAACGAGCCGGAATCTAGAGTACGGCCCAGAAGGCTCGGACCAATCAAACCGCACCCCCGCGGCCGAGACCCCGTGCCCAAATCACTTGACTGGGACGGTCCCGTTACCGAAGTCATGGGCTTATCGCGCAATCATTGGGGCCTGACCCTAAGAGATCAGGGATGTCAGCATCCAAGCCGCTTCTTCCTCGACCGCCATGCATGCATTGGCACGGTCTTCGGGTGCGCCGTCACTTATGCCACCCACCATTTCGGCCAAGGCGCGGAAGCTATCAGCCAGTTGCGCATGGTCTACGGCCAGAGCTTTGAGCTGGACTAGCGTCCTGAAATTTGTCCACCCACTGGGAAGGATCGTCCCGTCGATTGGAGGATCAGCGATTGTGGAAAGCTGACCTGCTCCCCGATGGTTCCTCATTCATATTGAGAGTTTGCGGGTTTGGTTTTCATATTCTTCGTTGGAGTTTGGGCAAGCGCGCCGGGCCTGGAGCCTTCAAATGCCTCAAGCGTCCGGCACGCCTCTGCGGGTGCTTTGTCGCCGAGCGATGGATGCGGTTCGACGGTGGTGTCTTCGTAGCGCAAGTGGGCCAGCTTTCGCGGAGCATCTTCCAAGCTGTCGAACATCTCCTCGTTCAATAGCGCATCCCGAGGCTGCCGTTGAAAGATCCGATGAGGGCATTTTGCCGTGGGTTACCCGGGTCGATAGAGTGCCAACCTACATCGTTTTCATTCGCCCATTTCAGGATCGCCCGACTGGTGAACTCCGTCCCGACGTGCCACGGCAAGGAATTCATCGCTCGGAAGGTACGAGACTGGATCGCCGCGGATGGCGCAAAGACCGCTTACCATCGAACTTAAGAGCAAGGGGGGGCGGCCGCATTTGGCGAGGCTTGAGGGCTGGGCGTAGCGCCTGGGCATGAAGTCCTCGATGCGGGAATTGGAGTGTCCGTCGAGGATGGCCCGGAGGGGATCGGCACGGTCGTCGACGGGGTTTACGTTGGCCAGCTTGCAGGTGGCGGGCAGCGCGACGTGCATGGCCCAAGTCCCGGCGCCGGTCCTGTTGCCTGCGAAGTGGGCGTTCTTGCGGGTCAGCGCGATCGGGCGGATCTGGGTCTCGACCGGGTTGGTATCGAGTTCGAGGGTGCCGTCCTCGAGGACGCGGATCAGGCCACGCCAGGGGGCGAGGGTGTCGCGGATGTCCTCGGCGCGCCGGGAGTTCCCCGGGATCCGGGAGAGCCGAGCCTCGAGCCGGGGTTTCAGCGCGGCAGCGATTGGGGCGGAGGGCGCGCGTCGGGCGGCGAGGCAGACGGCCGGATCCTGGCCGCGCACAGTCTTCTCGATCACGCAGAGGACTGCGAGTCGATGCAGCGTTTCCTTGGCGATGGGCGAGCCCTCGTTCCCGAAGCGCTTCACGAAGCCGCGGCGCACATGGGTCCGACCATTGACCCGTTGCCACGGGCCATTCTCGCGCGGCGTTTCCGTCAGCGCGTTGCAGGATTGGCAGGCACCGCCCTGCGGGAAGCGGCCGCGGTATCCGGCCAAGATCCTCAGCGGATGCTCCTGTTCCCGGCCAGGGGCGTCGTAGAATAGCACGATGGGTGAATCGGCACCGCCCTGCCCGCGATCGTCTGAAAGGACGGCCCAGAAGTCGCCGCTTTTCGTGGCTGTCCGGCCCGGATCCAGCACTGGCGCCCCGGTCTGGTCCACGACAATCCGCGCGGCGGCGCGCAGATGGACCTTCATGTCGCGGATCACCGGCGTCAGGTGGACGCACGCGGCCGACCCGGTTGCCCAGAGTGCCGCGGTCGAGAGGGAGCCCCTGCCGCTCGAAGATCCCGGCCGGGCGGTAAAACGGGAGGATGTCTGCGCACTTAGACACGATGATCCACGCGATCAGCCGCTCGGTCGGCAGCCCGCCCGGCACGACAGGCTCGGGCGCCTGCGCCTGCGCCAAGGCCTGTGAATACCGGCGGCAGACGGATCGGCGCCGCCGCGTCACCAGCCCCCGGAACCGCGCGGGGATCACATCGCACCGCTCGTTCGCCCTTGGTCTCGAACACATGGCGACACAATGGCTCACCACCTTCGCCGATCCGGGCCAGCCCGCCACAGCCGCATGGACACCGGATGCCCGCGCGCTCGATTACGCGCTCGACCCGGGGCAGGTTCGTCGGCAGATCACCACGGGTGCGCGCCGGTTTGCGAGGCGTCTCTCCACGCGTCCGTTGCAGGGCAGCCTAGGGCTTCTCCTGCGCGGCGTCGAGCACGTCCTTGGCCAACTCGTTCGCCACTGTCACTCGGACCATTGGGGCGTCATTGGCGTCCCACTCGAGGGGCATATTCACTTGGTCGGGCGACAGCTTCTCGGAGCGTTTACCGGACGTCTCGCGCTGCGTCGTGCGGAGGATGTCCGCCAGCCGGTGGTTGGCCTCCTGCACCTCGGCCAACGCCGCCTCGACCTTGGCCAGGCGGGCCTTCAGGTGAGCCTTCTCGCGGCTGAGGGTGTCGGCAACCATGGGCCAAAGGGGCTTGCACCGGCGCCCGTG
Organism: Pseudomonadota bacterium; assembly: GCA_039189975.1. Classification (GTDB taxonomy): domain Bacteria; phylum Pseudomonadota; class Alphaproteobacteria; order Rhodobacterales; family Rhodobacteraceae; genus HLUCCA09. The sequence continues at coordinate 2,572 of JBCCYI010000054.1, forward strand.
CTAACCAGCAAGAACAGGCCTCGGAGGCTCACCCGGCCGCCTGCGGACGCCGTGCCCGCTCCGGCCGCACTAGACACCAGTCCAGCCCCTCGAACAGAGCCGCCAGTTGCGCGGACGACATCCGCATCACGCCGTCCCGCACCTGAGGCCAGACGAACTTGCCGCCCTTGAGGCGCTTGTGAACGAGCACCATCCCGGTCTGATCCCAGACCAGGAGCCTGATCCGGTCCGCACGCTTTGCCCAGAACACGAAGACCGCTCCGCAGAACGGATCGCGCCCGCTCCGACAACGTGCAACGCCGCCGCCCGGCCGGTCCCTCGATCCCCTACAGCCGCAAACCCTCACCGACCGTCGAACCGCCCAAATGGACGTCCACTATGCCGTCTCGTTCCAAGTCGCACCTCCGGCGCCCGTGCGCGTTGAAAATCCCCGGATCAGAGCCCATGCGGCAGGACGAGAGCAGCGCCGCGCTTACGATCGAACCGTTCGCCGGGGAACTGATCCCCCAAATCAACTCCTGATCCTCCTTACCCGCGGAAAAACGATGACTGCGAAAGCTTCAACGCCCGGTTCCCGCATAAACTGCCCGGCGGCGAAGTCTTCTACGGCCTCGAGGAGCCCAAAATCCCGATTGAGCAGTGGCGTATCCACTACAACACTGTCAGGCCGCACAGCGCCTTACGTTACCGACCACCGGCACCAGAGAGCACCGTTCCAATCGACTAGAGGCCGACGATGCACCAGCACTCACCCCGGACCACCCGATGGGGGCACGCCAGTTCGACACCGGATTGCGATCGATTACGCGCCCCTCTTTTTGAGCAAGACTAAGGACAGACGAGATCAGTGTTATCTCACGTCGGACCGACCCAGTGGCAACATCTTGCAATCGGCGATCGCGCCAGTCCGCTACGTGGGTCTCGTAGAGCGCGCCCGAACGCACCTTTGCGACACCGTTGCGCCCAAGCAGTTCGAGGCGGATAATCTCCCAATGCGCGCCACGCTTTTGCGGCGCAGCCTTACGGGCGTATCGGTCGAACAGTTCGCCCAGGGTCATAGCCTCATCGACCTTGTTAGTGTTCAAGATCAAGTATTCCTCACGCGCCGCCCAGTCTTGAGCCTCGCGCTTTGATGCAAAGAGTCGGCTCTTGCGGACACGTTGTCTGACGATGAATGCGCGCCAGCCGTTTTTGTGCTTCCGTATGCTCGCCACTTTTCTCGCGCGTGCGTGATTTATGCGCGATGAGTTGCATATTTTTGCGGTCATACTCGTGCACCATCCACAGGGCACGTCAGAAACGTATGGAAAAACTTGAGGATATGCACGTCTTCGCGCGTGTCTCTAAACGGCTGCACATATCTGTGGTGCCCGAGGTCGGACTCGAACCGACACGGTATTGCTACCGGGGGATTTTGAATCCCCTGCGTCTACCATTTCGCCACTCGGGCCACGCTGCGCTTTTAGACCCTCTCTCCTGGGGATGCAAAGCCGCAAATCATCTGTTGGAGCGTTTTGGGCGCTGCATCGGACACCCGACCGGCAGCACGACGCAGCGCGCCTGTGCGGGCGCGGCTCCTTTGGCGTCTGAGCGGCGCTGTATGCTCAGCGGCTCGGACCGGATGCGATCGCCTTGCCCGCCAAAAAGACTTCATAGGCCGCGCGATGTGCAGCGTTCTGTGTGCGCCACGTCTCCGACAAAGCTGCAGCGCGCCCCAGCGCTTGGCCCGTGCGGTCCTCAGACAAAGACACGCGCACACCCCGTCGCTCGGCCGCCTCCAGGCCGACTGCGCGAGCCCGGTTCAGTGCGCGTCCTGCCGCAGCGCTCAGGGCCTGCCCCGGCACCTGAGTCATCAGCGCGCGGAACGGGGCTGGCAGGGCCGCCATCTGGTCGGCCGACACGCGCAATGCAAAGGGGCGACTGTAGAGACTGCGGCCCGCCTCGAAGGTCATGATCCAGGCAGCTTCGGGGTACATCGACAACGTCGCAAGATGTGCGGTCACCGGGGCCTCGGTCTGCGCCACAACCTCTGCTCCGATCTGCTTCAGAAGCTCGGCAACGGCGTCTGTTGGCGCCTCAAGGCGCTGCCCTTCGAGACCGCCGGGAAGCGGCGGCATGCGGCTTTCGCCGGTTCCGACCATGTCCAGGGGCAGCATCACTGCCGCAAGCAGAACCTTCGTCGGCGGATCGCCCGCGCGTGTTTCCTCCTCGTGAAGGCTTGCATAGGCCACCTCACTGGCCCGGCGCGCATCGTCCGGCATCTGAAATGGCAGGGCAAGCAGCGCACCCAAGGCTGTATCAACCGGCGCCAAGGCACAGCTCGACAGAGATGTGGCTGATGCGACCAGTTCGACCTGCAGTGCCCCGCCTGAATCCGCGGCAATGCCGTTGGCCCAGGGGCGCAGGAAATCCTCCGCGAGCGGATGCGACGCCTCGAACGGATGGCTGCACGTCAGACGCAGCGGTGCCGTGTCAGACGCATGAGCCCCGCTCGCGACGGCAATTATCACGGCCGAAGCCAGCGCTGCGGCCAAGACACACGCCAGGGCATAGGCCCGTCTTGCATCGCGCCCGCGCGCGGCGGCCGTCGAGGGCCCTGCCCCTACGAGGACCGGCGTTCTGAGGTGTCCTTCGCCCTGCATGACCATCCGTATCCCGCCCTCCCGCCTTGACCGCAAGCCTGCGGCATGGTGTGTCGCCCCGACCCTAGAGGAGCCCGGCGCGTGCTACGAGGATTATACGACTGGACAATGTCCCTGGCTGGGCACAGGCATGCCCTTGCGGTGCTGGCTCTGGTGTCCTTCGTGGAAAGTTCGGTTTTCCCGATCCCACCTGACGTCCTGATGATCCCGATGATCCTCGCCACGCCGCACCGGGCTTTCCTGATCGCGGGCGTTTGCATGATCGCCTCGGTGCTCGGCGGGCTCGCGGGCTACGGGCTAGGCTACTTCTTCTACGAGCAGATCGGCGCGCCGATCCTGGAAAGCCTCGGCAAGGGTGACGCGATGGCGGAGTTCAACACCCGCTTCAACGACGTCGGCTTCTGGGCGGTGCTTGTGGCCGGGCTGACGCCCTTTCCCTACAAGGTCATCACGATCATGTCGGGTTGGACGGCAATGCCGCTGGGGACCTTCATCGTGACGTCGATCGTCGCCCGTTCGATGCGGTTCTTCCTCGTTGCGTGGCTCCTTTGGAAGTATGGCGAGCCGATCCGGGACTTCATCGAGCGCCGCCTCGGCCTTATGTTCACGCTGTTCTGTGTGCTGCTGATCGGCGGCTTCTATGCTCTGAGGGTGCTATGACCGACGCGACACTGCCTGCCGCCCTGCCCTCCCGGCGAACCTTCGTTCTGGTGGCGGGCGCGGGCTCGCTGGGGCTCTTGCTGGCGGCATGGTTCTTTCAATACGTGCTGGGCTACGCGCCCTGCGCGATGTGCTACTGGCAACGCTGGCCGCATATGGCGGCGGTGGCCATTGCCGTGCTGGCCGCGGCGCGGCTGCCGGCGCTGGCGGGCTTTGCGGTTTGCATGGCCGGGGGCCTTGCCGCCGCCGCGAGCGCCGGGATCGGGATCTTTCACACCGGCGTCGAGCGTGGCTGGTGGGAGGGTCCGGCCTCCTGCACCGGCGGCGGCGGGCTCGCGGGCCTGAGCGGCGCCGACTTGCTCGACCCAACGGCCGCTGCGCCCGTCGTCATGTGCGACGAGATCGCCTGGCAACTCTTCGGCCTGACCATGGCCAACTACAACGTGGCCGCGTCCCTCGGCCTCGCTGTGCTCTGGGGTGTCGCCGCCTGGCAGGCGGGAATGCGCCGCGCGGAGGCCTAGGCCACGCCCTGCTCAGTGGAGCGTGAACTCCCCCGTGACGTGGCGCCATTCGCCAGCGGAGATCATCTTGCGATGCGTGAAGCGCACCGAATGCAGCGGCCCCTCGATCTCGGCCTTCCAGTAGTCGATGAACTGGAAGAGCTTCGGATGATCGGGCGCCAGATCGTAGTCCTGCCAGACGAAGGTATTGAGAACGTTCTGATAATCCGGCATCCGGTAGAAAAACTCAGCCGTCGTCAGGCCATACCCTCTAAGCATCAGTTCGGTCTCTGTTTCCTGCATCGTTCCCTCGCATTTTTCGATTCTGTCGCAAAAGCTTGCCAGTGAGAAATGAAAGATCAACAAAAACAGGGTGTTGGCAATCAAGCTCAAGTGCTGCCAGTGACAAATGCGCCTTTCGATTGCAGCGCATATGGTTGATCGGGTAGAACGGGAGCCAAGATATAGCGGTATGCGCGAAAACCGGGCAGAGATATGACAAATACGCCAGAGCCCCCCGAAACGGGTGACGAAGAACGCCCCGAGCGTCCGGTCCCCGTCGGCCCCACGGTGTCGATCGCCGATGAGATGAAGTCGAGCTATCTCGACTACGCGATGTCGGTGATCGTCTCCCGCGCGATCCCCGACCTGCGGGACGGCTTGAAGCCCGTGCACCGTCGCATCCTCTATGCGATGCACGAGACCGGCAATTCGCACGACAAGGCCTATCGCAAGTCCGCCCGCCCGGTGGGCGACGTGATGGGCCAGTACCATCCCCATGGGGATGGCGCGATCTACGATGCGTTGGTGCGCATGGCGCAGGACTTTTCGATGTCTCTGCCGCTGCTCGACGGTCAGGGCAACTTTGGCTCGATGGACGGGGATAACCCCGCCGCCATGCGCTACACCGAAGTGCGGATGGACAAGCCCGCCGCCGCGTTGCTGGCGGACATCGAGAAAGACACGGTCGACTTTCAGGACAATTACGACGGCAAGCAGCAGGAGCCGACGGTCCTTCCCGCGCGCTTCCCGAACATGCTCGTCAATGGCGCGGGCGGCATCGCCGTCGGCATGGCGACGAATATTCCACCGCACAACCTCGGCGAGGTCGTGGACGCGACGCTCGCGTTGATCGAGGAGCCGGACCTCTCGACCGAGCAGCTCATGGACTACGTGCAAGGCCCGGATTTCCCGACCGGCGGCGTGATCCTCGGACGCTCCGGCATCCGCAAGGCGTATATGGAGGGGCGCGGCTCGGTCATCGTGCGCGCCAAGGTGCGCATCGAAGAGATCCGCAAGGACCGCTACGCCATCATCCTCGACGAGATCCCCTACCAGGTGAACAAGGCCTCGATGATCGAGAAGATCGCCGAGCTCGTTCGCGAAAAGCGGCTGGAGGGGATCGCCCATGTGCAGGACGAATCCGACCGGGTTGGGGTCCGCGTGGTGATCGAGCTGAAGCGGGACGCGACACCCGAGGTCGTGCTGAACCAGCTCTACCGCTTCACCCCTATGCAAACGTCTTTCGGCTGCAACATGCTCGCACTCAACGGCGGGCGTCCCGAACAGCTCACCTTGCGCGATTTCCTGACGCATTTCATCGCGTTCCGCGAAGAGGTTGTCGCGCGCCGCACCGCCTACGAGCTGCGCAAAGCGCGGGAGCGCGCGCACATCCTGTGCGGCCTCGCGGTCGCCGTTTCGAACATCGACGAGGTCGTCAACACGATCCGCACCTCCGCCGACGCGGCCGAGGCGCGCGCCCGTCTGATGGATCGCCGCTGGCCCGCCGCCGAGATCGCGCCCTTCATCCGCCTGATCGACGATCCGACCCACACGATCAACGAGGACGGGACCTACAACCTCTCTGAGATCCAGGCCCGCGCCATCCTCGATCTGCGGCTCCAGCGCCTTACGCAGCTCGGGGTCAAGGAGGTCACCGACGAGCTGGAAGAGCTCGCCGGCAAGATCACTGACTATCTCGACATCCTGCGGTCGCGCGAGCGGATCATGGGCATCATCGCGGGCGAGCTGCGCCAGGTGCGCGCGGACTTCGCCGTGCCGCGCCGGACGGCGATCGAGGACTGGTCCGGCGACATGGAGGACGAGGACCTCATCGAGCGTGAGGACATGGTCGTGACCGTCACGCAGTCGGGCTACATCAAGCGCACGCCGCTCAGCGACTACCGCGCGCAGAAACGGGGCGGCAAGGGCCTCTCCGGCGGGGACCTCAAGGACGACGACGTGGTCACGTCGCTCTTCGTGGCCAACACGCACACGCCGCTCCTCTTCTTCACGACAAGCGGGATGGTTTACAAGTTGAAGACCTGGCGCTTGCCGCAGGGCGGCCGCACGACGCGCGGCAAGGCGATTGTCAACATTCTACCGATCCCAACGGGCACCGGAATCGCCGCCATCATGCCCGTCGACCGCGACGAAGAAGATTGGGGCGATTTGCAGATCGTTTTTGCGACGTCGGCGGGAGATGTCCGCCGCAACCGATTGTCGGATTTCACCAATGTGAAGTCTAACGGCAAAATTGCGATGAAGTTGCCCGAGGAGCAGCAGGTCAGTCTGGTCAACGCGCGCATCTGCTCCGAAGACGATGACGTGATGCTTGTCACAGCCCTTGGCCGCGCGATCCGCTTCCGGACGACGGATGTCCGCGTGTTCCAGAGCCGAGAGTCCACCGGTGTGCGCGGGATCCGCCTCGCCGATAAGGATAGCGTCGTGTCGATGGCCGTCATCCGGCATTACGACGCGAGCCCCGAGGCCCGGGTTGCGTATCTCAAGATGCGTCGCGCGATGGCGGGCCTGGCCGATGACAGTGAAGCAGACACCGATGAGGAAGAGATTGCAGACGCCTCCGAAGCGTTCACCCCCGAAGACTATGCGCGCATGTCGGCGGCCGAGGACTTGATCCTGACAATCACAGTAAAAGGCACGGGGAAGGTCTCCTCATCCCACGACTACCCGGTGCGCGGGCGGGGCGGACAGGGTGTCAGAGCGATGGACGCTGCCATGAGGGGCGGGACGCTCGTGGCATGCTTCCCGGTCGAGCCGGACGACCAGATCATGCTGGCAACGAATACCGGCCAGTCCATCCGCTGTCCGATCCAGGGGATCTCCTTCAGGTCTCGCGCGGCGGGAGGGGTCAAGGTGTTCAACACGGCACCAGGAGAAGAGGTCGTTTCGGTCGCATACATTGCCGAGCAAAGCGATGATCGGACGCCCTCCCCAGAAGAACCTGACGGGTCGGGCTGAGGCGAATTTTCGTACGAAAATTCGGGCGCTAGAGGCCAAAGTCGCGCAGAACGCGGCGCGCCTCCACCTCTGGCAGCGCATGGTGCCGTAAGTACGTCAGCCGCCAGCTCTCGCGTTTGCGGCGCCGGCTCATATTCTCACCATGGTTGAGGGCATAGAGGCCGGATGGAAAGGGGATTGGATCGAGGGGTAAGCCATGTTGCGCCATCACCTCGACCATACGCTTATGCGACTTGAGACGTCGCAGCAGTCGACGCCAGTGGAGGCTCTGGGTGCGAAAGTCGTACCGCGCAAAGACACAGGAACCGCAGAGCTCCCAAAACGCGCGATCCGCCTCCAGGTCGTCCGGCGTTGATCCTGGGGCACCCGGACGGAGCGGCGCGACGCACGGCGCAGCAAGATCCGCCATGTAGCCCGTGTCGATGACATAGCCCCGGCCATTGTCCTCTTCGATGACATGGCGCACGACCTCCGGATGCAGCAGATCATCCGCATCGAACTGGGCATAGTAACCGTCGCGGCCTGCAAGGTCTCTGACGGCCGTGTCGAGCATCGCAAGGCGCTTGTCCCCCTTGTCGTAGAACTTGTCACCGCCGCCGAAGGGTAAGAACTGGACCTGAGTGTCGAACGCAACGTCGCGCGGGCGATCCTGGCCACACACATACGCCACCCATTGATCTGACGTCTGTCTGCGCAGACTTCCCAATGTCGCCGCCAGGTTAGACGAGACCTGGTCCCAATCCGAGGCGCGGCGCCGGGACACCAGCGGGATCGCAAAGACCACGAGCGGCGTTCCGCTCGAGGCGACAGGCTTCAGCGCGCGCTGCCACATGCGGCCTGCAAGCCGCTTTTGGAATGGCGTCTTGCCGCGCAGTGCATCTCCAAGGAGGCTCATCGAGGTCTCTCCCGACCCTCAGGCGGCGTTCTTGGGCCGGACACCGCGCGCGAGAGGGATCAGCAGCTTTTCCACTACGGGGATCAGAGCGAGGCCGACCCCAAGCCCGATCACGCCGTCACAGATCGCTGTAACGGCCCATTCAACAAGGCCTGACCCGAGCTCGACCGAATGCCCAACCGCGTGGGCCGCCGCGTGTATCCCCTCGTAAAGCGACGGCGCGCCCAAGTCCTTGAGGCCATGGACCAGGATGGAGCCCCCAACCCAGAGCATCGCGGCCGTGCCAACGGCGGCAAGGCCCGCCAAAAACCCGGGCATACCGGCTACGATCGCGCGTCCGATCCGTTGGGTCGTCGGCTGGTCCGGTGTGTTGGCCAGTGCCAGGCCCACGTCATCCGCTTTGACGATCAGAGCAACGGCACCATAGACCACCACGGTAATCCCGACCGCGACCAGCGCCAGTGTCACGCCTTGCGTGACGATGCCACTGGCCGGAAGGGCTGCGAGCGCAATCGTCATGATCTCGGCTGACAGGATGAAGTCGGTCTTGATTGCTCCCTTCACGCGCGTCTCTTCGAGATGCGCGGCATCCAGGCTTTCGGGAGTGTGGGAGGCGCCATGCGCATGGGTTCCCAGCAAACCATGCGCTCCAAATGCATGCGCGACCTTCTCAGCCCCTTCAAAGCAGAGATAGGCTCCGCCCAGCATCAGCAACGGCGTGATAAGCCAGGGTGCGAAAGCGGACAGGACCAAAGCCGCGGGCAGCAGGATCAGCAGCTTGTTGCGCAAACTGCCTGTCGCGATGCGGCGCACAATGGGAAGCTCGCGCGCAGCAGGTAACCCATGAACATACTTGGGCGTAACGGCCGCATCGTCGATAACCGCACCCGCAGCTTTCGCACCTGCCTTGGCAGCCTGCCCCGCAATGTCGTCAATCGACGCCGCAGCGACCTTGGCGATGCCCGCCACATCATCAAGCAGTGCGAGAAGCCCGCTCATGCGGCGCCTCCGGCATCCTCGAAAGAGAGGGCGCCACCGACCACGGCCGGGCGACGACGGACCGTGCGCGAAAGTCGGGCTTCAATCAATCGCATCAACCGCGCTCCTTATCGGGTTTGCATCAGGGCCGACAGCGGGGCAAAGACAACCTCTCCCCCTCGCGCTCGGTTTGCCCATGTTTGAAGGGCGTCCAGCGTCTCTGGCCGCGCCTCTCCCACAACGACAACACCGTCGCCACGGCGCGCTTCGAAGGCTGCGCGGTCGAGCCGCCGTGCAATCTCGCGCACCCCGGCCTCCCGGCTGTCGATCTGACGGTAGATCGTGGCGCGAGGCCGGGCCGAGCGCTCGGCCTGGGATCGCAGTGGGCTGAGCCCCTGGTCCCACAAGACCACCCCGTGCCCATCGGCGGCGAGGATTTGCAACACGTGCTGCGCAAGATCACGATCCGCCGCAAAGCCGCCGGATTGGGGCGCCAGCACCCCAAGCGCATTGGGCACAGTCGCGAAATGCACGGAGAACGCGACTTCTGCATCCTGCGGTGTCGCCCCCTCGGGCAAGCCGCCGCCCGCCAGCACGACCTCCTTTTGCGCCCCGGCATAGATCTTCGCCGCGGCGGCGACGGCCGCCCCTTCTGGGGCGATGGCCACGGCCACGGGCAAATCCAGCGCCGCGAGCTTGCGCGACAATTCTTCATCGTTCGCCGGGTCGAGCAGCACGACCGCCAGAAGCGACTGGCCCGCCTGCGGCCCGTCGAAAGGCACCGCGTTGCGCAGGTAGGCCGGGCCTTCGGTCGTCCGTACGGTGTCGTCGGGCTCTGGCCCCTCGGAAGCGCCCTGCTCCGTGCTGGCCGGTCTCGTTCCGACCGTGATCCGACGCACAGCCTCCCCGGGCGCACCGATCCGGGGCGCGACGGGCATCGTGCCCGCTTGCCCGTCCGCAGGCGCTGCGGCCCCCCCTTGCGGCGCATCGCTGGGCGGTGCACCCAAGCGGTTGATGCGCACGCCGCTGGACACGTCGCGCTGCGTCAGAGGCCGGACCGAGGCGCCCACCCCTGTCGGGCTTGCCGAAGGCGCCGCCGGCACGTCCGAAAGAGCTTGCGCCAAAGCGACGGGAGCTGGAGCTTGGCTACCGGTATCGGGTGGAGCGCTTTCAGCCTGCGCGGGTTCTGCCGGCGCACCGGGCCGCTCCAACAGCTCTTGTGGGGAGAGCGCCACAACGCCTGGCGGGGTGGGCAGTTCCGTGCCCACAAGCAGCGCTCCCGTGCCAGAGGCAATGGCAGCCCGCGCCCCCGGTGTGGGATCAAGTGCAGCGGCCGCGGTGCGTTTCGCCCCGCCGCCCGGCGCCGACACGCCCTGCGCGGGGCCGAGCGCCCACGGCTCCGCCACCGGCACGATCGTGTCAGACGAGGCGACAGCTGACACCTCGCTGGGGGTTTGGGCCCCATCGAGGCTGGAGGGAACAGCGCCCCCATGCCCCGTCGTTGGCGAGGTCACGGCGGCCAAGGCCTCTGCGGCGTCAACGGACGCATTCCGCCTCGGCTCCGGTATCGGCAGGCGGGGCGGCGCCGCACCGTCCCGTAGCGGGGAGAGCACGGGGTAAGACGCGGGGCGCACCGTTTCGGGCACATCCGGAGCGGCGGGGCCAGGCTGGCCCACACCAGCCGCAGCGACGGGGCGCGGCGCGGCGGACACGTTGCGCGGCGGGACCGCCATGGCCAGAGTGTCACGGCCCGGTTGAAGCGCTGCGCGCGTCACGGCACCGGCCGCGACGGTCTCGGATGCTACAGGCACCGCATCGTCCGCGGGATCCGTCTTCAGAAGCGGCTCGGACAGCGCAAGACGAGGCGCCGTGTCCGCAACCGCGTCGCTCGGTAGCGCCTGTGCGGCAACATCGCCTTCGCGCAGGGCTGCGCGTACAGGCGATGGGGCTTGGAGCGCGGCGGGCTGCACGCCGTCGACCTCCTGCGCGACCGGTGCCGCCTCCACGGCGACGCGTCCCGAGCCGACGGCGGAGGCCGCGCGCTCCGTCGCCGCAATGCCCGCTTCCGGACCAATCCCGACGCGCTGTTCCGCTGGAACGGCGGCCTGTGGTTCAGGGGTCGACGTCGCGGCACGGTTTGCTGCAACGCTCGGCGCCTGGGAAGGCTGACGTTCCACTGTTTGTGTGCCCACGCGGGGCGCATCGGCGTCGCTTGCCTGCGCCGGCTCGGCAGCGTCCACGCTCAGAACGGGCGCCGTCCGTTCGGCGGCATCCTGCTCGCCGGTCGCGGCGAGGGGCGGACCGGGGGGAAGACCGGATGCAATCGCAGCTTCCTCTGCGCCGCTGGCTTCGACGGCATGCGCGCCCACGGTATCCTCGGTACGCTCCGCCAGCGTCGCGCCGCTTTCGGGGACCACGCGGTCCTGCGCGCCCGTCCCGCCCCCGGCGCTCTGCCCCCCTGCGGTCCCTCCGGCGTCCGATGAGTCGCCATGTCCTGGCAACGGCTCAGGGGTGAGCGCTGCAGTTTCGGTCGCGCCGTCGCCATCGGGCGCTGTGCCTGCATCGGGCAGACTGGCGAGATCTGTTGCGGTGTCCGGCGCCCCTGCGCCAGACGATGCAACTGGATCGGACGGGGTCTCCGCACGCGTGGCTTCGTCGTTCGCCGCGTCGCTGAGCGCCAAATCCGCATTAGCTTGCGCCGCCGGGGCTGCGTCGTCCCCCGAAGACTGACCGGACGCGACGGATGACGCAGGTGCCTCCGGCGCCCCCTGGCTTGTGTCCGCAGAGCTCGCAGCCGCGACCTGCTGGGGCGCGGGCACGGGCGGCGGCAAAGCCACGGAGACGACCGACAACAAGCTGACGGACGCTGCGGTCCCGAACAAAAGTCCCTTTAGCACTGACCTGCCCATACGAGCGACCCTTGTCCTACCGCGACGCACCCGTGCACCCCGCCGGGCTCGTCCGCGACCTGCTTGACCAAACCTGGCGCCTAAGTCCATGTATAACCGAGTGAGAGACCCCTTACACCCCCGTTTCCATCCGGGGCCGTCGCGGCGCAAAAAGGCGCCAGCGACAGCTCCGCGCCCCAACCCGCCGAAGGCTCGCCGCGATGTTGCTCCTGATCGATAACTACGACAGCTTCACCTACAATCTTGTTCACTATCTGGGCGAGCTCGGGGCTCGGACCGAGGTCTACCGCAACGATGCGCTCGACGTGCAGGCGGCGATGGCGCTGCGTCCGGAGGGGATCGTGCTGTCGCCCGGGCCGTGCGATCCGTCGCAGGCCGGCATTTGCTTGGCGCTGACGGCTGCTGCCGCAGAGGTTGGCATCCCACTTCTTGGCGTTTGTCTGGGCCATCAAACCATCGGAGAGGCCTTCGGTGGGCGCGTGGTGCGCGCGGACGACATCGTACACGGCAAAGCCGGTGTGATTTCCCATGCGGGTCAGGGCGTCTTTGCCGGGTTACCCTCGCCGCTCTCGGCCACACGCTACCATTCGCTGATTGTCGAGCGCGACGGGCTGCCCGACGCGCTCGAAGTCACAGCCTGGCTCGACGATGGCACCATCATGGGCCTCCGCCACAAGACGCTGCCGATCGAAGGTGTGCAGTTTCACCCCGAGTCGATCCGCTCCGAGCACGGCCACAAGATGCTCCGCACCTTTCTCGACCGATGCGCGGTTCCGGCATGAGCGACGCGCTCAAACCCCTGATTGACGCGGCCGCCACCCGCCCGCTGACGCGCGCAGAAGCCGAGGCTGCCTTCGAGGTGCTCTTTGCCGGAGATGCGACGCCGTCCCAGATCGGTGGCTTTCTGATGGCACTGCGCACGCGCGGCGAAACCGTCGACGAGATTGCAGCCGCCGCCCGAGTGATGCGGGCACGCTGCACCCCCGTGGCGGCGCCGGAGGATGCAATGGACATCGTCGGCACGGGCGGGGACGGCAAAGGCACGCTCAACATCTCCACCGCCACGGCTTTTGTCGTCGCCGGGGCGGGCGTGACGGTCGCCAAACACGGCAACCGCAACCTCTCCAGTAAATCCGGCGCAGCGGACGCGTTGGCACAGATGGGTATCGAAGTGATGGTCGGCCCCCCGGTTGTGGAACGCGCGCTGCGCGATGTCGGGATCGGCTTCATGATGGCGCCGATGCATCATCCCGCGATCCGTCACGTGATGCCGACACGCGCCGAACTTGGAACAAGAACTGTCTTCAACGTGTTGGGCCCACTGACAAATCCAGCCGGAGCGAAGCGCCAATTGACGGGCGCCTATAGCAGCGCCCTGATCCGACCGATGGCCGAGACACTGCTGGCGCTCGGCTCCGAAAGGGCCTGGCTGGTGCACGGCGACGACGGTACCGATGAGATCTCCATCGCCGGACCCACCGCCGTGGTTGAAGTGCGGGATGGGGCTGTGCGTGAGTTCACGGTCGCGCCAGAGGACGCGGGCTTGCCCGTCCATCCGTTCGAGGCGATTCTCGGCGGCACGCCGGAAGAGAACGGACGTGCGTTTCGGGAATTGCTCGACGGCGCCCCAGGCGCCTACCGCGATGCGGTTCTTCTCAATGCGTCGGCGGCCCTGACGATCTCGGGACGCGCGGCATCTCTTTCTGAAGGTGTTGAAATCGCGCGTGACAGCATCGACAGCGGCGCCGCACGTGCAAAAGTTCAAGCTTTGGCGCAATTGACCAAGAGCGCAGCGGGGGAGGCCACGACATGACCGTACTCGACCGGATCAAAGCCTATAAGCTCGAGGAAGTCGCAAGCGGCAAGCAAGCGGTAAGCGCCGCCGAGATGGACGCCAGGGCCCGCCAAGCTGGCCCCGTGCGCGGCTTTGCCACCGCTCTGATGGCCGCGCAGGCTGACGGCTATGGATTGATCGCGGAAATCAAGAAAGCCAGCCCGTCCAAAGGCTTGATCCGACCGGACTTTGATCCTCCCGCGATCGCGCGTGCCTATGCCAGCGCCGGGGCTGCCTGTCTTTCTGTGCTCACCGACGGTCCGTCGTTTCAGGGCAGCAGTGACTATCTCCGGGCCGCACGTGCGGCCTGTACCCTGCCGGTTCTGCGCAAGGACTTCATGTACGACCCCTGGCAGGTGGCCGAAGCCCGCGCCATGGGGGCGGACTGCATCCTGATCATTATGGCCAGCGTGTCGGACAGTCAGGCTGCCGAGCTTGAGGACGCGGCGACGCAATGGGGCATGGATGCGCTGATCGAGGTTCATGACCGCTCCGAGCTTGATCGGGCGTTGCTCTTGAAGTCACCTCTGATCGGCATTAACAATCGAAATCTCAAAACGTTCAATGTGACTCTTGATGTAACACATACGCTCGCGCCCTTGGTGGACCCGCAACGCGTGGTGATCTCCGAATCCGGCTTGAGTACGCCCGAAGATCTCGAAGCGATGGCCCGGCTCGGCGTTCGGAGCTTCCTGATCGGAGAAAGCCTGATGCGACAGACCGATGTCGAGGCAGCCACGCGTGCGCTCCTCAGCCCCGCAGACGCCCCATGCTGACACATTTCGACGCCGACGGTCAGGCGCACATGGTCGACGTGTCCGACAAGGCCGTGACGAACCGCATTGCCGAAGCATCTGGATGGGTGAAGATGCGCGCTGAAACCCTTGATATGGTTGCACAAGGATCAGCCAAGAAAGGCGACGTCCTCGGCGTTGCGAGGCTCGCCGGCATTATGGGCGCCAAGCGCACAGCGGACCTGATCCCGCTCTGTCATCCCCTTCCGATCACGAAGGTCGCATTGGATTTGACGCTGGACGATGCCTTGCCGGGCGTGCGGATCACCGCGGTGGTCAAGACGTCCGGCCAAACCGGTGTCGAGATGGAGGCGCTCACGGCTGTCTCCACAGCGGCCCTAACGATCTACGACATGTTGAAGGCAGCCGATCGCGCGATGGAGCTCGGCGGTATCCGAGTTATCCTGAAAGATGGCGGTAAGTCTGGACGTTACGAGGCGAACTTGTGATCTCGACTGAAGAGGCGCTCCGGCACCTTTTTGCGCTCACCTCCCGTTTGGAGCACGAAGACGTGCCTCTGTCGGGTGCGGGCGGGCGCGTCCTGGCACGGGACATGGTCGCTACGCGGACGCAGCCCCCCTTCGCTGCTTCTGCCATGGACGGTTACGCGGTCCGCCATGCCGATTGTCGGAGGGGTGGAGCGCTGCACCTCGTCGGCGAGGCTGCGGCGGGCCAGCGCTTCGCTGGCGTCCTCAAGAGCTGCGAGACCGTCCGTATCTTTACCGGCGCACCACTTCCAAATGGAGCTGATACCGTTGTAATCCAGGAGGATACGGACCGTACTTCAAACGGAGTAATCCTCAACGATATCCCTGCGCAAGGCAGTCACGTGCGCCCCGCAGGAGGAGACTTTACGGTTGGCACCACCCTCCCTGCGCCGCGCCTCTTGGGCCCCTCCGATGTTGCACTCGCCGCCGCAATGAACCTGCCTCGGCTCACTGTCGCGCGCCGCCCCGAGATCGCGATCATTGCGACCGGTAATGAGCTCGTGCAGCCCGGTGAAGTGCCGACAGAGGATCAGATCATCGCCTCCAATGCCCTAGGATTAAGGGCGCTTTTTGAGCAAGCGGGTGCGATTGCACGAGTCCTGCCCATTGCCCGCGACACGCACGAGAGCTTACGTACGGTTCTCGACCTCGCTCTCCCAGCGGATCTCATCGTCACCATCGGCGGCGCTTCCGTGGGCGACCACGATCTCGTCGGAAGCGTCGCGGATGCCATGGGGCTGCACCGGGCGTTCTACAAGGTCGCCATGCGTCCTGGAAAGCCGCTCATGGCCGGCACGCTCGGCGACACACCGATGGTCGGGCTTCCCGGTAATCCCGTGTCTGCAATGGTTTGCGGGCACATCTTCATTCTACCCATGATTGCGGCGATGCAGGGGCTGCCGGCGCGCGCACGACCCCGAGAAACAGCGCAGCTGGGCACCGACCTTCCGCCAAACAGCCTCCGGGAGCACTACATGCGCGCGACGGTCGCGGGGGGGCGTATCGTCCCGTTCGCGCGGCAGGACAGCAGCTTACTGCACGTTCTGAGCCAGTCGAACGCGCTGCTCGTCCGCCCTCCGCACGATCCGGCGCGTGGTACGGGGGACACGGTCGAGATGATCCCGCTGCGCGCAATGACCACCTTTGATTGACGCAATGGGAGAACACCTGTAGAACATTGCGTGAACTGTGGTGGTTAGGGTACGTCATGCTGACACGCAAGCAAATGGAACTGCTCGAATTTATCAACAAGCGCGTCGCGAAAGACGGCGTGCCTCCTTCTTTCGACGAGATGCGCGATGCGTTGGACCTGAGGTCGAAATCAGGCATCCACCGTTTGATCACTGCATTGGAGGAGCGTGGGTTCATCCGTCGTCTCGCCCATCGCGCGCGCGCCATTGAGATCGTGAAACTGCCTGAAACCCTCGGTGGCGCTCCCAGCTTCACTCCGAAGGTGATCGAAGGGGACAAACCGAGCGCGCCGCCGCCCCGTGCGGCAAAGCCATTGGTGCAGGATGCGATTGAACTGCCCGTGATGGGCCGTATCGCGGCTGGCGTCCCGATCGAGGCGATCAGCGAAAAGAGCCATTCCGTGGCCGTCCCCGGCCAGATGGTCGGTCAGGGGCACCATTACGCGCTTGAGGTCAAAGGGGATTCCATGATCGACGCCGGCATCAACGACGGAGATGTCGTGGTGATCCGCGAGCAGACCACGGCCGACAATGGGGACATCGTTGTGGCTCTTGTCGAGGGGCACGAGGCGACGCTGAAGCGTTTCCGTCGTCGCGGAGCTGCGATTGCCCTGGAGGCCGCCAACCCGGCTTATGAAACGCGCGTCTTGCGCGCCGATCAGGTTCAGGTTCAGGGGCGTCTGGTGGGATTGATCCGCACATACGCCTAGCCGATGGCACAGACTAGGGCTTGATCCGGCAGGATTGGCCCAGGCGAGCTAAGCGCGGCGGTTGGGTCAACTAACGCGCATGCCACAAACGGTGCGCTGCACGGTCCCGAGCGAAGACAATTCTTGGCGCCGCGGCCTCGTGAGACGCCCGAGGAAGGAGCGCGGCAGACCCGCGCTCCCCCAGCACCTTGGTGTCGAGGACCAAGCAGCGCCCCACCGGCCGCTCTGGAAGACGCGTGTTGATGATGAGGACATCGACATCACAGGCGGACATCGCCCGCTCGACCCGGCCGCGCCCCGTCACGTGGGCAATCTCGGTTCCCTGAACGGTCACCCGGCGCAGGCCCTTCTCCGGCGGGATATCGGCCCGGGCCGCGGCCTCTTCCTGGCCCGAAAGATCACCATCGTTTTCCAGCCAGACCGTGGCGGCAAACCCGTCGCCGCGCGGCTTGGAGAGCGCCCGGCCGCGTTCCGTCTGCCAACCGATCAGCCCGCCGCTTTCCGAGATCAGCACGGTTGGCCGGTCCACCTGCACCCATAGGATCAGCGACGCCGCCACCGGTCCCAGCCCGACCCAGCGCGCCCGCCCCCGCCAAAGCAGGACGAAGAGCGCGCCGAGCGTGAAGAGCGGCAGCACAGAAGGCCCGGGAGCCACAATCGGCGTGAGTGCTCCATCAAGTGCGGTGACCCACTCCGCCACCCACAAGATCCACGTGAGCCCCCATCCCATGACCGCAAGACCCAGCCAGCCCAGTCCGAACGGCGCAAGAGCCGCCGCGGCCACGGCGGCAGGCATCACAACAGCTCCCATGACCGGTACGGACAAGAGGTTGGCGATCAGCCCGTAATCGGTGAACCGATTGAAATGCGCCGCCGCATAGGGCGCCGTGGCAAGCCCTGCAACAGCCGACGACAGCACCAGCGTCCCGACCGGCGCCGCCCACCGCGGCAGGCGCGGCCCCTGCCAATCGCGGACAAGGGCGAAGATGGACACAAGCGCCACCGTCGCCGCAAACGACATCTGAAAGCCGGGGCCGGACAGCGCCTCGGGTGTGAGCAACAACACCAGTGTGGCCGCCAGTGCGACCGATCGCAGAGAGATCGCGCGGCGGTTCAACAGCACGGCCACCAGCATTACGGACACCATGATGTAGGCGCGCACGGTCGCCACGTTGCCCCCAGACAGCGCGAGATAGACCGCGCCCGCCGCCAATGCCGCAGATGCGGCGATCTTCTTGCCCGGCACCCGCAGAGCGACAACCGGGACAAGGGCGAGCCCGCCGCGCACCAGAGTGAACACGACCCCCGTCAGAAGCCCCATATGCAGCCCCGAGATCGCCAGCAGATGCGCGAGATTCGCACTGCGCAGGTTTTCAAGCGCCGCGGGCGGGATCTCGGATCGGTCACCCGTCAGGATCGCTGTGGCAAAGGCGCCGCGCGGTCCGGGCAAGGCATCCTGGATAGCGGCTGACAGCGCCATGCGCACGCGAAAGACCAGCAAATGGTGCCCAGCCTCGGGCGGAGCGGCCAGCAGCACCGGCGCGCGCGTGTAGCCAACAGCGCCCAACCGGTCGAACCAGGCCATGCGCGCAAAATCGAAGCCGCCCGGTTCGACAGGCCCTCCAGGCGGCGAGAGATGGCCTGTGAGCATCACGACCATCCCCGGCGCCGGTTCGATCCAACGCTGCTCACCATGGAGCGACACACGGACGCGTGCGGGAACGCGGCCCGGGGCCACGTCTTCGAGACGCACCTGATCCAGCGTCAGCCGTCGCGCGCCGGACGCAGACCGGTCCATCCCCACGATCCGTCCCTCGATCGGGCCATAGTATCGGAACTCAAGCACTGGCGCCGCGACCCAATGCGCGCGGTGGCCCGCGACGCCGACGCCAGCGCAGACAAGCACGAGCCCGAGCATAAGCGGAGCGTAGGGCTCCGTGGCAAGGCGTGCGCCGACCAATGCCAGGAGCCCCAGAGCTGAGAGCGCGAGATAGGCATCGCGGCCCGGCTCCCAGGGCAGCCCGAAGTAGAGCCCGATCCCAAGCGCGAGACACACAGGAACCCAGTGCACAAGCGTGCCGCGCTGGCGCAAGAAACCAGCCTCCAGCCGCGCGCGCACGCCGCGCGGCGTTCCCGTCGCCGCTTCTTGCGGCACCCTTGTATCGCTCGGCTCTGACGCATACACGAACCCGCGCTACGCCACCTTGGTTTACAGAAGGTTAACGCCCATGCCCGCGCCGTCTGCCTCCGCCCCGGTCGTCACCCGTTTCGCGCCCTCGCCCACCGGCATGCTCCACATCGGCGGCGCACGGACAGCGCTCTTCAACTGGCTGTTCGCCCGCGGGCGCGACGGTACCTTCCTCTTGCGCATTGAGGACACGGATCGCGCCCGCTCCACGCCCGAAGCGACCGACGCAATCGTGCAGGGTATGGGCTGGCTCGGGCTCGATTGGGACGGCGCGGCCATCAGCCAGTTCGCCCGCGCCGAGCGCCATGCCGAGGTTGCCCGCGCGATGCTCTCCCGGGGGGCGGCCTACAAGTGCTTCTCCACGCAGGAGGAGATCGCAGCCTACCGCGACGCGGCGCGCGCCGACGGGCGCTCCACGCTCTTCCGCTCGCCTTGGCGCGATGTGCCGGAGACCGAACATCCCGATGCGCCCTTCGTTGTGCGCCTGCGCGCCCCGCGCGACGGGAGCACAACGATTGAAGATGCGGTTCAGGGCAACGTCACCTGGCAGAACGACCAGCTCGACGACATGATCTTGCTGCGCTCGGATGGCACGCCGACCTATATGCATGCGGTTGTTGTCGACGATCATGACATGGGCGTGACCCATGTGATCCGGGGCGACGACCACCTCAACAATGCGATCCGGCA
>JBCCYI010000055.1:0-22236 GCA_039189975.1 Pseudomonadota bacterium
CGATGAACTTGCCGCAGCAAGGGCGCAGGCGGAGCTGCGGGACCGCGCTCTGATCCGCCAGCGCGATTTGGAGGGTCGCGGCGTCGGCACGGCCGCCGCCGTTGAAACGGCTGAGCTCGCGCTGAGCTCCGCCGAGCAGGCCGTCCTTACGCGCCGGATTGCGGAAGCCAGCGCCGAGACGCGCGTTGATCAGGGGCAAAACGCTGTGGACCGGGCGCGCATCTCGCTCGACAACGCGGAGCGTGACCTGGCAGACACCGAAATCCGGGCAGCCTTCGACGGCACGCTGGCCGACATTGCGCTGACCGAGGGCGGCCTGGTCAGCCTCAACGAACGGATTGCAACGCTCATTGATGCCACAGCGCTCGAGGTCGCGTTTCGTGTCTCCACCGCGCAATATGCCAGGCTGATCGACGCGGATGGCTCGATCCTGGAGGCTCCGGTTCGGGTGACGCTCGACATCTCAGGCCTCGATCTCGAAGCGCGCGGGCAGGTCACACGCGTGGGCGCCGCGGTCGGCGAAGGCCAAACCGGACGACGCCTCTTTGCCCGCCTCGACGCGGTGGCAGGCTTCCGGCCAGGCGATTTCGTGTCCGTGCATGTCGACGAGCCGGCCCTTGCCAACGTGGCACGCCTACCCGCGACGGCGGTGGACGCTGCAGGCACCGTGTTGCGCATCGGCCCCGAGGACAGGCTTGTCGCCGTCGAGGCCCCTGTCTTTCGCCGTCAGGGCGACACGGTGCTGGTTCCGGCCGCGGGGCTGGAGGGCGCGCGTATCGTGGCTGAACGCACACCGCTCGTCGGACCTGGCATCAAGGTGCGTGACATCACAACAGACCGCAACGCTGCCCCGGCCGGAGGCGCCGAGACAGCCTCTGCCGGGACGATCAGCCTCAGCGCCGCACGGCGCGCGGCTTTGATTGCCACGGTCGAGGCCAACACCCGGATGCCCGATGACGCCCGCGCGCGCGTTCTGGCGCAACTCGCCCAGGAGCGCGTGCCCGCCGGCCTCGTGGCCCGCATCGAAGCGCGGACCGGGGGCTGAACGTGGCCAAGCAGGGCAATACGCAGGACAACCGGGACGTACCCGGCGCGGCGCCCCCGAACGATGCCCAGCCCGGAAAAAGACGACCACAGGGTCGCGCGGGAGGTCTGATCTCCTACTTCACGCGGCATCGGACGGCGGCAAACCTGTTGCTCGTCGTCCTGATCGCAGCGGGCCTCGGGGCGTTCCCGCAGATGCGTGCGCAGTTCTTTCCCGACATCATTCTCGACTCCGTTGACGTCGACATTGAGTGGGAAGGCGCGGGCGCGGAGGATATCGACAGCGGCATCATCGAGCTGATGATCCCGACACTGCTCGCCGTCGATGGCGTCGAAAGCTCGGAAAGCCGGGCCCGGGAAGGGCGCGCCACGATCGAGCTGGAGTTTGAGCCCAATTACGACATGGCCCGCGCCGCCGATGAGGTGCAGCAGGCTGTCGACAGTATCACCAACCTGCCCGAAAACGCCGAGGAGCCCGTTGTCAGCCGAGACGCCTGGCGCGACCGGGTGACGGACGTTGTCATCACCGGCCCGGTTGACGTCGCCCAACTCGCTCAATTCGCCGATGAGTTCGCCGTGCGCCTCTTCGCCGAGGGCGTAACGCGGACGACATTGCGAGGCATCGCCGCGCCGCAGATCGTCGTCGAGGTCTCGACAGCGTCTCTCCTGCGCCACGACGTCACCATGGCGCAGATCGCGCAAGCCATTGCCGCGGAAGCAGAAGGGGATCCTGCCGGCGACGTCAGCGGCGCCAACGCCCGGGTGCGCACCGGCCAGGAGAAACGCGACGCGGAGTCGATCGCTCGGATCGTCCTGCGCTCCAGTGCAGAGGGCGCGCAACTCACCGTCGCCGACGTTGCGCGGCTCTACACAGAAGGCGTCGCCCGCGACAGAGGCTATTTCGTGGGGGAGAATGCCGCGATTTCGATGCGGGTAGACCGGTCGGCACAAGGCGATGCGCTGGACATTCAGGCCAAGGTCGAGGATGTGGCCGCGACCTTCGTCGCTGGCCTGCCCGATGGGGTGCGGATTGATCTGATCCGCACCCGGTCCGAGGCAATCTCTGGCCGCCTGGGCACCTTGCTCGAAAACGCGGCGCTTGGGCTTCTCCTCGTCGTGACGCTCCTCTTTTTGTTTCTCAACGCGCGCACCGCATTCTGGGTCGCCGCTGGCATTCCCGTTGCGCTGCTCGCCGCCATAGCGCTGATGTGGGCCGCAGGGCTGACGATCAACATGATCTCGCTCTTTGCCCTGCTCATCACCCTTGGTATCGTCGTTGATGACGCGATTGTCGTGGGCGAGCACGCGGATTTCCGCGCCCGCACACTAGGGGAGCCGCCCCCCGTGGCCGCCGAGCGGGCAGCCCAACGCATGGCGGGGCCGGTCTTCTCGGCCACGATCACCACCGTCATTGCCTTCTCCGGGCTTATGCTCGTCGAAGGCCGTTTCGGTGACCTGATCGCCGATATCCCCTTCACCGTGATCGTGGTACTGATCGCCTCACTGGTTGAGTGCTTCTTGATCTTGCCCAATCACATGGCCCATTCGCTCGCCGCCGCGCAGAAGGGCGCGTGGTACGATTGGCCCTCCCGCCAGGTGAACCGAGGCTTCGATTGGGTGCGCGACAGGGCCTTCCGCCCGCTGATGCGTCTGGTGATCCGTGCACGGTATCCCGTGGTGGCCGCATTGTGCGTGCTCCTGGCCAGTCAGGTTGCGCTCGTCGTGCGCGAAGACGTGCAATGGCGGTTCTTCTCCGGCCCGGAGGAGGGCTCCGTCTCCGGAAACTTCGCCATGGCCCCCGGGGCGACGCGCCAGGACACACTGGAGCAGATGCGCGCCCTGCAAGCCGCCGTCGATCGGGTCGGGCGGCAGTTCGAAGCAGAGCACGGAACGTTCCCCGTGGCCTATGCCGTTGCTGAAATTGGCGGAAACACCGGGCGGGCACTCTCGGGAACCGCGGGAAAGGAAACGTTCCAGCTCGGCTCCATCGCCGTTGAGCTGATCGATCCCGACGACCGCCCCTACACCAGCCGCGCCTTCATCCGCCGTCTGCAGGACGAGGTGGTCCGCCACCCTCTCACCGAAACGCTCAGCTTTCGCGGCTGGCGCTCCGGGCCGGGGGGCGACGCACTTGACGTCCAGCTCTTTGGCGCGCGAACGGCAACGCTGAAGGAGGCTGCAGAGCGGCTGAAGGCGGAGGCGGCCCGGTTTCCCGAGGTTTCCGCCCTTGAGGACACTCTGGCGTACGACAAGGAAGAGCTGATCCTTGACCTGACGCCTCAAGGCGCGGCCCTCGGCTTTACCATCGACGATCTGGGACGCGTGCTACGCCATCGTCTGGGCGGGATCGAGGCGGCGACTTTTCCGGTTGGCCCCCGCTCTGCCGCGATCCGGGTGGAACTGCCAGAGAACGAGCTCACGGCGGATTTCCTCGACCGGACCCAGCTGCGCACCGCATCGGGCACCTACGTCCCGCTGGCGGACATCGTCACGGTCGACCGTCGCTCCGGCTTTTCGACGATCAACCGCGAGAATGGCCTGCGCGTCGTCTCGGTCACCGGTGACATCGCCGACGAGAACGCCGCCCGCGCCGCCGAAATCATGCGTCAGCTCGAGGAGCGGATCCTCCCGGAGCTCGAGGCCGATTACGGCATTGGCTGGCAGCTCTCGGGCCTGGCCGAACAGGAGGAGAGTTTTCTGACCGATGCCTCTATCGGCTTCGCTTTCTGCTTGCTCGGGATCTATCTGACGCTGGCGTGGGTCTTTGCCTCCTGGGCGCGCCCGTTGCTGATCATGGCTGTTATCCCCTTCGGGCTCATCGGCACGATCTGGGGGCATGCGCTGTGGGATCTGCCGCTGTCGATGTTCACCGTTGTCGGACTGATCGGCATGTCGGGCATCATCATCAACGATTCCATTGTCTTGGTGACCACAGTCGATGACTATGCCCAGGACCGCACCCTAACCCGTGCGATCGTCGATGGCGCGGCGGACCGGTTGCGCCCAGTTCTGCTGACGACGCTCACGACTGTCTTCGGGCTGGCGCCGCTGCTGTTCGAGCCGTCGCGCCAGGCGCAATTTCTCAAGCCGACGGTGATCACGCTGGTGTTCGGCCTTGGCTTTGGGATGGTGCTGGTGCTCATCATCATGCCCGCGCTCATGGCCATGCAGCAAGACGTCGGGCGACAGTTCGGTGCGTTGCGGCGTGCCTTTGGGGCTGCACGCCGGGCGCCCGCGATCACGTTCCTGACGGGCCTTGCCGCCCTGCTCACCGCAGCGGCGTTCGGGGCGACGCTGGGCCACACCCTCTTCTTTGGGGCGCCCTGGCCCTGGCTGGCGGCCGCGTTGCCGGAGGGTGCAGAGCTTGAGATGCACGATCTCTTCGGAATGTTCGGGATGAGCGCTGCGACCATTGCACTTATCACGTTCGGGCTTGGCGCGGCGCTCCTGCGGCCCTCCTCTCGGCGGAGGCCTGCGCAGGGCGGCGCCGCGTCCTCCCCGGCCCCTGCGGCAACGATTGATCCCGCCGCGTCCGCGCCGTAAGACGTTTCGGCAAGCAGCGGTAAAGAGGGCTTGAATGCGGCTCGGACCCAAGATCACGTCGGCCTTTGCCCTTGCCCTGGCGGGGCTTTTGGCGTGGTTCTCAGCCACGTTCGCGGCCGGCATCATCGAGACTCGGTCCTACGACGCGGTGCGCACGGCCCTGATCGAAGCCGACCATACGTGGGCAGAGATTCACACCGACGGGCTGCAGGTCCACATCGGCGGCGAGGCACCGACGGAGGCGGCCCGGTTCAACGCGCTCGCCCTCTCAGGGCAAGTTGTCGAGGCCAGCCGCGTCATCGACGCCGCCACGGTCACGCCGGCTACTCCCATCGCTCCGCCGCGGTTCTCTGTCGAAATTCTGCGCAACGATGACGGCGTGCAACTGATCGGGTTGGTGCCCTTGTCGCTCGACCGCAATGCGATGTCAGAGGAGATCATGGCGCTCGCCGAAGGGGCGACCGTGACGGACTTTCTGGAGACGGCGGATTACCCTGTCCCGGCCCATTGGGTGCAATCCCTGAATTTCGCGCTCGATGCGTTGGCGCGCCTGCCCCGCTCAAAGATCTCCGCGTCGGCCGGGTTCGTTTCGGTTAACGCGATCTCCAACTCGGCGGAGGAAAAGCGGACACTTGAGACGGTTCTCATCCGGCGCAAACCGGATGGCGTCGAGCTGCGCATGGACATCAGCGCGCCTCGGCCGGTCATCACGCCGTTCACCTTGCGCTTTCTGATCGACGCGGATGGGGCCCGGTTCGACGCCTGCTCCGCCGACGATGCACGCAACCGCGATCGAATCCTCGACGCCGCGCGGGCCGCCGGGCTGGAGGGACGCAGTGCGTGCACGCTCGGGCTCGGCGTTCCAAGCCCGGAATGGGCCAATGCCGTCATTCTCGGGATCGAGGCCCTGGCGGATCTTGGCACAGGAACCCTTACGTTCTCGGACGCAGACGTCGCCCTCGTCGCCGCGACGGGGACGGACCCTGCCCGTTTCGATCGCGTGGTCGGCGCTCTCGACAGCAACCTGCCGGATGTGTTTTCACTCAAGGCCGTTCTGCCCGTTGCGGAAGAAGCGCCCGGAGATGGTCCGCCGCCGCCGGAATTCACGGCGACACGTAGCCCAGAAGGCAGCGTGCAATTGCGCGGGCGTCTGCCCAACTCAACGGTGCACGACATGGTCGAGAGCTTTGCCCGGGCCCGTTTTGGCGTCGACCAAGTCTACATGGCCGCGCGCCAAGACGCAGAAGGGTTGCCCGAAAGCTGGCCGATCCGGGTCCTCGCGGGGTTGTCGGCCCTCTCCTATCTCGACCACGGCGCCGTGATCGTGCATCAGAGTGACATGAGCCTCAAAGGCGTGAGTGGCAATCAATCTGCGCGAGCCGAGGTGGCCCGCCTCTTGGCGGATAAACTGGGAGAAGATGCAGAGATCGCCCTCGCTGTCACGTACGACGAAGCACTGGACCCTCTTGCAGCGCTCCCCACGGCGCAGGAGTGCATTCGCAAGATCGAGATCATTCTGGAGGGCAGCAAGATCACCTTTGAGCCCGGATCGACAGATGTTCTGGGAGAGAGCGCCGAGATCGTGGATCAGATCGCCGATGTCCTGCGGTCGTGCCGTGACGTGGACATGTCCGTTGAGATCGCGGGCCACACGGACAGCCAGGGGCGCGAGCAGATGAACCTGGAGCTATCCGAAGCACGTGCCCGTGCCGTTCTCGACGCGCTTGCCGAGCGTCGGGTGCTGATCAGCAAAATCACGTCAAAGGGCTACGGCGAGACCGTTCCGATCGCGGACAACGGGACAGAGACCGGACGCGAGGCCAATCGTCGGATCGAGTTCCGACTGATTGCAACGGCGGAGACGCCCCCCCAAGACACCACCGGTCCCAGTACGACGACACCAGCCGCGGGCGATGGCACACCTTCCAGCGAGGCCAGTGCTCCGCCAGAAATGGACAGCGACACCACGGAGACCGCCGAGTGAACCGGACAGAGTTCATCGTTGCCACGGCCATTGTGCTCTTCGTGGCATTTCTACTCGGCTGGTTCGCCTCCTGGGTGATTCATCGCGTCACACGCGTCACCCAGGCCGACATGAATGAACTGGATCAGATGGCGCAAGCTCTTCACGATGCTGAAGAGGCGCGCGACCAGGCGATCACGTACCTTCAGCAACGGGAGGCGGAGCTCACCAACCAGCTCGCGCAGACGGAAGCCGAACTTCGTGCTGCGATGGATGGTCTGCGAGAGGCCCGCCAGGACGCGGAAGAGCTGCGCGGCTACGTCGAGCGCGTTCAGCAATCCTCGTAGGCGCAGCTGAGGCGGCCCGCGCGCCCCGATTTTTCGTACGAAAAATCGTCCCCGTTCCACCGTTTCACCGCGCTCGGGAAAGGGATGCGCTGCACGTCTGACGGATTGAGCCGTCTACCATCGGGTCAGCGCAACCTCGTCCTCATCTTTTGCCGCAACCCAGGAGGACGTTTGGCCAGACATCTCTTTCTTCCAGAAAGGCGCTCTCGACTTCAGAAAGTCCATCAAGAAGTCCGCCGCGGCAAACGCGTCCGAACGGTGGGAGGATGCCGTTGCGACCATCATGATCACCTCCCCGGGGAGAAGGTGCCCATGCCGGTGGATTACCAGCGCATCAGTGAGGCCCCATCGGCCGCATGCCTGCTCGACAATTTTCGAGATGGCGCGCTCAGTCATGCCCGGGTAGTGCTCGATCTGCATCGCATCCAGGGTTCCTCCCTCATCGCGAACCACTCCGGTGAAGCTGACGATGGCGCCCGCACCCATCGCGCCGCGGGCAAAGGTCTCAACTTCGTCTCCAACGCTGAACGCTGTCTCCTGCACCCGTACAACCATCGGCTATCCTCCCGTCATGGGCGGAAAGAACGCCACTTCGCGCACGCCGGCGAGCGGCGTGTCGAAC
This sequence comes from Pseudomonadota bacterium, assembly GCA_039189975.1. Taxonomy (GTDB): domain Bacteria; phylum Pseudomonadota; class Alphaproteobacteria; order Rhodobacterales; family Rhodobacteraceae; genus HLUCCA09. The sequence continues at coordinate 7,520 of JBCCYI010000055.1, forward strand.
CCGGTGAGCTCCTGATCCAGCGCGACGCGCAAAGCAGAAATGTCGGCAAAGGCTTCGGCGTAGCGTGCCTCCCGCGCCCGCAATTCGTCGACGAGATCGGCGACCGTCGCAGCTTCGGTGTCCACACGTTCGCGGCCTGTCCCGATGCGCTCCCGCAGCCAGGCAAAGTACAGAACGTCGAGCGTCATCGAGCATCCTCCTTTAGGAAAGGGTGCGCCTTGCGGTAGTAATCCCAGCCCGTCAGCGCTGTCAGGACCGCCGCCAGCCACAGAAGAACGATCCCGCCGTACCAAGAAAAGTTCAAGCCGCCCGCCAGAAGACGCAGGCCCTGCGTGTCTTCCACATCCCCCGCGAGTACGGCGTGCAACATCCCGTCATCCATGCCATAGGCGATGGCGGCGATGTAATGCTCAAATACGCCTTGAGCGAAGAGTGTCGCGATCGCCACCATTTGAACCGTCGTCTTCCACTTGGCAAGCTGCGTGACCTTCAGCGTTCCAGCAGTGTCGCCGAGGTATTCGCGCAAGCCCGAGACGAACACCTCACGAAAGAGGATGACCACGGCGGGCAGAATGATCCAGGGCGCGAGGCCCGAAAACCCGATGATGACGGCCAGCGCGATCACCACCATCGCCTTGTCGGCGATCGGATCGAGCATCGCGCCAAGCTTCGTCTCCTGGCCCCATGCGCGGGCAAGCCGACCGTCGATCCAGTCGGTCAACGCCGCAGAGACGAAGAGGAGCAGCGCGAACCAATCCGCCAGAGGTCGGTTGAAATAGAGAAACATCACAGCAACGCCCGGCGCCGCAATCAGCCGCAAGATGGTCAGAAAAGTAGGCAGGTTCACACGCATCGACAGTGTTCTAGCTTGCTTCGGCATCAGGGAAAAGCAGGCTGCCGGCCGCATCTGTACCTCCTTCTGCGGTCTTTTGCCCATTGCCGGCCTTCGAGGTTCCGCGTCGTTTCAAGCCAGCCCATCGCGAGCTGCCGCCAATAGACGCCCGCTCGCCTACTTGTTCTGAAAAAAGTCGTAGATCTTCTCTGCGAGACCTTCGGAGATCCCGTCGACCGCCTTGAGGTCGCTCAGGTTGGCGCGGCTAACGGCCTTGGCCGAGCCAAAGTGCGCCAGGAGCGCGCGCTTCCGCGTGGCTCCGACGCCCGCAATTTCGTCAAGCGGTGTTGCGCCGACCGCTTTCGCGCGCTTCTGCCGATGCGCCCCGATGGCAAACCGGTGCGCTTCGTCGCGCAGCCTCTGCACAAAGTAAAGCACCGGATCATTGTGCCGAAGCGCGAAAGGACGCCGACCGGAGCGGTGAAACTCCTCTTTGCCCGCGTCACGGTCGACGCCCTTGGCCACCCCGATGAACGGCACATCCTCGACGCCCAGCGCCGCCATGATCTCGGCCACCGCGGACACCTGACCAGCCCCTCCGTCGATCAAGAGCAGGTCCGGCCAAGCCTCGGTCTCCCGGTCCGGGTCTTCCTTGAGCAGCCGCTCGAACCGGCGCATCAACACCTCCTTCATCATGCCGAAATCGTCGCCCGGCGTGAGGTCCGTGTTCTTGATGTTGAATTTGCGATACTGGCTCTTGAGAAACCCGTCCGGGCCCGCGACGATCATGCCCCCAACAGCGTTCGTTCCCATGATGTGAGAGTTGTCGTAGACCTCAACGCGCGCGGGCGCTGCGGGCAAGTCGAAGGCCTCGGCCAAGCCCTTCAGCAGCTTGGCCTGCGCAGACCCTTCGGCCATCTTCCGCGCCAGGCTCTCGCGTGCGTTGCGGAGTGCTCCGGCGACGAGCTCGGCCTTCTCTCCGCGTTGGGGCACGAGGATCTCTACCTTGCGGCCCGCTTTGCCACCCAATGCTTCGGCCAATAGCTCCCGGTCCTCGACATCGTCCGACAGAATGACTTGGCGCGGCGGCTCCTTGGTGTCGTAGAACTGCGCGATGAAGGCCTGCAGGATCTCGGCCTTGCTCTCCGTTCCGCCGGTGCGGGGGTAATAGTCTCGGTTGCCCCAGTTCTGGTTGGCGCGGATGAAAAAGACCTGCACACAGGCCTGGCCGCCCTCCAGGTGCAGCGCGATGATGTCCGCTTCCGCCACACCGCGCGGGTTGATGCCCTGCGCCGACTGCACCTGCGTCAAAGCCCGAATCCTGTCTCGCAAGGCGGCGGCCCGCTCGAACTCCATGGCGTCCGAGGCGCTCTGCATCTCCTCTGCGAGTTTGGCCTGCACACCGGTCGACTTGCCCTGCAGGAACCGTTCTGCATCCTTCACGAGCGACGTGTACTCTTCCGTCGAGACGTAGCCCACGCAAGGGCCCGCGCAGCGCTTGATCTGATAGAGCAAGCAAGGGCGGGTGCGGCTTTCAAATGTCGCGTCTGAACAATTGCGCAGCAGAAACACCTTTTGCAGCTGGTTCAAGGTCCGGTTCACGGCACCGGCGCTGGCAAACGGGCCGTAGTAGTTCCCCTTCTCGGCCTTACGCCCTCGGTGCTTGCGGATCTGCGGAAACGCATGGTCCTTGGCCACGAGGATGTTTGGAAAACTCTTGTCGTCACGCAGAAGCACATTGTACCGCGGTTTGAGCTGCTTGATGAGGTTCTGCTCCAAGAGCAGCGCTTCCGTCTCTGTCCGGGTCGTCAGAAACATCATCTGTGCCGTCTCAGAGATCATGCGCGCGATGCGACCTGAATGGCCGGAGCTCCGCGCGTAGTTGGACACCCGTGCCTTGAGGTTCTTCGCCTTGCCGACGTAGAGCACGCGGGCCTGTGCATCGAGCATTCGATAGACGCCCGGGGACCCGTCTAACGTGTGCAAATAGTTTCGAATACACTCCTGCCCAACGAGGGGAACCCGCTCCTCGCCGGCTGCGACACTTTGCGCGCTTTGCGGGTCAGAAGATGTGTCCGATCCGGCGGTCATAGGGCCCCTGTCGCAAGGTTCAACGATTCCGTGAGGCGCTGCAATCTAGGGGCCGCGAGCACAAGAGAAAAGGTGTCCACCAAATCTGTGGAAAACTCTGCGGATAACGGTTCTTCCATCCGGATTTTTCCTTTGATCTTGGCGCATTGGTTGATATGCTCAATTTTTAGGCGCATATCTAAGGCACTGAATTCAAGTCAATCTTTTTGGCCCGGTAACCAATTATCTGAAAATGATAAGGATTCCTAACAGCTATGTGACATCCCTTGGCGACGTGCATAACTGAAGTGTCACGCTTCGTTTACAGAAGAGTTTACGCTAGGCTTACGGGCCGCCCAGTCAATCTGCTGTCCGCCGTCCACAATAACGGTTTGTCCCGTGACGGAGGGCGAATCAATGAAGAAGCCAAGCGCCGCGCAAATGTCCTCTGCCCCGGGACCACGTCCCGGTGTGGCGGCCGCCCGCATCCGGTAGAATTCATCTTCTGGTTGATCAAAGTCTGGCAGGGTCCAGCCGGGGCCAATTGCATTCACACGCACATCGGGCGCCAGGGATTGAGCTCCTGTCGTCGTGAAGGCGTAGAGCGCCATCTTCGCCAGCGAGTAAGAAAAGTAGTTCGGCGTGAGCCGGCCGACACGTGTATCCAGCATGTTGACGATCAGGCCCTGCGGCAGCGGATCCCCATGCCGGTCTTTGGGCGCGGTCGGGACCTGCCGCGCAAAGGCCTGCGACAGCACAATGGGGACCCGCAGGTTACTTTCCATATGCCGGTCCCAACTCTCGCGCGTGTGGTCCTGCAACGTATCATGCTCGAAGATCGAAGCGCTGTTCACCAGCAGCGTCAACGGCCCCCCCAGGGCGTCAGACGCGCGCTCGACAAGCCCGGAGCTCACGGCTTCGTCCAGAAGGTCTGCCTGCATCGGGATGCCGGATCGCCCGGCACGGGCCACGTCCTGCGCCACAGCCTGGGCGCCCGCGGCGGAGCCGTTGTAATGGATCACCACGTCGTAGCCCCGGGCGCCGAGATCCCTTGCCATAGCGGCCCCCAGCCGGCGCCCTCCCCCCGTCACCAACGCGCGCTTTTCTGTCATGCCGCTGCTCCCATTCTGATCACGACCAGATAAGCAACATAGAGCGCCGTCAGCACGACGCCCCATGCCCGGCCCATGTGCCAGTGCAAAAAGACGAACGGCGCGAGGAGTGCGGAGGCTGCAAGCATGACCCAGAGATCGAAGGTCAGGAAACTGGTGTCGACCGGGATCGGCCCTACAAAGCTTGCGATACCGATGATCGCCAGCAGATTAAACATGTTCGAGCCGATCACATTGCCCAGCGCCACGTCCGATTGACGTCGGAGCGCGGCCATCACCGTCGTCGCCAACTCCGGCAGCGATGTTCCGATCGCCACGAGCGTCAGCCCGATCACCGTGTCCGATACGCCGAGGTCTTCAGCAATCGACACCGCAGAATCGACGAGAATGTCCGCCCCGAGCGGGAGCCCGATCAACCCGAGAATGAGAAAGGTCGCGACCTTCCAGCCTGGCATCTCGGTATCTGCGCCTTCAACGTCCTCTTCCTCGTCGGGAGCCTCGCGGCGATGGGCCTGGGCCTCCCGGAAAGTGTCGCCGAGCACAATCGCAAGGCCAGCAAGCAAAACAATGCCATGCCACCATGTGAACGGACCAAAGAAGGCCAACGCGATGAAGAGCACTGAGGCCATCATCATCATGATGTAGGTCTTGCGGGTGTCGCACCCTTCGCTCGACAGCCCCGCAAGGATCGCCGGTATGCCCAGAACCAGAAGGATGTTCGCAGTGTTTGACCCGACGACGTTGCCGAGCGCGATACCGGCCGCATCGTCCTTGATCGCCGCGACCGAAATCAGCAGTTCCGGGGCTGATGTGCCAAATGCAACGATTGTCATCGAAACCAGCAGCGCCGGGATGCCGATGCGCAGCGCCAGGTTGACCGCCCCCCGGACGAGCGCGTCACCCGCCAGAAGCAGGATCACCAGCCCCAAGCCGGCCATCAAGATTTCGATTGTCATCGGGGCCTAGGCCTTTCCACAGGGGCAGGGTCCGCGCCCAACCTTGTATGCGCCGCAGCTTCGGCATTTTTCGGGCTTGGACGGCAGCTTATCGCGCTGTGCCCCCAGCTTGCCGCGCTGAGAGCGACGCCCCAGCCGGCCCGCGGCCCCTGGAAAGCGCAACCGACCGAACATCGCCAGCACAGCAATCCCAATCAGGAAGAACGTGACGATCTTTACGAGCACCTAGAGGCCGTAACGCGCCCAGAGCGCGCGCTCCTCAATCGCGTCCGGAATGCTATGAAGCGCTGCGAGGCCGACTCGCCGCAGAATGGACCGTCGTTGCCCAAAGACGGCGAAACGGGTCTTGTCGCCAAATCGCGCTTTCATCTCCGGCACGAGATGCCCGACCGCATCCGCAAGGCCAACCTCCACCGCTCGCGCGCCCACCCAGATCTCGCCTGTGTAGAGATCCGCCTCCGCATCGATTTTTCCGGCCCGACGCGCCTTCACATGGGCGATGAAATTTCCGTGTATCTCCGTCTGAAGGTCGATCAGGCGTGCGACATCCTCATCCTTCTCGGGGCGAAAGGGGTCCAGAAAGCTCTTGGACTTTCCCGCCGTATGGACACGACGCTCCACCCCGATCCGGCCAATCGCCTCATGAAACCCAAAGGACGCCGAGATCACGCCAATCGAGCCGACGACGGAATTCGCGTCCACGATGATCTCGTCCGCTGCCGCCGCAAGCCAGTAACCGCCCGACGCCGCCACGTCTTCGACAAAGGCCAACACCGGGACGTCTTTTTCCTCGGAAAGGCGGCGTATCCGCGCCCCGATCAATGAAGATTGCGTCGGCGACCCGCCTGGGGAATTCAACAAAAGCGCCACCGCCTTGGGCTTTCCCTTGACAAACGCTCGCTCCAGCAGCGGGGCGACGCTCGCATCACTGAGCCCGCGCTCCCCCGCAGCAATCACTCCGTTCATTCGGACGACATTCACCAGGGGGCGGGACGGCAAAAAAGGCAGGTAGCGTTGCATGACCGGCATGTAGGCCGCTGGCGGCCCACGAACAAGGCAACCAAAGTAAACTCCCATCAGGTGTTGCGCGCGCGGACGCCGCACGCGCCTCGCGCCCGCACCGGCCCGTCGTCCCATCACAGCCGGTGCTCGCGCATCTCCACCGCACAGGACAACAGGCCCGGCTCAACCCGCCCACAGTCTCCAGGACACGCTCGTGCCCCCTACTTGCTCAACCTTCGCCGCTTGCGCCTCTCCCGCTCATCGTCCCAGGCGCGCCGGATCAGATGGTCCGCCAAGGCCGTCCCTGCGGCGACGAACATCCCGATCCCCACCAACACATACCCAATGGTGAAGACTTTGCCCGGCACGGTCTTCGGCGCGAAGTCCCCATAGCCAACGGTCGCGATCGTAACGGTCGAGAAATAGGCTGCGTCCAGCAGCGCCCATCCTTCCACGAGATGGTAGAAGACCGTTGCGATCCCAATCAGTGAGAATGTCATGCCGAGCAGCACGCGGACCTTTGGATCCGCCATCGCCTGCCCCACCCCTCCAAAGAGCAGCCGCACGGTTCGGATTGGACGGGGGCGTTGCATCAGAACTTCACCACATCTGTCGGCAGTGCCGTGCAAGCTAAAGCAAACCACGCCAAATCTGAATCGCTTTTCACCGCCTGCTCACCTGCGCAGGTAACGCGCCCCGCCTCGTTCCAGCCCCCGCAAGGAGACCACGAGCAGCCAACCCAACCAAGCCAGTAATGGCTGCAAAGCGCACGAGGCCCATAGATACAGACTCCAGTTCTTCTTGCTCCAAATACCGTCGCCGAAGGCACTTGCCAGCCCTTCCAAATGCACAGTCGCAGGAACAGTGCTCCGAAGGGCCCTCCCTACGCCCGCGCGTCCACCCGCGCCACTCCCAGAACAGACAGCACCTTCGCCTCGATATCCTCGGCATTCAGCCCGGCCACGGCGTACATGTCGCGCGGGGACGCCTGGTCGATGAAGCTGTCCGGCAGCACCATCGAGCGGTAGACCAGCCCGGTGTCAAACACCCCTTCTTCGGCCAGAAGCTGCGCGACATGGCTGCCAAACCCGCCCACGGCGCCTTCCTCGACCGTGATCAGCGCCTCATGCCGCGCCACCAGATCGAGGATCAGCGCGCGGTCCAGCGGTTTGGCAAACCGCGCGTCGGCGATCGTCGGATGGATGCCCTTGGCCTCCAAAGCATCCGCCGCCTCCTGCACTTCCTTCAGCCGCGCGCCAAAGTTCAGGAGCGCCACGCCCTGGCCCTCCCGGATCATCCGCCCCTTGCCGATCTCGAGCGGCACGCCGCGCTCGGGCATCTCCACGCCCACGCCTTCGCCGCGCGGAAAACGGAACGCGATGGGCCCCGCATCATGGGCCACCGCCGTGGCCACCATATGCACCAGCTCCGCTTCGTCGGACGCGGCCATCACGACAAACCCCGGCAGGTTCGCAAGAAACGCCGTGTCAAATGCACCGGCGTGGGTCGCCCCGTCCGCGCCGACCAGCCCGGCCCGGTCAATCGCGAAGCGCACCGGCAGGCGCTGGATCGCCACGTCATGGACCACCTGGTCATAACCGCGCTGCAAGAACGTCGAGTAGATCGCGCAAAAGGGCTTCAGCCCCCCCGCCGCCTGCCCCGCCGCAAAGGTCACCGCATGCTGCTCCGCGATCCCGACGTCAAAGCAGCGCGACGCATAGCGCTCGCCAAAGAGCTTCAGCCCCGTGCCATCGGGCATCGCCGCTGTCACAGCCGTGATCGTCTCGTCCTCCGCGGCCTCGGCGATCAGAGCCTCGGCAAATACCCGCGTGTAGCTCGGCGCATTCGACGGAGCCTTTTTCTGCTCCCCCGTGACCACGTCGAACTTCGACACCCCATGGCCCTTGTCCCGCGCCTCCTCGGCCGGGCCATAGCCCTTGCCCTTCTTGGTAATCGCATGGATCAGGACCGGACCGTCGGCCCGCGCCTTGACCGTGCGCAGCACCGCCAGAAGCTGCTCCATATCATGCCCGTCGATCGGCCCGACGTAGGAAAAGCCCAGCTCCTCAAAGAGCGTGCCGCCGACAACCGAGTGCTTCAGCAAATCCTTGGCGCGCTTGGCCCCCTCACGGAAGGGCTCCGGCAACAGGCTCACAGCCCCCTTCGCCGCCGCCTTGAACACCTGAAACGGCGCGCCCGCGTAGAGCCGCGACAGATAGCTCGACATCGCCCCGACCGGCGGCGCAATCGACATCTCGTTGTCGTTAAGCACCACGAAGAGCCGCCGCCCCTCGTGGCCGGCGTTGTTCATCGCCTCGTAGGCCATGCCCGCGCTCATCGCCCCGTCGCCGATCACGGCGATGGCGTCACCCAGGGGCGGCTCGCCCCGCGTCTCCGGCCGCCCGCCCAGATCGCGGGCCGTGACAAAGCCGAGCGCCGCCGAAATCGACGTTGACGAATGCGCGGCGCCAAACGGGTCGTAGGGGCTCTCCGAGCGCTTGGTGAAACCGCTCAGCCCGTCCTTTTGGCGCAAAGTGCGGATCCGGTCGCGCCGCCCGGTCAGGATCTTGTGCGGGTAGCACTGATGGCTCACGTCCCAGATCAGCCGGTCGCGCGGGGTGTCGAAGACGGCATGCAACGCGACCGTCAGCTCGACGACCCCGAGCCCAGCACCCAGATGCCCGCCCGTCTGGCTAACGGCGCTGATCGTCTCGGCCCGCAACTCGCCTGCCACGCGCACCAGATCGTCGTTGGACAGATGCCTGAGATCCGAAGGATCGCGAACCGCATCGAGAAGCGGTGTGCTGGGTCGTGTTGTCATTGCGGGTGCCGTCTCCTCGCCACGCCGGTGCGTGGATTACTTCTCGCGCGCGATAACGAACCGAGCGGCCTGCCGCAACACGTCGGCCCGCGGACCAAACGTCTCAAGCGCCGCGCAGGCCTCCTCCACGAGTGCAGCCGCGCGCTCTTGCGCCGCCTCCAGGCCGAGGAGCGACACGAATGTCGCCTTCCCCGCCGCATCGTCCTTGCGCAGCCGCTTGCCAGCCGCCGCCGCGTCGCCCGTGACGTCCAAGATGTCGTCGGCGATCTGAAAGGCAAGGCCGAGCGCCTCCGCGTAGCGTCGCAGCGCCGCGGGATCCTCCCCCGCGATTACCGCGCCCGCCTCGCCCGACCACCGGATCAACGCCCCGGTCTTGGCCGCCTGAAGCGCTTCGACCTGCGCCAGGCTCAGGGGCTCCGGCGCCGTCTCCGCCGCGATGTCGAGCGCTTGCCCGAGGACCATCCCCCGCGCGCCCGCCGCCTCCGCCAGGCTCGCTACCAGCCGCACACGGCGCTCGGCCCGCGGTGCGGCCTCGTCCCGCGCCAAGAGCTCAAACGCCAGGCAATGGAGCGCATCGCCTACCAGAATGGCCGTCGCCTCGTCCCATTTGATGTGCACCGTCGGGCGGCCGCGGCGCAGGTCGTCGTCGTCCATCGCGGGCAGGTCGTCGTGGACCAACGAGTAGGTGTGCAACGCTTCGACCGCCGCCGCCGCATAGCGCGCGACCTCCGGCGCCACCCCATAGAGCGACGCCCCCTCGATCACGAGAAACCCACGCAGACCCTTGCCGCCCGACAGCGCATATCCCATCGCGTCGACAACGGGCACATCCGGAAACCGCGCCAGCTCGCGCTTCAACAATCCCGACACGCAATCCGACGCCGCCACCAGCCTGGTCTCAAAAGGCGCGTCTTCAACCATCAGACCGTTTCCGTCAGTCATCAAGCGGTCGCGTCCCCGTCGCAGCACCTCCGGCGTCGGTCGTAATCTGCTCGACCTTCGCCTCCGCATCTTTCAGCTTGGCCGCACAGCGCTTGCGCAGCGCGTCCCCCCGCTCATAGAGCGCGATGGATTGCTCAAGCGGCACCTCGCCGCCCTCCAGCTGGCCCACAACGCGCTCCAGCTCCGCCATCGCCGCCTCGAAACTCAGCTCCTCGACCGGTGTCTCGCTCATCCTCGCTGCCCCCGCTCCACCAAAACCTCCACATGCGCCGCAGCGCTCGCCGCCAATGCCGCAAGGTCATAGCCGCCCTCGAGTACAGACACCACACGGCCCGGCCCCAGAGCCCCTGCCGCCGTTGCATCCGCAATGTCGCAGAGCTGCTTCGTCACCCAGGCGAAATCCGCCTCCCGCAGCCCCAGCTGTGCGAGCGGATCGTCGGCATGGGCGTCAAACCCGGCGGAGATCAGGACCATCTGCGGCGCAAACGCCCGCAACGCCGGGAAGACCTGCGTCTCATAGGCCCGGCGAAACCCGGCCCCCGCGGTTCCCGGCGGCAAGGGCACGTTCATCACATTCCCATGCGCCCCTGCCTCGTGCTGCGCGCCCGTCCCCGGCCAGAGCGGCATCTGGTGGGACGACACAAAGAGCGCCCGCCCCTCGTCCCACAAAAGGTCCTGCGTCCCGTTGCCGTGGTGCACGTCGAAATCGACGACCGCGACCCGTTCCAGCCCATGCACCTCCAGCGCCCGCTTCGCCCCGATCGCCACCGACCCAAAGAGGCAAAACCCCATCGGCGTTTCCCGTTCCGCATGGTGCCCCGGCGGGCGGACCGCGCAAAACGCATTCGCCACCGCGCCCGCCATTACCGCATCGACCGCCGCGCCGACCGCACCGACCGCACGCAAAGCCGCCTCCAGAGAGCCCGCCATCACATGGGTGTCCGCATCCAGCGCCCGGCTGCCCGACGCCGGGATCGACGCCTCAATCTCGGCCACATAGCTCTCGGGATGGCAGCGCAGCAGCTCCCCCCGCTCCGCCAAGGGCGCCTCCCGCCGGTCGAGCGCATCGAACCGCGCCAACGCCTCCGCCACCGCCTCAAGACGCGCCACGCGCTCCGGATGCCCCGGCGGGGTCACATGACCCAGACACGCCGCGTGACCAAAGAGTACCGTCGCCATCCCGCTCGCCCTTCGTGCTTCTTCTTGCCTCAAATACCGCCGCCGGAGGCGTTTCACGATCGCCAATCGAGCGCCCGCTAAAGGGATCGTCCCGTCAGCTCAATCGGGCGCGAGCATGTAGCCCGCCCCTCGGACCGTCTGAAGATACCGGGGCTGTCGCGGGTCTTCTTCAATCTTGCGCCGAAGCCGGGTGATCTGTACGTCGACGGCCCGCTCTTGAGAGCCCTCGCCGTCCCGCCCGCCGTCACGCCCCAGATCCGCAACGAGCTGAGCCCGGCTCAGCGCCTCGCCGGGCGTTGCCGAGAAGATCCGCATCAGCGCCGCCTCGGTGGCCGTCAACCGCACGGGATCGTCGCCACGCCACATCTCACCTTTCTCAAGGTCGTACCGCACCGGCCCAAGATAGAGCACTTTCGGCCCCGCAGGCCCATTGGGCTCGGATGGCACGCGCCGCAAGATCGCATTGATCCGCAGCAAGAGCTCCTTGGGCTCGAAGGGCTTGGGAAGGTAATCATCCGCTCCCGCTTCCAGCCCCGCGATGCGGTCCCCTGTCTCACCCTTGGCCGTCAACAGCAGGATCGGCGTCGCCAAGTCCTGGCGCAATGACGCTGTCAGCGCCAGGCCGTCCTCGCCCGGCATCATCACGTCGAGCACCAGCAGATCGAACTCGAGCCCCGACAGGAGGCGCCGTGCCTGCGCCGCGTCCCGCGCTGCGGACACCAAAAACCCGTGCCGCATCAGAAACTTCTGCAAGAGACCCCGGATCCGCGCATCATCATCGACGATCAGCAAATGCGCATCCGCCGGTTCTACATCCAGCGCCGGGCGAACCGGTCGTACCGGGTCTTGGGTCAGGTCGAGGTCGCTCATCGTCCACTCTCCGCGATGCGATGGTAGCGGCGGCGCATCTCCGGGTCCATCATCTCTTCCAACACTGTGCGAAACCCAGCCACCGCATCCGGCCCGGCCCCGCGAAAGGCGCGGCGCATCCGGGCGGTCTGCACTTCCGACAGCTCACGCTCCAATGTGGCCCCGTCCGTCGTCAGGTGCAAATGTCGCTCCCGTTTGTCGAGCGCGCCAATGCGACTGTCAACAAGTCCATCCTCGATCAAGCGGCGCAGCACCCGATTGAGCGATTGCTTGGTGACGCCCAGCGTGGCCAGCAGATTGTTGACCGTCGTTCCGGGACTCCGGTGAATGAAATGCAGCGCTCGATGGTGCGCCCGACCGTAGCCCTGCTCTTCGAGGATCAGATCCGGATCCGCCGTGAAGCCGCGGTAGGCGAAGAACATCGCTTCGATCGCACGCCGCAGCTGGTCATCCGTCAGAAACAACAGCGTTTCGCCAGATTGCGAGACTCCGCCCGGTCCGTCTGCCATGACACCTCCCGATGTTTCACCCTGACCCATCCAAATATTACGTCAGCCTTGTTGACATGGCTAGGGGCCGATGTTAGCCCCGGTCAGATTTTCCGCAATATTATGGCCGATGCGGGCATAATTTGCGCAACTTTTGAAAACCAGGGCCCCAGCTGCAGAGGCAACGGTCCAAGCGACGGGAAAGGAGATGCGCCATGGCTGCCAGCTATGATGACCGGGACGGTATGATCTGGATGGACGGCGCGCTCGTGCCGTGGCGGGACGCCAATGTGCATCTGCTGACCCACGCGATGCACTACGCTTCCTCGGTGTTCGAGGGCGAACGCGCCTATAACGGGACGATTTTCGAGTCGCGCAAGCATTCCGAGCGGCTGCATGCCTCAGCCAAAATGATCGACTTCGAGATCCCCTGGACGATCGACCAGATCGAAGCCGCCAAGTACGAGGTGATGAAGGCCAACGGATTGTCGGACGCCTATGTCCGCGCCGTCGCATGGCGCGGCTCGGGCGAAGACATGGGCGTTTCTTCGTCGCGCAACCCGGTCCGCCTGGCCGTGGCGTCGTGGGAATGGGGCAACTACTATGGCGACGCGAAGACAAAGGGCGCAAAGCTCGACATCTCCAAATGGAAGCGCCCCAGCCCCGAGACGATCCCAAGCCATGCCAAGGCTGCGGGCCTCTATATGATCTGCACCATGTCCAAACACGCCGCCGAGGCCAAAGGCTGTTCGGATGCAATGATGATGGACTACCGAGGTTATGTTGCCGAGGCGACAGGTGCGAACGTCTTCTTCGTCAAGGACGGCGAAGTGCACACGCCGACGCCGGATTGCTTTCTCAACGGCATCACACGCCAGACGGTGATCGGCATGCTAAAGGACCGCCAGATCAAAGTGCATGAGCGCCACATCGAGCCGAACGAGATGGAGAGCTTTGAGCAATGCTGGCTGACCGGGACAGCGGCCGAAGTCACGCCCGTGGGCGAAATCGGATCCTACAGCTTCGAGGTCGGCGCGCTGACACGTGAAATCGCCAGCGCCTACGAGACGTTGGTGCGCAGCTAGCGCCCAAAAGCGAGAGCGCGCACGGTGCGCCGCGTTTGAAGCTCGGCGCTTCGGGCTCTGTCCGACACTTCAGGATATCGGGCAGAGCGCGCGTTGATAACGGCGTTGCGGTGGCGTGAGCGAACGAAGGTCCCTCGCGCGCCACCGCGCGGAAACGTTCCTGAGGCTGTGCGCCGCCTCTTGCCGGAGACTTCCGGCGGGGTGTGATTGCAGTGCCTGCCCCACGATAACTGCCGGGGGCAAGATCTTAACGACATCTTCAGCGTTCCGGCGGCACACTCATTCCGTGTGTTTGGAGTGCGTCCGTTGATCCCGAAATCCCCTCTCCCCTACGCGATGCTCATCGCCGCGCTCGTCGCGGCGCCCTCCGTCTTCGCTCGCGTGATGCATGAAGTGACGGGCGATCCGCTGTGGCGCTGGCTGGCGATAGAAGAGCAGGACATCGTCGCCTCCCTCAATGATTTCGAGGCCACTGGGCCCTTCGTGCACGTTCGCATCACCTGGAAAGGCCCCGACGCGACGTATGAAACGCCACACGCGCTCGCGACGGACGTGCGGCGGGCCTTCGAAACGAAGGGGATCGCGAGCTACATCTTGGTCGAGGAGGACCAGAAAAGCGACGGGTCAGACCGCACGACGATAGAGGTGAAAGCCGGCAGCAGCACGTTTGGGCCCTTCCTTGTGCGCAGTGCCGCGAGCCATATTCAGCCCGCCGCGGCCGCCGCACGTCTCAGCTACAGGCCCAACGCGACGGAGGAACACCGCTGGTAACCGTCCTTGAACAGCAGGCCGCCCCTGTCTCGGAGAGGGGCACGACGGACGTCGCCGACCGCATCGAACACGACAGGGCCCATTCCCCCCGGATTGGCATAACTTTCAATGGCCCAAGACCCTGTCCAGTTGAGCAACCGCCCATTGTGCAGCATCGCGCACTGCGTCATCCTCGTCGGCCAATAGGCGCTCAGCCGCGGGGCGAAGCCGGGGAGACGCCGAGTTTCCAATCGCATAAAGCACATTGCGCACAAACCGCGCGCGCCCGATCCGCTTAATCGGCGATCCCGAGAACCGCGCACGAAATGCGGCATCGTCAAGCGCCGAGAGCGCCTCAAGGGGGGGCTCGTGCGTCGCGTCCGAGGCCGCATAGCGCGTCTCCCGCGCAACGGCCGCGAACTTGTTCCACGGGCACACGGCCAGACAATCATCGCAGCCGTAGATCCGATTGCCCATCAAGGCGCGCAAATCCTCCTGCACGGGGCCACGATGCTCAATCGTCAGGTAGCTTATGCAGCGTCGAGCATCGAGTTGGAACGGCGCGGGAAACGCCTTCGTCGGGCAGATGTCGAGACAGGCACGGCACGAC
>JBCCYI010000056.1:0-22057 GCA_039189975.1 Pseudomonadota bacterium
GCCCCCGTTCCGCCCCACGTCCGCAGTCGCCACGAAAGGGCTGATATGCCGCCGGAGCCTGCATCAGAAACAGCTCAGCGCGTCACCTTCGATACGCGCGCGCCCGTGTTGCGTATGGAACGGGTCGACAAGGTCTTTGGTGGAAGTGTCGTCGCGCTCAAGGGGATGGATCTCGACGTGCGGGAGGGCGATTTCATCTCGCTGCTCGGCCCATCCGGATGTGGCAAGTCCACGGCGCTAAGGCTGATCGCCGGGCTGATGCAGCCGACGGCGGGTCATATCGATTGGCGGGGCGCGCGCGAGAAAGGAGACCTCGGCGTTGTGTTCCAGGAGCCGACCCTGATGCCCTGGGCCACGGTCGCGCAGAACGTGTCTTTGCCGTTTCGCCTGCGGGGAAAGTCCCATGGCGCGGTGCACGACGATGTTCGGGAGGTCCTGGAGCTGGTCGGGCTCGGCGCATTTCTCGACGCCTATCCAAGAGAGCTGTCGGGCGGCATGAAGATGCGCGTTTCGATCGCCCGCGCGATGGTGACCCACCCGCGGCTGATCCTGATGGACGAGCCCTTTGCGGCGCTCGACGAGATCACACGCTTCAAGCTGAACAACGATCTTTTGACCCTGAAGGACAAGATCGGCAGTACGGTGGTCTTCGTCACGCACTCGGTCTTTGAGAGCGTGTTTCTCTCGGATCGGATTATCGTGATGGCAGCGCGGCCCGGGCGCGTAATCCAGGAGCTGAACGTGGACGAGCCCTATCCGCGGTCGGAAGGGTTCCGGACATCGTCGGATTACGCGGCGCATTGCCGTGCGGCCTCTGACGCGTTGCATGCCGCGATGGGAGAGGCTGCGTGAGACGCGGCGCGCTGGCTTTGGAAAGCACGGGACGCATGGCGCGCCGGGGCGCCTCCGGCGGGGATATTTTGGGCACAATGAAGGGTCACGTCTTGGCCCTGGGTGCTGTGGTGGGCTGTTGCGTGCGGGATCGGTCGGTGGGAGGGCAGACATGAGCCTTGCGGATGGACGGCAGGGGCCGGGTGAGCTTGTGCCACAGCTCGATGCGGAGGAAGCCCAGCGGCTGCGGATGCGGCGGGTCAACGCGATTGCGCGGTGGATGCTGCCGGTATTGGTGATGGTGAGCGCGTTGTGGCTCTGGGACCGGGTGGTCGCCTGGAACGAGATCCCGCATTACATCCTGCCGGGGCCGGATCGGGTGTGGGGCAGTTTGACCGGCGACTTTGCCATCCTCATGGACGCGGCGTGGCTCACATTTCGCATCACGGTGATGGCATTGACCTTGGCGGTGATTGGCGGGGCGGGGCTGGCGATCCTGTTTAATCAGTCGAAGATGCTGGAAATGTCGTTCTATCCCTACGCGGTGATTTTGCAGGTTACCCCGGTGGTGGCGATTGCGCCGCTGATCTTTATCTATGTCGACAGCAAGATTGCCGGGATGCTCTTATGTGCGTGGCTGGTGGCATTCTTCCCCGTGCTGTCCTCGACGACGCTGGGACTGAACTCGGTCGACCATAATCTGCGGGATCTCTTTCAGATCTACGGGGCGAGCCGGTGGCAAAAGCTGGTGATGCTGCAGCTGCCGTCCGCGTTGCCGTATTTCCTGGGTGGGTTGAAGATTGCCGGGGGGTTGTCTCTGATCGGGGCTGTGGTGGCAGAGCTGGTTGCGGGGACCGGGGGGATTGGATCCGGGCTCGCGTTCAGGATCCAAGAAGCCGGCTACCGCCTGAACATCGCGCGGATGTTTGCAGCCCTTTCGCTGGTTGCCGCGATGGGGGTGATGATCTTTGCCGCCCTCTCGCTCTTTTCGCATATGATGCTGCGCAAGTGGCATGAAAGCGCTGTGCGGCGCGAAACATGAAGGGATTTCGGTCGCTTCCGGAGGGGTCGCTGCGGCTGACCAATCTCACGGTGCCTGCGTGTTTGCTGGGTCGGGAGGGGGGCCTTGCGTCGATCTCTCTGTCGATTGCCGACGGTCGGATTGTCGAGAGCGGTGGGATCGAGGTCGACATGGGCGGTGCCATGGCGTTTCCCGCGTTCGTCGACATGCACACGCATCTCGATAAGGGGCATATCTGGGGACGGGCGCCAAACCCGGACGGGACGTTCATGGGCGCGCTCAACACGGTGCGGGCCGATACGATTGCGAATTGGTCCGCAGATGATGTACGGCGCCGGGCGGACTTTTCGCTCCGCTGCGCCTATGCGCATGGGACGCGGGCAATCCGGACTCATCTCGATTCGCGCCCCCCGCAGGACGACATCTCCTGGCCCGTATTTCGGGAGCTTCGCTCAGAGTGGGCCGGGCGGATCGACCTACAGGCCGCGTGCCTGATCGGGATCGACATCTTCTCCGAAGACGGGGCCTTTGCCCACACGGCGGATGTCGTCGCGGACTCTGGCGGCGTTCTCGGGATGGTGACCTACCCTGTCGACGGGTTGAAGAACGCGCTGCGGGGCGTTTTCCGCATGGCGGAGGCGCGAGGCCTCGCCGCAGATTTCCATGTCGACGAGACAATGGACCCCAGCTCCGAGACGCTACGGGCCATTGCCGAAGTGGCATTGGAGGTCGGCTTTGAGGCGCCTATCGTCGTGGGGCATTGCTGCTCCCTTTCGATGCAGGACGAGGCGCGCGCGCTCGACACGCTCGATCTGGTGGCAAAAGCTGGCCTGCACGTCGTGTCGCTGCCGATGTGCAACCTCTACCTGCAGGACAGGACGGATGGCCGGACGCCACGGGGGCGCGGTATCACTCTGGTCCATGAGATGCGGGCCCGCGGCATCTCCGTCTCGTTTGCGTCGGACAACACGCGGGATCCGTTCTACGCCTATGGTGACATGGATATGATCGAGGTGATGCGCGAGGCGACGCGGATCGGGCATCTGGACCATTCCCGCAACGATTGGCCAACAGCGTTTCTCAACGCACCCGCGGCCGCCTGTGGGTTTGACACTCCGTCTTTGGCGCCCGGGGCGCCTGCGGATCTGGTCATATGCCGGGCGCGCTCGTGGACAGAGCTCTTTGCGCGCCCGCAAGCGGACCGGATCGTTCTGCGCGGAGGTCTGGCGATTGACCGGACGCTGCCGGATTACGCCGAGCTCGACGACTTGATGGAAAAAGCAACACCAGTACCGGAGCCCGCTCAATGAGCACCGAGACAATGCCCGACTTGGAAGGGTGCAAGGCCGCCCTCGCGCATCTGGAGATCGACGAGAACCCAAACTCACTGAAAGCCAAGAGCCGCGATTTCTTCTGGTATTCGCCGGTGCTGAAGGCGCGGCTTGATCACGTGGTGGCGGACTTTGCCGTGGCACCGCGGTCGGAAGCCGAAGTGATCGAGGTGCTCAAAGTGTGCTACGCGCACAACGTCCCCGTTACGACGCGAGGCGCAGGCACAGGCAATTACGGGCAGGCCATGCCCCTCGCGGGCGGCTGCGTGATGCATCTTCGTCACCTCGACAAGGTCAAGGAGGTAGCACCGGGGCGGGTGGTGACCGAACCAGGCGTGCTTCTGAAAGACCTCGACGCGCATTGCATTGCCCATTCAGGCCAGGAACTGCGGATGTTCTCCTCGACCTGGGCCACAGCGACCATCGGAGGCTTCATCGCCGGCGGCTCGGGCGGCGTGGGGTCCTGCACGTGGGGGTCGTTGAGGGATCTGGGCAACATCATCCGGCTGCGCGTCGTCACGATGGAGGCGGAGCCGCGGGTGCTGGAATTCACCGGCGAGGAACTGGCCCGCGTCAGCCATGCCTACGGCACGAATGGGATCATTACGGAGATCGAGATGCCGCTCGCCCCGGCCTACGCGTGGACGGGACTTTTCGTTGCCTTCGAGGAGTTTGACGCCGCCGCGCAGTTTGCCATCGACGTTGCCAATGAAGACGGCATTCTGATCAAGCTGGCGACCGTGTTCGAGGCCCCGACGGCGTTTGACTATTTTCAGCGGGTGAAGCCGCATGTGTCGGACGGCACGCATCTCGTGGCGCTGATGGTGGCACCGCATGCAATGGACGGGTTCCTGACGTTCCTGGGGCGGCGACCCGGGGCGACCTTGATCTATCGCTCCGATGACGAAAAGGGCTGGGCGCGCTCTCCCGGACCTGTCTTTGAATATGGCTGGAATCACACGACGCTCCGCGCGCTCAAGGTCGATCCGTCGATCACGTATTTGCAGGTACGCTACGGTTACCCAAAGCACTTCGAGTTGGTGAAGCAGATCCGGGAGGAGTTCTCCCCGGAGCTGTTGCAGCATCTGGAGGTGCTGCGGGAAGGCGGGAAATGCATGTTCGCCGGTCTGACTCTCGTGAAATTCACCACCGAGGAACGGCTCGACGCAATCATTCGGCGCCATGAGGAGCTGGGCGCGATGGTGTTCAACCCCCATCGCTACACGCTGGAAGAAGGCGGGCGGCAGACGGTTGATGATCGTCAGCTGGCCTTCAAGCGGGAGGCAGATCCCAAGGGGCTTCTCAATCCTGGTAAGATGATTGCGTGGGATGATCCCGAATGGGGCTATGATCGGATGTACAGCTACCCCAAGATTCAGGCGGCGGAATGAGAGCGGATCGGTGGAGGGGGGCTGCCTGCCCCCCGCGCGCCGCTGGCGCGCCCCCCCGGCGGTACTGGAGGCAAGAAGAAAAGGCGCGGGGTTGTGGCTGCCTAGGTGCGGAGTGACCCGAGCGCTCGTTCTCTTTGCCCATCCTTGCCCAGAGAGTTTTTCGTCGGCGCTGCATACGCGGGTGGTGGAGACGCTTGAGGGGCGTGGATGGGACGTCGACGATTGCGATCTGAACGCGGAAGGGTTCAGCCCGGTACTGACGCAGGCCGAACGGCGCGCATATCATGAGGTGGGGGCAAACGTCACACCGGTTGCCGAGTATGTGGCGCGGCTCCAGGCGGCCGAGGCGCTGATCCTCGTCTTTCCCGTTTGGAATTTCGGGTATCCGGCAATCCTGAAGGGATTTCTCGATCGCGTATTTTTGCCGGGGGTTTCGTTTCGGCTGGAAGAGGGACGGGTCCGGCCGAATCTGACCCACATTCGGCGGCTCGCTGCGGTGACGACGTACGGCGGAACGCGGCTGCGCGCGGTGCTGGCCGGGGATCCACCGCGCTGTAGTGTCCGGCGCGCGGTTTGGCACGTATGCCGTCCGCAAAAAATGCGGTATCTGGCGCTCTATGACATGAACCGTGCGGATGCCGGGGCGCGCGCGCGGTTCTTGTCGCGGGTCGGGACAGAGATGGAGAGACTTTAGGCCATGCGGGCGCTTGTTTTGTATTGTCATCCCCGAGAGGGCAGCTTTAACGCCGCCGTGCGCGATGTCGTGCTGGCGCATCTGGAGCTTGCGGGCGCCGAGGTGCGGCTGCACGATCTCTATGCGCGCCGGTTCGAGCCTGCGTTGTCCGCCTCTGAGCACGCGGGCTATCTTGATGTGCCGTCCAACCGGGCAGCGGTCGAGAGTGAGGCGGCGGATCTGGAATGGTGTGACACGCTGATCTTCGTGTATCCGACCTGGTGGTATGGTCTTCCAGCGGTTCTCAAGGGGTGGCTGGATCGCGTGATGATCCCGGATGTCGCTTTCAAGATGCCCTGTGCCGGGCACAACGGCATTCGGCCGGGGCTGACCCACATCAGGCGATTGGGCGTCTTTACGACCTGTGGCGCGAGTTGGTGGCTGACCACATTCATTGGAGCGCCAGGTCGGCGCACATTGATGCGCGGCGTCGGGATGATGTGCGCGCGACCACTACGGACCGCGTTTGCGGCGCATTACAACATGGATACCTCGACGCAGGAAAGCCGTGCGCGCCATCTTGCGCGGGTCGAGCGCAAGCTTGCCCGGTTGCTGGGGACGGCACCGCGCCGCGCCGCGCAGGAGGTTGCTGCGTGACACACGCCATCCCGATTTTGGATTGGTCCCGGTTCGCCGGGGGCTTGGACGAAGCGGGCTTCGTCGCTGATCTTGGGGCCGCTTGTCGCGGACCCGGGTTCTTTCTGTTGAGCCATCACGGGATTAACCATGATCTGATTGCGGAGACTTTTGCAGCGGGCGACGCGCTCTTTGGCATGCCAACGCCGGAGAAGGAGAAACTCTCCATACTTGTGCACGGCAACAATCGTGGCTGGACCCCGCTCGGCAGCGAGAACCTCAACGACACGGCACCGGGCGAGGTGGATCGCAAGGAGGCGTTCAACGTCGGGCTGGAGCTTGCAGCGGATGATCCCAGGCTCGTCTCCGGGGAGGCGTTTCGCGGGCTCAATGTCTGGCCCGACGTGCCAGGGTTTCGGGACGTTGTGCTCCGGTATTTCGAGGCCGTTCTGAGCCTTGGACGCTGCCTTCACCGACCCATTGCGCGGGATCTGGGTCTGCGGGACGATTGGTTTGACGATAAGTTCGATGCGCCGCTGGCGACGCTCCGGCTGTTGAAGTATCCCCCGGGCACGGGGGCTGCCGGAGAGATCGGGGCGGGGGCGCATACCGACTACGGCTCGCTCACCTTGCTGCGGACGGACGGCGAAGCGGGGTTGCAGGTGCAGCCGCGCGGCGGCGACTGGATAGACGTGCCGACACATGAGGATGCGTTCGTCGTCAATATCGGGGATTGCCTGATGCGCTGGACGAATGACCTCTATGCGTCGACGCCGCATCGGGTCTTGCCACCCAAGCGGGCGCGCCGGTCCATCGCGTTCTTCCTTGATCCGAATCCGGATGCGGTGATTTCCGCTCTGCCCGGGACGGGAGCGGCGCAATATCCGCCGGTGACTGGGGCAGACTATCTGCGCAGCCGCCTCGAGGCGACCTATGAGACGGTGTCGTGAGGCGACTGGACTGGGCCGCGTACCGGCGGACGGAGTTTGTCGGGCTCGACCCGATGCGGACCATCGCGATCCTGCCCACCGCAGCGATTGAACAGCACGGGCCGCACCTGCCTGTCGGCGTCGATACGATGATCGGAGAGGGCATGCTGGCCGAGTTGCGGCGGCACTGCCCGGAGGACCTCGACATTCGGATCCTCCCTGTGCAAGCGGTGGGCAAATCCAATGAGCATCTCGATGCAGCGGGGACGCTGACGCTCGATGCACCGACGGCCTTGGCTGCCTGGACGCAGATCGGGCTTTCGGTGGCCCGTGCCGGCGTGCGCAAAATCGTCATCGTGAATTCCCATGGCGGGAACCTCGACTTGATCTCGATCCTGTCGCGTGAGCTGCGGATTCGGGCGGGGATGCTCGCAGTGAAGTGTCAGTGGGGTGCGTTCGGGTATCCCGAGGGGCTCTATTCGGACTTCGAGACGACGTTTGGCATCCATGGCGGGGACGTGGAGACCTCTCTCATGCTGCACTTCCAGCCGCATTGCGTTGATATGAGTGCCGCGGAACGGTTCTCTTCGACGGCGGAGACGGCCGAGATCCCGCCCATTGGCCCGATCTCGCGCGGATGGATCGCAAGCGACCTGAACCCCAAGGGGACCGTGGGCGATGCAGCTCTTGCGACGGCGGAGAAGGGGGCGGCTACGTGCGCGCACCAGGTTGCCGGGTTCATCGAACTGCTTGGGCAGGTCGCGCGCACGTCGCTAGAGGGGGTCGACCCCGTGGTGCCCCCCGTCTAAGGGGGCGCGTTTAGGGCTTGGGGGGCTCCCGCCTCCTCGCGGGGTCTGTCGACCCCTTGTTCCGTTGGGCATGGCAGCCTTCGGCTGCGGGTGTTCCGGGGCGGCTTGGGTGGTCGTTCCATTGTGGGCGGTAAGATGGTGGCGGTCCTTGTCTGACCCCAGCGACTTATCCGCGGGCGCGGAGCACGCGGGCGGGTCGGGTCGCAAGGGGGCGCCAGGCGAAGGCGAGGCCCGCGAGCAACGTGGCAATGATCCCTGCCGCGACTACCACGATGGCGGAGACAGGCTCGAAGGCCCAAGGCGTGCCCATGATGAACGTTGTGACGGCCCAGCCGCCGATGCCGCCGGCGACGATCGCGACAGAGCCTGCGGCAAGTCCAAGCAAAGCCGAGCGCACCGCGAGATAGGCCAGGATCTGGCCGCGGACGGCGCCGACCGTCTTGAGCACGGCGGCTTCGAAGACACGCGCGCGTTCGCCCGCAGCGGCGGCGCCGATCAGGACGACGAGACCTGTGACCAGCGTCGCGCTGGCGCCGTAGGTTACGGCGGCGGCGATCCCGGCGAGGACCTCTGTCACCCGGTCGATCGCGTCGCGCACGCGGATGGCCGTCACGTTGGGGTAGCTGGCGGCGACATCGCGCAAGATCTGCGCTTCCGCGGCCTCCTCGGCGTAGACGGTGGAAATGAAGGTGTGCGGAGCACCGCGCAGGGCCGCGGGGTTCATCGACAGGATGAAGCCGATGCCCGCCGTGGAGAAATCCACCTCGCGGAAGCTCGTGATCTCCGCCTCGATATCGCGGCCGAGGATGTTAACCGTAAGGCTGTCGCCGAGCTGGAGCCCCATCTCCTCCGCCTCTTCGGCGGCGAAGCTGACCTGGGGCGGGCCGGTATAATCCATCTCCCACCAGGTGCCTTCGGTGATCGTGGTGCGCGCGCCCGGGCTCTCGGCGTAGGTGACGCCCCGGTCTCCATCGAGCACCCAGTGTTCGCCGGCCACGTCGCGCGCTGGCTGGCCGTTGATCTGGGTGATGATGCCACGCAGCATGGGCGCGGTGTCGACGCGGGAGACGGCGTCGTCCCCTTCTACGCGCGCGAGGAAGCCGTCGATCTGGTCGGGCTGGATGTCGACGAAGAAGTAGGAGGGCGCGACCTCGGGCAGATCCCGGGCGATGGCGGCCCGCAGGTTCGCGTCGATCTGGCCGACGCAGGCAAGGACCGTCAGCCCAAGCCCCAGCGACAGAACGACGGACGCCGTCGCGCCCCCAGGACCGCCCACGGCGCCCAATGCGAGGCGCAGCGCCGTGCGACCGCGCACGAGGCGGGACCGCGCAAGGCGCCGGCTCAGGAGGCGAATGCCGTGTGCCGCGAGGGCCAGCAGGATGAGCGAGCCAAGGATGCCGCCGGCGGTCATCAGCGCAAGCTCCCATGTCTGCGAAAACCACGCAGCGGCGCCCACGAGCAGCGCCAGCAGCGCAGCGGTGGCGAGCAGATAGATCGGGCGGGGGAGGCGCCGGCCCCTATCCGCGACATCCCGAAAGAGGGTGGCGGCGCGCACTTGTTCGGTCTGGGCCAGGGGCCAGAGCGTGAAGATGAGGGCGGTCAGCGCGCCATAGAGCGCGGCCTCCAACAGCGGGCCGGGATAGAGCGCGATGGCTGCGGGGACGGGAAGACGCGCTTCCAGGATCGGGCTCGCGAGGATCGGCGCGAGACCGCCGATCACGAGCCCGGCGACGATACCAAGGGAGGCGAGTGCGGCGACTTGAGCAAAATATGCGGCAAAGATCGTCCGGCTTTCGGCGCCGAGCGTCTTGAGCGTGGCGATCACCTCCGTCTTGGCGTCGAGATAAGCGCGCACGGCTGACGACACGCCGATGCCACCCACAGCGAGCCCGGCAAGGCCAACCAGCACCAGAAAGGCGCCGAGGCGGTCGACGAACTGCGATACGCCAGGGGCGCCGTTCCGGCTGTCGCGCCAGCGCAGGCCCGTGTCGCGGAACTGATCCATCGCCGCGTCTTCGAGCGTGGCGAGGTCCGCGCCCTCGGACAGCGCCACGCGATAGCGTGTCTCGAAAAGCGTGCCGGGCTCGATCAGGGAGGAGTTCTCCAGCGCCTCCGTTTGCACCAGCGTCCGGGGCCCGAGGCCGAAACCATCGCCCGCGTCATCCGGCTCGCCGGTGAGCAGGGCGGAGAGCACAAACTCCTGGGTGCCCATTCGGAACGTGTCTCCCGGGGCAAGCGCCAAGCGGTCCGCCAGGGCCGGCGCGATAACGGCGCCGGGGAGCGCGCCATTGCCGGCGAGCGCGTCCGCCAGCGCCATCGCTGGCTCCAGCCGGATCTCGCCATATAAGGGGTAGGCCGCGTCCACTGCCTTCACCTGCGTCAGACCACGCTCCACCTCATCGCGCTCCACAACGAGCATGGACCGGAAATCGACAACCTCGGAGACCTCTGTGGCGATGCTGGCAAGCCATGCGCGCTCATCGTCTGAGGCGAAGCGATAGGTGAAGGACGCCTCGGCATCGCCGCCCAGGAGCGTCGCGCCCTCGCGCTCAAGCCCCCGCGCGATCGACTCGCGGACGGACCCGACGGCAGCAATCGCCGCCACGCCCAGCGCGAGGCAGGTGAGAAACACCCAGAAGCCGCGCAGCCCCCCGCGCAACTCCCGCCGCGCCATGCGCAGCGCGAACGGCAGGCCGCCGCTCATTCCGCAGCGCTCCGTTGAGGGGTGTCCCTGTCGAGAAGACCGTCGGCGAGGCGCAGCGTCCTGTCGCAGCGCGCGGCAAGCTCGGGCGCGTGGGTGACAAGCACCAGCGTCGCGCCATGCCTGTCGCGCAGGCCAAAGAGCAGATCCATGATCGCCTGACCATTGGCGCCGTCTAGATTTCCCGTCGGTTCATCGGCCAAGAGGATGTCCGGGCGCGGGGCGGCGGCGCGGGCCAGCGCCACGCGCTGCTGCTCGCCGCCCGACATCTGGGCGGGGTAGTGATCGGCCCGCGCCGCCAGACCGACGGCGGCGAGTTCGGCCTCCGCTCGCTCCATCGCGTCGGCGTGGCCTGCGAGTTCGAGGGGCGTGGCGACGTTTTCCAGCGCCGTCATCGTCGGGATCAGGTGGAAGGATTGGAACACCACGCCCATATGTGCGCGGCGGAAGCGGGCAAGCGCATCTTCGTTCATGGCAGTCAGGTCATGCCCGAGCGCGCTGACCGTGCCGCCCGTGGCGCGTTCCAGCCCGCCCATGAGCATAAGGAGAGACGACTTGCCCGAGCCACTCGGCCCCACCATCCCGACCGTTTCGCCCTGTCCGATCTCCAGCGAGATCCCGCGCAGGATCTCCACCGGACCGGCATTGCCTTGCAGCGTCAGCCGCGCGTCGTGGAGGGAGAGGACGGCGTCAGCCATGGCGAGGACCCTTTCCTGGGGGCGAAGGTGGACGGAGCGCTTCAGGGGATATGGCGCTCTCGCGACAGCGCGCAAGGCGGGCGGGGGTGCCCTTTTCGCCAGTGCAGCGCTCGTTGCCTCCCTCGCCGCGGCGCCCGGGGCACGTGCGGAGGTCGTTGTCGCCGCACTTGGGGACAGCCTCACGCAGGGGTTCGGCCTGCCGCAGGAGCAGGGGTTTGTGCCGGTTCTGGAGGCCTGGCTGCGCGACCGGGGGCACGATGTCCGCCTCATCAACGCCGGGGTCTCGGGTGACACGACGGCCGGGGGGCTGAGCCGCGTCGCCTGGACCCTGACAGACGATGTCGACGCGATGATCGTCGCACTCGGCGGCAATGACCTCTTGCGCGGCATTGCACCCGAGGTCAGCCGCGCCAATCTCGAAGGGATCCTCTCGACCGCGACGCAAAGCGGCGTCGACGTCCTGCTCGTCGGCCTCTCCGCGCCCGGCAATTACGGACCGGACTACAAGGCGGCATTCGACGCGATCTATCCGGAGTTGGCTGAGCAATATGGCACGCTGTGGGAGGAGAGTTTCCTCGGCGGGCTGGAGGCTGCGCGCGAGGCGGGCGCGGCGGTGGCCGATGTGATGCAGGGGGACGGGATCCATCCGAACGCAAAGGGCGTTGAGATCATCGTTGAAACACTGGGCCCGCAGGTTGAGGAACTTGTGGAACGCGTTGCCAACGCGGGCGGCTGAGCTGTCCGGTCACACGACCCGGATCGCGCCCGCATGCTCCGTAACGACACCGATACGGGCGGCGTGGTGTCCGCCCTCCACCAGCGCGGCGCGCGTGCGATCCGCGTGTGCTTGCGGCACGGCGGCGAGAAGGCCCCCAGCCGTTTGCGGGTCGAAGAGCAGCGCGGCGCGCGGCGATTTCATCCCGCCGTCCGGCAGCCCATGAATGCGCCCGACGAGCGCGGCATGGTTCTCTGGCCATAGCGTTGAACGGAGGCCCGCAGCGGCGAGCGCTTCGGCCCCCGCATAAAGCGGCACCGCGTCGAGGCTCAGATCTGCGCCAACGCCGGAGGCATCGCAGAGGTTCATCAGATGGCCGGCAAGGCCGAACCCGGTGACGTCGGTCATCGCGGTCGCTCCGGCGCGGACGAGCGCGCGTGCCGGAGCTGCCTGGCTCAGGCCCATGATGCTCAGGGCAGCGGCGACATCCCGCCCGCGCGCCTTGAGCTGCATCTCCGCCGCAAGAAGCGTGCCCGACCCGATCGGACGGGTCAGGAGCAGAGCGTCCCCTGGTCGCGCCCCGGCCAATGTGAGCGGGGGATCGGCGCAGAGACCCGTGAGGGTGAGGCCGAAGGTCATATCAGCCCCGAAGGTGGAGTGACCGCCCGTCAGCTCCGCCCCTTCAGCGCGCAAGACGTCGGCACAGGTCCCGAGCAGCTCTGACAGCGTGTGCTATGCCATGTCAGGGACCATGTGTGGCAGGATAACGGTGGCGGTGGCGGCTTGAGGGGTTGCGCCCATGGCCCAGATGTCGCCCAGCGCATGGAGGGTCGCAATGCGGGCCAGCACCACAGGATCTTCGGTAAAGGTCCTCAGGTGGTCCGTCGTGATAACTTGCGTTGCGCCACCAGTCCGCAGGATCGCAGCGTCGTCGCCGGGGCGCGAGAGGACATCCTCTCGCGTTGTCGGGGGCAGCTGCGCAAGCGCAGCTGCGAGCCCGCCCGGCCCGACCTTTCCGCCACATGCGGCACAGGGGGGCTGTGCACCCGCCGCTGCGCTTACGCCCTTCGCACGCGGGGTCGGAAGGGGCGGACGCCGCATCGGCGGCACCTTGCCCAACTTGTCCATGAAGGCCCGATCTATCCGATCCTTCCAGCGCCAGACCCATGCTCCCGCCACCGACATCCCAGAGCGATCCGCGAGCGCCTCCTGGCAGCCCAGCGAAATCAGCTTGAGGTAATTTCGCTGCGGCTGGAACGCCCGACGTGGGCCGCCCGCCAGCTCGGCACGCAAGTTGGTATATAGCGTCGGCGCGGCCCGCACAGCGAAGACACCGGCCTTTGGCCGCGGTGCGAAGCCCAGATGCGCGCAGTCGCCCGACGCATACACCCGCCCATCCGTCACGGACCGCAAGGTCGCATCGACCGTCAAGAACCCGCCCTCATGTGCCAGCCCAAGGTCTGCCAACCAGGGAAATGGCTTCGCCCCCGCCGCGCCGACTGTGAATGCCGCCCGCACGCAGCGCCCAGCGGTCGTGACGACGCCGTCTGCGGTGACTTCTGCAGCGCCTTCCCCCTCGATCAGACGAATGTCTGCCCGGCGGAGCCGCTCAAAGAGGATCGCACGGGTGTTTCCCGCCAGGCCGGCCAGGGCTTGTCCGGCCTCGATCAGCGTCACGCGCGGCCCCCCAAACGCCGAGAGCCGGTGGTGGATGGCAAGCGCCAGCTCGACGCCGGCGACCCCCGCGCCGATGACGGCAACGTGGGGGTCCGCCTTGCCGCGCTGAACATCGGCGCAATAGCGGGACCAACGCTCGGCAAAGGGCCCCATCGGCTTGGCGCAGGCCGCGTGGCTCTGAAATCCGGGAATGCCTGGCAGGTCCGATGAGACCCCAACATCGAGCGAGACGGTGTCGTAACGCAGTGGCGCCCACCCGCCGACATGCACAAGACGCGCGTCCCGGTCGATCCCCGACGCGATGCCCAGGATCAGACGCGCCCCGGCGAACCGCGCAAGCCGGACGAGATCGATCTCGACAGCGTCGCGCCCGTAGTGGCCCGCAACGTAGCCGGGCAACATGCCCGTGTAGGGCGCGGTCGGAGCCGGGTTGATCAGGGTCAGCCGTGCCCCCGGCAGCGGCGACATCCCCCAGCGGCGCAGCACGAGGGCATGGGCATGGCCTCCTCCGACGAGGACGAGATCACGCGTGAGGGGGACAGGTCTTTGCATGGCGAGTCTCTCCGCTATGTCCGCTAGAGACCAGAGCCGTCCGAGGAGAACAACCGATGCCAAGCGGACAGATCGCAGCAGCAGAGCCCGGTGCCGTGGGGATCCGCCTTCGCGGGTCTGCGCGCATCGGCGTTGGGCTCGCCGCTCTGGCCGCAATTCTGCTGGCGCTGACGATGCTCCTGCGCGAGGGGGCGGGGATCGAGACGACCGAGATCGCGATCGGCGATACACCCGCGACGCTCTATGCCCCACCGGGCGCAGAAGGGGCGCCGCTCGTCGTGATCGCGCACGGGTTTGCCGGGTCGCGCCAGTTCATGCAGGCGTTCTCGCTGACGCTCGCGCGTGCGGGGTATGCGGCGCTGGCGTTCGACTTTCAGGGGCACGGGCGCAACACCGTCCCGATGTCGGGCGACGTCAACGCCATCGAGGGGACGACGCAGCGCCTCATCGACGAGACCAACCGCGTGATCGCCGCCGGGCAGGCCCGGCCCGAGGCTGGGGGCGGGCTGGCGCTCGTTGGCCATTCCATGGCGACCGACGTGCTGGTGCGCACCGCACAGGAGCGCGAGGACGTGGCCGCAATCGCTGCCGTGTCGATGTACTCCGAAGCGGTGTCGGCGACCGAACCGGCACGGCTGCTTATGGTCACGGGACAGTGGGAACC
The DNA here is from genome assembly GCA_039189975.1 of Pseudomonadota bacterium. Lineage (GTDB taxonomy): Bacteria > Pseudomonadota > Alphaproteobacteria > Rhodobacterales > Rhodobacteraceae > HLUCCA09. The sequence continues at coordinate 14,629 of JBCCYI010000056.1, forward strand.
CCATCTGCGCGCGGCGGCGCTGGACTACATGGCGCAGGTGGCCTCGGACGGCGCGGGAGAGGGGCGGACGGTCGCGCAAGACGGGGTGATCCGGCGCGCCGTCGTTGCGCCGCATGTCGAGCATGTCGGGGTGCTCTACTCCGCGACGACCCTGCACGAGACCCGCGCCTGGCTCGACGCAGCGTTCGACAGGCAGAGCACCGGGCCGGTCGTGCAGCGTGGGCCCTGGGTCGCGCTGCTGATGGCTGGCATCATGGCTCTGGCCTGGCCGCTCTGCTCGCTGTTACCGCGGCGCAGCTGCGCGATCGTTCCCGGCTGGCGCGCCGTGGCCCTTGCGACCACGGTGCCTGCGCTGCTGACCCCCTTGGTCCTGTGGCCGATCGAAACAAATGTGCTGCCCGTCCTTGTTGCCGATTACCTCGCGTTTCACCTCGCGGTCTATGGCGGGCTCCAGATCCTGCTGCTCTACGCGCTGGGACTCCGGCCCGCCGGGGGTTCGGTGTGGCCCGCCCTGGCCCTTGCGGCCTACGGGATCGGGGTCTTCGGCCTGGCGCTCGACACGTTTGGAGCCAGCTTCGTGCCCCATGCGGGACGCTGGCCGATCATCGCCGCGGTCGCCCTCGGGGCTGTGCCTTACATGCTCGGCGATGCGCTGGCCACAGCGGGCGGAAAAGCCCCTCTGGCACGCCGGCTCGCCGTCCGGTCGGGCCTTTTTGTATCTCTCGGCATCGCCGTCGCGCTCGACTTTGAGGGTCTGTTCTTCGTCATCCTGATCCTGCCGATCATCCTGCTCTTCTTTCTGATCTACGGCACCATTGGCGGTTGGGTCGGGCGACGGGCCGGACCTGTCGCTCAGGGGCTTGGCCTCGGCCTGTGCCTGGCGTGGGCCATCGGCGTGTCATTCCCGCTCTTCGGCGCATAATCGGTCAAGGCGCCAGCCAGGCGCCGCGCCATCCGTCGGTGCGGCGAAACACAGCGCGCAGGTGCTGCTCCTGGCCAAGGTGGAGCAGCTCAATCTCCGCGATGTCCGCCTCAAGCACCGTGAACCGCGCTGGGTCGGCGTCCGGCACGTATTCGTCCGGGGCGGAGATCGGGGTGCCGGGCGGCGGTGCGCCACCGTAGGCCCGGCGCGACGGGTCCGGCACACGTGCCCATTCCGCCTGCGTCCCCGAACGGATGCCGATCCTGCATCGCAGACGGATCTGCACCCGCGCACGGACGTCCCACACCAGCAGCGTAGCCCATGGCAAGGCGCGGATCTCCGCAACCTTTCCCGATGCTTCATCGGTGTGGATTGTCAGGCGCCCCAGGGCCTTGTCCGCCTCGCGCAGTACGACGATCCGCGCTTCGCCAGCGAAACCTCCCTGATCCGGATCCCTGGTGCCGCCAGGACGCGCTTCACCCACTGTAGCCAAAACGGGATGGCGCGCGGGGGCGCGACGGTCCGCGACCCCCCGCCCCAGGCGTTGCCAAACGTCCTCGTAGAGATCCGCCAGGCGCGCGCAGTGATCAGTCTCTGTCATGAATCCCCTTGACGGTTCGCGGAGCCTCGCATATCCGGCTGCGGCTTGTGGCGGAGTAGCTCAGTTGGTTAGAGCAGCGGAATCATAATCCGCGTGTCGGGGGTTCAAGTCCCTCCTCCGCTACCAGAGCCCTTTCCCTCGGTGTGTTTCGCTGTCAGCACGGGTGCCTCGGCCTATGTCGTGGACGGGGGGACTGCCGGATGCACAATCACTTGGCGACGTGTCGCAAGGAGGGTTACCTGCGCGAGCCGCTCCCAGGGGCGGACCTCAGCCATTCCACAGTGCGATTGCGCAAGCCGATGGCCTAGGCAAGCTGCCCCTCCTTCAAGACGACCCTTAAGAGAAAAGACCCCATGGATCTACGCGCCTCCCATCCCTACCCGTCTCGTCGTTCGGCTGTCCTGGCCGACAATGTCGTGGCAGCGTCACAGCCCCTCGCCGCGCAGGCGGGCCTTGCGATGCTCGCACGCGGGGGCAATGCCGCAGATGCCGCCATCGCGACGGCCATCACGCTGACGCTGGTCGAGCCGTCGGGCAACGGCGTCGGAGCGGACGCCTTCGCGATCCTGTGGGACGGTCGGGAGCTGCATGGGCTCAATGCGTCAGGCCGCTCGCCCGCGGGCTGGACGCCGGACCGCTTTGCGCCGATGGGTGGCATACCCTTCCACGGCTGGGAGAGCGTGACGGTGCCCGGCGCGGTGTCGGCCTGGGTCGAGATATCCGACCGTTTCGGCAAGCTGCCCTTTGCCACGCTCTTTGAGCCCGCGATCGGATATGCCGAGCGTGGCTTTCTTGTCTCTCCCAAGATTGCGCAGCTCTGGGCCAGAGCAGCGGATATGCTCGGCGGGCAGCCGGGCTTTGCCGAGACGTTCTTGCCTCATGGGCGGGCGCCAAAGGCGGGGGAGCGGTTCGTTAACACCGGGCTCGCCGGAACACTCCGACAGATCGCCGAAACCAAGGGGCGCGCTTTCTACGAAGGGGCGCTCGCCGAGGCGATTGCCGCTTTCGCCGCCGAGCACGGCGCTGCCCTGACGGTCGAGGATCTGGCGGCGCACGAGGCAGAGTGGTGCGGGACGATCTCCAAAGGGTTTGGCGACGCGACGTTGCACGAGATCCCGCCCAACGGGCAGGGCATCGCCGCGCTGATGGCGCTCGGCATGCTGGCGCACACCGGGATCACGGCACTGGACGCGGATGACCCCCGCGCCCTGCACCTGCAGATCGAGGCCATGAAACTGGCGCTCGCGGACACGCATACATTCGTCGGTGATATCAAGGCGATGACAGACGTGTCGCCCGAGGATATGCTGGACGACGGGTACCTGGCCCAGCGCGCTGCCCTGATCGACCCCGCCCGTGCGCAGGACTTTGGCGCCGGAGCACCCAAGCGCGGCGGCACGGTCTATCTGACAGCGGCCGATGCGTCCGGCATGATGGTGTCCTACATCCAGTCGAACTACGCGGGCTTTGGCTCAGGCGTCACAGTGCCTGGCACCGGCATCCATTTGCAGAACCGGGGCGCGGGCTTTTCGCTCGACCCGGCCAGCCAAAACCTGGTCGGGCCGCGCAAGCGTCCGTTCCACACGATCATCCCGGGGTTCCTTATGGGCCCCGATGCGCCGCTGATGAGTTTTGGCGTCATGGGCGGACCAATGCAGGCGCAAGGCCATGTCCAGATGGTGTTACGCACACAGCTTTGGGGGCAGGATGTACAAATGGCGGTCGATGCGCCGCGCTGGCGCGCGACAGAGGGGCTCGGGGTGGCGTGCGAGACCTCGCTGCCCGCCCCGACCCGCGACGCGTTGACCGCGATGGGGCACGTTCTGGCTCTGGAGGAGCCGGACGTCGCGTTCGGCTTCGGAGGGGCACAGCTCATTCATCGGCTGGCCGAGGGTGGCTACGCCGCGGGATCGGACCCGCGCAAGGACGGGATGGCCGTCGGATTCTGAGGTCAGGCGCGGCGCCATGCTGCGGTCCCCTCCCTAGAGCCGCCGAGCGCCAAGCTAGGTGCACGGCGGCAAAGGGGTGCAGGACCCGACTGGCAACGGCCAGCTCCGCGTCCATGTATCCGAGGCATCCGCATGGGAGACAGCAGGCCCCTCGCGCCAGGATTTGCGCCAATTTGGGAACAATTCGCGGCGTAGCCTGACGCTGACGTCCGAAACAGACTAAACCGAGGTCGTGCCGCGCGCTCGGGCGCTCCTGCGTCCGCCACGCGGTCAGAAACCGAGGCCCGATGGAAATTGTCCCCACAACGCTGCTGGCATTGATGGCCGTGGGCCTTTTGCTCTGGCGCGGGCCACGCTTGGGGCTCTGGGTCGTGCTTGCGCTCACCCCCTTCGGCGGGGCGGCCGCGTTCAACCTGCCGGCCCTGGGCGGCGCCACCATCGCGGTCACGGACATCGCGGCGCTCTCGCTCTTTGGCCTGCTCTTGCTGACCCCGGGGGGCGCGGCGCGACTGGCGGGCACCGCGCGCCCGTTTCAGCCGGGCTTCTGGCTGGTGTGCCTGATCTTCTGGTGCGCGGTCTCGGCGATATTTGCTCCGCGCCTCTTTGCGGGCGCGACGGAGGTCTTCAGCCTCTCGCGCAGCGCCAATTCGGCGGGCATCGTGGCGGTACCGCTCTGGCCAGGCACTGGCAACATCACACAGCTCTTCCGGCTGTCGCTTGGCCTTTTCGCGTTTCTCGCGGTCGCAGCGGTCTTTCGCCGGAGCCCTGCGGCAGCGCCCGTGCTCACTGCGATGACCGTGGCGACGATCGTCCACGTGGCGCTTGGTTGGACGGACGTTCTGAGCCATGCGATTGGCCTGCCCGCCCTGCTCGATGTGGTACAGACGGCGAACTACGCCTTTCTCGACACCCACCGGATGATGGGGTTCAAACGCATGGTCGGCGGGTTCCCGGAGGCATCGTCCTTCGGCACCTATTCGCTGATGCTCTTTGCGTTCTGGTTGCATCTCTGGGTGGTCCGCCCCGAAACCAAGGGCGCCGGACTGATGCTCGCCCTCTCCGCCATCGTGCTGCTGCGGTCCACCTCGTCGGCGACCTACGCGAGCACCGTCGCCTTCGCCGCGCTCTATGGCACGCTCATGCTCGCGACCCATCTGCGGGATCGCGCCTCGCGCCGGGGCGTGGCCGTTTCTGCGGCGCTGGCCATCGGCGCATGGCTTGCGGCGGGCGGCCTCTTTCTGGCCTATCACGCTGTGCCGGCGGTACGGGACTTTCTGGACATCTCGCTCTTCAACAAGCTCGACTCCGCCTCCGGCGTCGAACGCACAAGCTGGAACGCACAAGCCTGGCGCAACTTCCTCGACACCTATGGCATCGGCGCCGGGCTGGGCAGCGTGCGCGCGTCGAGCTGGCCGATGGCGACACTGGGGAGCATTGGCGTGCTCGGCACTGCGCTCTATCTCGCGTTTCTGGGCAGCGTCGCGGCGGCTCCGCGCGGGGCAGACCCTCTGCGCGCCGCCCTCATCGGTGCGCTCAAGATGGCGTGCCTGGCGCTCCTGATGGTCGCTCTGCTGACCAAATCGACGCCGGACCTCGAAGTTCCGTTCTTCTTGCTTGCTGGCGTTCTTGTGGGCCTCTCGCGGGGCGCTGCGCTGGAACGCCGCGTGGACGCCCCGCGCCGTGATCTCGCGTCCGCGCGGGTCTGGGACGGTCCATCGCCGGCATCCGCCACCAATCCATGAGGCCGGCGGCCTGCGCGCCGCCCGTGTCCGCCAGCCGAGGAGCGCGTCCGCCCTCTGCTACCAGCCGTCGCGACGGCCGGAAACGTAGACTGGGGTGTCCGTCACGGCCGGAGCGGTCTCCGCGCTCTTGAGCCAGCACATCTGGCGCTTTTCCGGCAAGGGATGGCTTGTGCGCGCATAGGTGAACGCCATGCAGCGCGCATCCTCCTCGCAGGACGTGATGCAGGCGTCGAGGCTCGTGACACGCTCCTCGGCGAAGTCGCCACCCGGCAGGTCCACGGCATCGCGGATCTCAAGCACGTCGCTGTCGCGCAAGGCATCCCGCTCGGCAAGCGCGGCGCGCTCCTCGTCGGAGAGCAGCCAGCCATCGTCCGCCAGACGCACGACGCGCACCGCGCGCCGGGCCTGTTCCTCCGCAAAGGCACGCTCTCGGGCCAGCCGCAGACTGCGCGTGCCCCCAAGGATCAGCGCGCCCCCGGCGGCAAAGCCCCCGAGGGCAAAGAGGGCGTCGCGGCGGGACAGAATTCGACGAGGCGATGTCATGCGGCGCCTCCCAGGTGGTCTCCGAGACGGTGCGCGAGCGCCATGAGGTTGAGCGTCGGATTGGCATACCCCCCCGTGGCAAAAACGGACGAGCCCGCGACGAAGAGGTTCTCGTAGCCATGCACCCGGCAATCGGCATCGACAACGCTGGTGACCGGATCCGTGCCCATCCGCGTTGTCCCCATGGTGTGGCCCCCCCCGGCCAGGCCGCGGTAGATGGCACCGTTCACAATACGCAGGCGGCCAGGCCCCGCCGCGGCAATGGCGCGCCCGAGCGCCTCCAGCGCGTGATCCACGGCACGAAACGCGTCCCCGCCGACAATGCACGACGTGCGCAGGCGCCGCAGGCCGACAGGGTCGCGTCCATCGGTGACCGTCACACGGTTGGCCGGATCTGGCGCCATCTCCGAGCGCACCGTGAGGTCGAAGACCTGTGCCCCCTCCCCGATCCGAGACAGGACATAACCCTCCGTGAGATCTTCGTCGTCGGGTCGGGCAGGCAGCAATTCGATCGACAGGTCGAGCCCTCCGAGCGCCGCATGGAGGGTGTCATCCGGTGAGAGCGCCACGGCATGTTCGCCAAAACTTTCCGGCGCGGCCGGAACGCGCAGCTCCGGCGGCAGAACCACGCGGCCGCAATTGTAGAGATGCGGGTGCTCCATCAAGTAGCGGCCAACCTGGTCGTGCTCGTTGCCGACGGCGGCGCCGGTGCCGTCCTCCGAGCTCAGAAGGATCTGCGCGTTGCCCATACCGCCCGCCGCCAACACGACCGATTGCCCCGTCCGCAACGGAACATCGCGTGCCGCGCCCTCAAGCGTCGCAACCGAAAGGCTGGTAAGCCCGCGGCGGTCCTCGCGCGGGTTCAGGCGGGCAACGGCCCCCTCCAACACCGTGTCGATCCCGTCGACCTGCGCATAAATCTCGGGCGTGTCGAATGTGAGGTTGAGGGGCGTGCCCAGAGAAATCGGGCGATGCTCGAACCCGTCGAGGAAAGGCGCGGCCCAGGTCAGGATCTCCGGCGGTCGCCCAAGGTCGGTTGCCGCCATTTCAAGGTAGGGCTCTAGCTCCGCCCGCGAGATGGGCCAGCCGGCGAGATTGCGCTCCAGCAACGGCGCGACCCAACCCTGCCACAACAGTGAGGTGCCGCCGAGCGCGCGCGCCCAGTGCAGCGGCCAGTGCTGGCCGTCGTAATGACCCCGCCCCCGGATATCCGCCAGAGCGGCCTGAACAGTCGCGTCATAATCCGCCCGCCCTGCCTCGATCATCAGCACGCGCTTGCCTCGGGACTGCGCCCGCCGCGCAACACTAACGGCCGCGAGGCCGGAGCCCGCGATCAGGATGTCGTATCGGTCGAAATTGACCTCGGGCAGAGGGACGAACATCGCGGACCTGTCAGCTTTCGTCATGCCCGAGGGGCGTGAGCTGAGAGCTATCGCCGGGTGTCGGAACCTGTCAAGCGCATGTGGCTTCCCACCTTAACGCTTTGTCACGCAACGGGCTCTGGACGCCGCACCCGGGCGGCAGGGGGCGGGCGGCGGGCAGCGGGTCAGGCGAAGGGGTCGTCGACGACGCCGACCAGAGGCGCCAAGAAGTCGCCCGTCTGGGGGTCCAGCGCGTCCTGGTGGTGGCCGTCGAACACAACGACCGTCGCGTCGATGCTCGCCTGCGAGCC
>JBCCYI010000057.1:0-22032 GCA_039189975.1 Pseudomonadota bacterium
CCGCAAGGGCATGGTCTTCAACCCGCTCACCGGGCGCTGGGCACTGTCGGCGACGGACCTGTCGGTCAACTACGTCGCCACGGCGGTGAAGCCGGGGGAGCATGCTCTGAGCGGGGGCTAGGTCCGTCTCGATGTCTCCTCGCGTGCGATTTGCGGGAGGTCGCCCCCGGGCCTGCAAGTGTCGGCGCGAGGGTTTTTTTGGCTCGCAGCTTGCGAGGCGCGGGCCCGTCGGCCTACCCCGCCCCCAGCCGCTCGCGCAGCTCCCGCAGGACAGGCAGGGCGGCGCGCACGCGGTCCGGCCCGATCTCTTCGACGACCTGCGCGATGATGGGGGTGATGGCGGCGAGCGCCGTTTCCCGTGCCGCCCGGCCCGCCGGGCTGATCGCCACGAACTTGCGCCGCGCGTCGTCCCAATCGGGACGGACGTGGATGTAGCCCGCCCATTCGAGCTTGGCCAAGGTGTTGGACATCGCGCCACGCGTGAGGTGAAACGCCCCGGCGAGCTGGGCCGCCGTGCGCTCGCTGTCGACGCGCGCGAGGTGGTTCAACACCGCGAGATGGCTGAGCGCCATGCCCTTGGGCAGGGCGCGGGACAGACGGTTGCGCGCCAGCTGATCCGCAGTGAAAATCTCCGAAAAGAGCGCAACGGCGAGGCTGTCTGTCTGCTCACTCATGCCGGGCGGTCACGGCCCCTCAAATGGACGGTCGTGGCGGATGGCGGGGATGCGGGCGCGCGCGGTGTCGACCGCGCCGATGTCGAGGTCGACCATCGCGACCCCCTCCTCCGTGCCCATATCGACCACGACCTCGCCCCAGGGCGACACCACGAGGCTGTGCCCGTACGTGCTGCGGGGCGGGCCACGGCGCACGGGGTGGGACCCGGTCTGCCCCGGCGCCAGCACCCAGCACCCGGTCTCGATGGCGCGGGCGCGCAGGAGCGTGTGCCAATGCGCGGCCCCCGACACCGGCGAGAACGCCGCGGGCACCGTCAGCACCTGCGCCCCGGCATGGGCCAGGCGGCGAAAGAGATGCGCGAACCGCACGTCGTAGCAGACAGCCATGCCGATCCTGGCAAAGCCCGCGTCGGCGACCACCGCGCGGTCGCCGGGGCGGAAGCCATCCGATTCGCGATAGGTCTCCGTTTCGGAGATATCGACGTCGAACATATGGATCTTGTCGTAGCGCGCGGCGATCGCACCATCGGGCGCGATCAGAAAGGAGCGGTTGGCAAAGCGGGTCTCGCCCGGGACCTTCACGCCCAGCGACCCGATGAGGAGCCAGATCCCATGGCGGGCGGCGTCGGCGCGCAGCGCGGCCAGGGTCGCGTCCGCCTCCTCGAAGGCGAGGACGTCGGACTGGTGGCTGCGTGAAGAGGAGACGCAATTGGTCACCTCCGGGGTCAGCACAAAGCCCGCGCCCTCCGCCACCGCCTGGGACAGGAAGCGCTGCACGCGCGGCAGGGTCTCTGCCGGGTCGTCGGAGGAGGTGATCTGGATCAGCGCTGTGCGCATCGCCCGTCAGCTTCCGCTCAAGAGCGGGTCGAGCTTGCCGGACCGTTCCAGCGCGAAGAGATCGTCGCAGCCGCCGACATGGGTCGTGCCGACGAAGATCTGCGGGACGGTGTGGCGGCCATGAGCACGGTCCATCATCTCCGACCGCCGGTCGGGCTCGCGCGAGATGTCGATCTCGGAGAAGCTGACCCCTTTGGAGGACAAAAGGCGCTTGGCGGCGTGACAAAAGCCACAAAGCGGGGATGTGTAGATTTCGACGGGCTGCATGGGACCTCCGGATCGCTGCTCAGGGGTATTTAGGCCTCCGGCACGACCCGCGCCAGGGTCAGAACGCGCACATCGGATGCGCCCGCGGCGCGGCAGACCTCTGCGCAGGCCGCCAAAGTAGCCCCTGACGTGAGCACATCATCGACCAGCAGGACGCTGCGCCCCTGCACTCGTGCCCGCCGTGCGTCATTCAGGGCGATTGCGGCGGTCATATTGGCGAAGCGGGCGTCCCGGCCCCGGCCCTCCTGCGTCGGCGTGGCGCGCAGGCGTTTGAGAAGGTCGGGGCAATGCTCCAGGCTGGTCATTCGAGCCACTGCCGCTGAAAGCAGCGCGGCCTGGTTGTAGCGGCGCCGAAAGAGCCTGATCCAATGGAGCGGCACGGGGGCGACAAGCATGTCTGGAACGAAGATGTCGCGCGCCGCATTCGCCATCCAGCGCGCCGCCGCGTCGGGCAGATCCGTCCGATCCGCGTGTTTGAGCGACAGCACCATGCGACGCCCCGCACCGGAGTAGGCCAGCGCCGATCGCCCCTTGCTCCAGGGCCGCGGGGTGGTCAGGCAGGCGTCGCAGATCAGAGGGCCGTCCTCTGCATGCACCTCACCCGGCAGCGGGACGCTGCACAAATCGCATCGCGTGCCGGCAAGGAAGGTGGCGTCCGGCCAGCAGGTGCTGCACAGCCCGCCGCCCGCCTCCACCGTGCCACCGCAAGACAGGCAGTGAGGCGGGTAAACCACCTCGACGAGGGTGTTCAACATGCCCATCTGCGCCTACCTCCCAGAAATGGCTCAACCAACGCTCACCGACCGTACGGCCCTTTTGCGGCATCGCGCCCGCGCCCAGCAGGGGCCTGCCGGGATGGCAGACTTTCTCCACCGTGCCGTGGCCGCCGAAATCCATGAAAGACTGGAAGTGGTTAACAGGCAGTTTACCGAGATCACCGTGGTCTCCGGTTTCCCGGATCTGTGGGCCGAACTGTTCCCCGGCGCGCGCCAGATCGCCGACACGGAAGTGCTCGACTTTCAGGACGAGACGCTGGATCTGGTCATCCATGCGCTGGCCCTACATTGGGCCGACGATCCTGTCGGTCAGCTGGTGCAATGCCGCCGCGCGTTGCGACCCGATGGGCTCTTTCTTGCGGCGAGCTTCGGGGGGCAGACGCTTGCGCCTTTGCGCGCTGCGCTGGCGGAGGCGGAGATCGCGGTCAGCGGCGGGCTGTCGCCGCGCGTCGCCCCGATGGGCGAGATCCGCGACCTCGGCGGGCTGATGCAGCGAGCAGGCTTTGCCTTACCGGTCGCCGATTCGCTGCCCTACGACGTTCGCTACGAGACTGCCCTTCACGTGATGGCGGATCTGCGGGCCATGGGCGAAACCAACGCTCTGGCCGCGCGCCACCGCAGCGCGGCGCCGCGGGCGCTCTTCACGCAGGCCGCGGCGCTCTATCATGCCGCCTCGCCGCATCCCGATGGAGGTGTCGCAGCGCAGTTCGATGTGATTTACCTCACGGGCTGGGCACCGGGGCCAGATCAGCAACAGCCGTTGCGTCCGGGATCGGCTGCGCACCGGCTGGCCGATGCATTGGGAACGGTCGAAGCGCCCCTTCCGGGACCCAAGGATTGACCACGCAGGCAATCCATTTATCTGTGTCAGACTGCACGACCGTACCGCCACAAAACAGGACGCCGCTATGCTTGACGCAAACGCCACGTCGAAGACTGAGACTGCCACAGACCGGACCGGCACCATCGTTCCGCTGGGCAAGCGCAGTGTTCTGCCGGCTGACCATCCGCGCGTCAAACCAGCCAAGATCGGCATCCTGGTGGCCAATCTCGGCACACCGGATAATTATGACTATTGGTCGATGCGGCGTTACCTCAACGAGTTTCTGTCGGACCGCCGCGTGATCGATTACTCGCCCTTCATCTGGCAGCCGCTGTTGCAGCTCGTGATCCTGTCCAAACGGCCGTTCTCCAGCGGCGAGGCCTACAAGTCCATCTGGAACGAGGCGCAGGGCGAGAGCCCGCTGATGACCATCACCAAAGATCAGACGGTGAAGATCAAGGCCGAGATGGAAAAGCGGCACGGAGTGGACGTCATGGTCGACTTCAGCATGCGCTACGGCAATCCCTCCACGCAGTCGAAAGTGCGTGAGATGGTTGAGGCCGGGTGCCGCAAGATTCTATTCTTTCCACTCTACCCGCATTACGCTGGGGCGACCTCTGCGACGGCGAATGACCAGTTCTTCCGCGCCCTGATGAAAGAGAAGTGGCAGCCCGTCGCGCGCGTCGTCGAGCCCTATTACGAGGAGCCGATGTACATCGACGCGCTGGCGCAGTCGGTCGAGCGCGCTTATGCCGGGCTGGAGCAGGAGCCGGACGTGCTCGTCTGTTCGTACCATGGGGTACCCAAGCGCTATCTGATGGAGGGGGATCCCTACCATTGCCAGTGCCAGAAGACGACGCGGCTCCTTAAGGAACGGCTCGGCTGGGCGGATGACAGGATTGTCACAACGTTTCAGAGCCGGTTCGGCCCGGAGGAATGGCTCAAGCCCTATACGGTCGAGGAGGTCGCGCGCCTGGCCGAATCGGGAAAGAAGCGGATCGCGGTCTGTGCGCCTGCCTTTTCGGCCGATTGCATCGAGACGCTCGAAGAGATCAACGAGGAGATCCGCGAAAGCTTCGAAGAGGCGGGTGGAGAGGACTTCACCTACATCCCATGCCTGAACGACGACGACGCGCATATCCAGGCTCTCGCCAAGGTGATCGACGATAACCTGTCCGGCTGGATCGGCTGATCCGCTCTAGCCGGGGTTTCGTGGCATAGCGATGTCGGCGCCGTTACGCCGCAACCGATAAGCTGCAGAAGGACCGGAATAGGAAAAGGCGGGACGCCCCGGCCCCGCCTTCTCTATGTTGTTCGCGTGATGCGCGACGATTAGTTCGTCTGCGAAACAGCAACGCCGACCAGGACGAGCAGCAGCAGCGGAACAAGAATGCCGCCAGCGGTGCTGGTGTCTTCGACGATGATTTCCGGCTCCACGATCGGCTCGTCAAGGCCACCTGCAAAAGCGGTGGACGCGGCAGCCGAAAGCGCAACGGCGAGAGCGACTTTTTTCATATTAGCCTCCAGTTACAGCGCCGACGTGGTAAATGAGGACGCCTGCGCACCCAAGTACTTCCTCGTATGGCCATCCATTGCAGAGGGTTACGGCGTTTGCAAACGGTCAAACCGCGGCAATGCGCGGCATGAGCGTGATTTCGTCAAATAAGCAACACCTGCGCGCCGCGCTCTACGAGGGCAAAGAGGTCCTCGATGTGTTCGTTGTAGAGCCCGATACAGCCGTTGGAGGAACGCCGCCCGATCTTGCGCGTGTCGTGGGTCCCGTGGATCCGGTAGTACTTCCAGCCAAGGTACAAGGCGTGTGTCCCAAGGGGATTATCCGGTCCCGGCGGGATGTAGTCCGGCCATTCGGGGTTGCGCCGCTTCATCGCGGGGGTCGGCGCCCAGCCCGGTCCCTCGACTTTGCGGGTGACCGATGTGCGGCCCCGTTTCGTCAGATCTTCCGACAGCGGGATCGACGTGGGGTATAGGCGATAAACCGCCTGATCCGACGACCAATAGTGCAGGGCGCGCGAATCGATATCGACCAGAATGGCGCCCCCGCGGGTCGAGTTGAAATGCGGGCGCCAGTCGCGGGCCCGGAAGCTCGAAATGTTGCGCTGGATCGTGGCGTCGTTGTCGGGCACGGGCGCGAAGACGTCCTGGGATTGGGCCACGGCCCGCGCAGGGCGTATCGCAGGTGCTGCGAGCACAGCGCCCGTGGCGGCCCACAGGAAACCGCGTCTGGAGAAACTGCGCCCTTGGGATGGCGCGACACGTGCTCTCGGCGGGGTCTTGGTCATCGCTCGTCCTCCTCAGTTAGACGGTCCGAACGTCCGCGGACCTTGCCAAGATAGTGCGAGAAAGCCTCAGCCTCAATCCAAAGGCCTGTCGCAGGGGACGCCGGGCTTGCCAAGCGTTTGCTCCCGAGGCCCGGCTTGGCTAACACAGGCTCCGCACTGCAAGGGAGAAGCAGATGACCCTGCGACATGCCGCACTGGCCGCATTGTTGGCGTTCCTGGCCGCGTGCGGCCCGCCACCGCCCACCGGCGGCACGGAGGTGTACCGGATCTCTGCGCGCGATGCGCGGCAGATCCCGGAACGGGCCGCGGAGGCGGTGAATGCCCAACGGGCGACGCGCGGGGCGCCACCGCTGCAATTCAGCCCTCAGCTGACGGCCGCCGCGCAGAGCCACGCGCGAGATATGGCTGCCCAGAACCGGCCCTGGCACTTTGGCTCCGACGGGTCCTCCCCGATCGACCGCGTGGCCCGCGCCGGTTATCCAGGCCAGTTTCTGGGGGAGAACATCTCGGAGACCTTCGAGACGGAAGGCGAGACAATCGCTGCATGGATGCAGGACGCGGCGACCCGTGATGTCATCCTGGATCCGCGGGCGCGGGACATGGGCTTTTCCTGGTATCAGGAGCCCAACGGCAAAATCTGGTGGACGCTCGTCACTGGAAGCTGAGCGAGGGCACCAGGCGTCACGCCTCTTCTTGCTCCGGTTCACACACCCGTCATCCGGCGCGCGCAAGGCCAGGCGGGTATCGTCGTTCAGCCAGGCCCGTTCCGGGAAAGCAGGCTTCAACGGCCCAGGCGCGTCGAGACCTGCCGCTCAGGGAAAGATGTCGATCGGCGTGCCATTCTGGACCATGGCGTAAATCACCTCCATCTCCCGATCCTTCACCGCGATGCAGCCGGCCGTCCAGTCTGGCCCGGTTGGATCGCCCGGGCGCCGGTCTCCGTGGATGAAGATGTCCCCGCCGGGATCCTTCCCCTGGGACTCGGCAAATACGATATCCTCCGCGTTGGGATAAGAGATCCCGAGCGAAAGGTGGAATGCGGAGTTCGGGTTGCGCCGGTCGATCAGGTAGGTGCCCTCGGGCGTCTTGCCATCGCCGTAAAACTGCTTGGGCCCCCGCGCGGTGAAGCCAAGCTGCACGCGATACTTCTGAAGGACCTCCGTTCGGTGGATCAGATACATCCGCCGACTGTCCTTAAAGACCTGCACCCGCGTAACGTCCGGCCCGTCATACCCCCGGAACTTTGACGTGCCGCACCCCGTCACGGCGAGTGCGGCGCCGCCGCTCAACATCAATCGTCTGTCGATCATTGCCCCTGACATCCTTAGCGTCCCCTCGACCGTGCTGTCATAGCGCGGCCAACAAAGCCGATAGAAGTCAATTAGAAGTGTACAGACCCAAAAAATGCTTGGCGTGATCTGCGCGACTCATTCGGCCTTGCCTTGGCCGTCGAGCCGTTTCTCGATCGCGATCAAGCGTTGCAGGACCTCGTCACGATACGCGTCCGTGGCGGCATTGTCCTCTTCGGAATGGGCGTCCTGCATCGAGTTGACGATGAGGCCCACCAGCAGGTTCACCACAGCGAAGGTGGTGACCATGATGAACGGGACGAAGAAAACCCACGCTTCGGGGTAGACGAGCATGGTGGGACGGACGATGCCCATCGACCAGCTTTCCAACGTCATGATCTGAAAGAGGGAATAGGCCGATTTGCCCAGCGACCCGAACCAGTCGATAATGTTGGCGTGCAGCTCTGGCGTGCAGGCCGCGACGCCCAGATGATCACAGCCGGACCCAAAGAGCTTGGTCGCCATGACCGCGCCGATGTAAAAGACCATGCCCATCAGCAGGAAGACCGAGCCCATACCGGGAAGTGCCCGGATGAACCCCTCGACCACCCGGCGCAGTGCCGGCACCACAGAGATCACCCGCAGCACCCGCAGAATTCGCAACGCGCGCAGCACCGTCAGCGCCCCGGCACCCGGCATCAGGGAAATCCCAACGATGACGAAGTCGAACACGTTCCAGCCCGAGGTGAAGAAGCGCAAGCGGTAGACGAACAGCTTGATCACCAGTTCAACCACGAAGATCGCCAGGCAAATACTGTCGAGCATGGCCAGCATACCGCCCATGGAGCTTCGCAACGATTGGTAGGTGTCCAGCCCGAGGATCAGCGCGTTGAACAGGATGATTCCCGTGATGAACTGGTTGAACCGGGCGGATTCGACGAATGTCTTTAAGCGATCGGTCACGTTCGGGGTGTCCTTGGCTCTGTCCGGGGCTGCCTTAAGAGCTGGTATGCTCAAGCGCGAAGAACGCAGCAAGCTCGACATGGGGCGACCAGCGGAATTGATCCACAACCCTGACCCATTCGACACGGTAGCCTGCGTCGACGAGGCGGCGGGCATCGCGCGCGAAGGTCTGCGGATTGCAGGAGACGGCGGCGATGCGCGGTACGCGACTCTCGGCCAACCGCTCTGTCTGAGCCAAAGCACCGGCGCGCGGCGGGTCGATGACGGCTGCGTCAAAGCGGGCGAGTTCATCCGGCTCCAACGGACGGCGAAAGAGGTCTCGCGTTTCCGTCGACACGCGTTTCAGGCCCGGTCCGGCGCGGCTCGCGTCAGCCAATGCGGCCGTCATGGCGGCCTCACCCTCGACCGCATGGACCTCGGCCTGTGCCGCCAGGGGGAGCGAAAAGGTGCCTAGTCCTGCAAAAAGGTCTACCACCTGCCGTGCTGGACCGACGGCGTCCAATACAGCGGCCTGGAGGGCGGTTTCTCCCGCCGCGGTCGCCTGAAGAAAGCTGCCGGGCGGCGGTGTCACCGAGATGCCGGCGATCGTGAGTTTTGGGCGGGCCAGCTGTGCGACCGGCTCCCCCTCCCACGTGAGGCGGAGGATCCGGGCGTCCGCGCAGATCGCCGCGATCCTAGCGTGCTGATCTGCGGAAAGCGGCTTGCCGCCCGTCACGCTGACATCGACGCCATGGTCGAGGCATGTCACGCGTGCGGAGAGCGTTTGCTTGCGGCTTGCACCAAGCTCAGCAAGCCGCGCAAGCGCCGGGCGCACCGCGAGCAGATCTGGATGGAGCAGGTGACATTCCGGCGTGTCGACCACGGTGTGGGACGCGGCGCCATGAAACCCGACCAGCGCGCCGCCCTTGGTACGCTTCAGCGCGAACGTGGCGCGGCGGCGGGAGTAACCGGGCGACGTGTCTGGGCCAACCACGCCGGTCTGGATCCCCTGACTGGCGAGGGCCTGCGCGACAACCGCGCGCTTCCAATCAGCCACCGCCGGCTCGGCGAGATGCTGCAAGCTGCACCCCCCGCACGCGCTGTAGTGCTTACACGGCGCGCGCACGCGGTCCTCGGAGGGCACGATAATCCGAGCGAAGCGTCCGCGGTCGCCTTCGATCTCCGCCTCGATCTCTTCGCCTGGCAACATGCGGGGGATGTAGATGGGCGCACCCGTCGGCCCGATGGCGATGCCATCGCCTCGGTGGCCGAGCCGGTCAATCCGGAGGCGGACCGGCATGCTACTCGGCAGCGTCGGTCAAACCGAGGAACCCGCCCGATTGCTTGGACCAATAACGCGCATAGAGGCCGCCGCGCGCCATGAGGGAGCGGTGATCGCCCTCCTCGACGATGCGGCCCTGATCGAGGACGATAATGCGGTCCATATGGGCGATGGTGGAAAGCCGGTGCGCGATCGCGAGGACGGTCTTCCCCTCCATCACCCGCTCCAGCGCGGCCTGGATCTGCGCCTCGACTTCGGAATCAAGCGCCGAGGTTGCTTCATCCAGAATGAGAATTGGCGCGTCCTTCAGAATGGCGCGGGCCAGCGCGATGCGCTGCCGCTGCCCCCCCGAGAGGCGCACGCCGCGCTCGCCCAGGTGCGCATCGTAACCCGAACGGCCCGCAAAGTCCATCAGATCCTTGATAAATTCATGCGCTTCGGCTTTGCGTGCCGCTTCGATCACCTGCGCCTCGGTCGCGTCGGGGCGCCCGTACAGGATGTTGTCCATCGCGGAGCGATTGAACATCGCCGTTTCCTGCGTGACCATCCCGATCTGGCGGCGCAGGCTCTCCTGCGTCAGCTCCCGCACATCGTGGCCGCCGACGCGGATCGCGCCGCCCTCGGTGTCATAGAGGCGCAGGAGCAGGGACACGAGGGTCGACTTGCCTGCACCCGACGCGCCGATCAGGCCGATCTTTTCGCCGGGGTCCAACGCCAGGTTCACCGTGTCGATTCCCCCTGTGCCGCGCCCGTAGGCAAAGCGAACTTGGTCGAACTCCACGCGGCCCACGTCCTGAGGCAGGATCTTGGCGTTTGGCGCGTCTGTCAGGCCATGGGGCGGCGAGAGCGTGCGCATCCCGTCTTCAACCTCGCCGACGTTGGCATAGATCCCCATCAGGGTGAAGGAGACCCAACCCGTCATCTGCGCGATGCGGATGGAGATGGCGCCCGCCGCCGCGATGTCACCTGCCGAGGCGATCCCGTCGCGCCACAGCAGGAGCGTGCCGCCAATCATCAGAACGGGCAATGCGCCCGCGACCGTCATAAGCGCGAAGCGGAAGAAGGTGGACATCACGCCAAAGTCGATGGCTTTTTCGCGGAAGGTGCCCATGGCCTTGAGGGCTTCGCGGTCCTCATGAGCATGGTGGGCGAAGAGCTTCACCGTCTTGATGTTGGTGATCGTGTCGACGACCTGGCCCGAGACCATCGCGCGCGCGGCGGCGCGTCCCTTGGAGGCCACCCGGATCTTCGGCAGGAAAAACCGGATGAGCGCGAGATAGACGAAGAGCCAGATCGTGAGCGCCAGAGCCACGCGCCAGTCGATCGCCGTCAGCATGATCGCCGCGCCGATCAGCGAGGCGAGGGCGAAGAAGACGACGTTGGTGATTTCGGAGACGGTATCCGTCACCGCGCGGCTGGTCTGCATCTGCTTCTGAGCGATGCGCCCGGCGAAGTCGTTGTCGAAGAACGTGACGGCCTGGCCCATGGTCCAGCGATGCAGGCGGCTCAGCACCAGGGGGGTGACATTGGGCTGCACGGTGATGCCGTTGGCCGCCGCCGAGATCCCGAAGGTGACGGGCCTGATCAGAACAAAGAACGCGGCGGCAAAGAGGATAAGCCCTAGGTTCTCGGCGAAGAACGTCTCCGGACCGCTGTCGAGCGCCGTGTCGATGATGCGTCCCAGCACAAAGGCCGAGAGGACTTCGAGCGTGCCGACGATGGCCGACAGCAGCCCGGCGACCCAGAGCATGGGCATCGACCCGCGAAGCGCCCATAGAAAGAACGGCACCAGACGATCCGGCGGGGGACCATCGGCACGGGCGAAGGGCTCGATAAGAGAGGCGGGATGGGGGAGTTTCATTCGGCAGCCTCCGGAGCATCCGCGCCAATGAACCCGCCGGATTGCCTCTCCCAGAACCGGGCATAGAGCCCGCCTTTGGACAGC
Organism: Pseudomonadota bacterium; assembly: GCA_039189975.1. Classification (GTDB taxonomy): domain Bacteria; phylum Pseudomonadota; class Alphaproteobacteria; order Rhodobacterales; family Rhodobacteraceae; genus HLUCCA09. The sequence goes on from JBCCYI010000057.1 coordinate 11,136, forward strand.
AACTCGCTATGCGTCCCTTGTTCGGCGATGCGGCCTTCGTCGAGGACGAGGATCCGGTCCATCCGCGCGATCGTGGAAAGCCGGTGGGCGATGGCGATCACGGTCTTGCCCTCCATCACGCCGTAGAGCGTGTCCTGGATCGCGGCTTCGACCTCGGAATCGAGAGCGGACGTCGCCTCATCCAGCACCAGGACCGGCGCGTCCTTCAGGATCACCCGGGCAAGGGCAATGCGCTGACGCTGACCGCCGGAGAGCTTGACGCCGCGCTCGCCCACTTGTGCGTCATAGCCGGAGCGACCCTCCGGGTCGGCCAGATCGGCGATGAAATCGTCAGCGGCGGCACGCTTGGCGGCGGCGATCATCTCGGCTTCTGTGGCGTCGGGGCGGCCATAGAGGATGTTCTCGGCAATCGAGCGGTGCAGGAGCGCGTTGTCCTGCTGGACCATGCCAATGGCCTGGCGCAGGCTGTCCTGCGCCACCCCGGCGATGTCCTGCCCGTCGATGCAGATCCGCCCGCTCTCGGTGTCGTAGAACCGCAGGAGCAGCTTGACGAGCGTCGACTTACCCGCGCCGGACCGTCCGATCAGCCCGATCTTTTCACCTGGCTCGATGGTCAGCGACAGGTGATCGAGCCCGCCCGCGCCGCGGCCGTAATGGTGCGACACGTCGGCAAACTCGATCTTCGCGTCCGAGACGCTCAGCGCAGGTGCGTTCGGCTTGTCAACCAGGGTGATCGGCTGCGCAATCGTCTCCATCCCCTCGGCCACGACGCCGAGCTGGCGAAAGAAGGACGACACCGCCCACATGATCCAGCCGGTCATCGCGTTGAGCCGCAGCGTTAGCGCGGTGGCGGCAGCGACCACGCCGACCGTCGCCGCCCCGGTGGACCATAGCGCCAGCGCCCAGCCGACGACCCCCACGATCAAGAGACCGTTCAAGATCGTCAACGACATGTCCATGATCGTGAAGATGCGCATCTCCTTCTGGAAGGTCGTGCGCGTTCTCTCGATGGCATCCTTGGCGTAGGCGATCTCGCGGTCGTGGTGGGCGAACATCTTCACGGAGTGGATGTTGGTGTAGCTGTCCACCACGCGGCCGGTCACCTCGGAGCGGGCGTCGGACGCGGCCTTGGACGCAGGCTCGACGTTGACGATCGTCCACCGCACGAGGACACCGTAGAGGACGAACCACGCCAACAGGGGCAAGAGGAGCCGGGGATCGGCATCTAGCAGAAGGATCGCGGCACCGATCATGTAGGCGAGCGCGAAGGTGATCGCGTCGAAGATCTGGAACATCGCCTCGCCCGCGGCGGGCGGCGTCTGCATGATCCGGTTGGCGATGCGCCCGGCGAAATCGTTCTCAAACCAGCCGACGGACTGGCGCAGCACGTGCCGGTGCGCGCGCCACCGGATCAGGGTGCCGAAGTTGGGCAGCAGCGAGTTGTTGAGGACGAGCACGTCGATCGTCTGCACCAGGGGGCGCAGCAGCAGGATGAAGACTGCGGCAAAGGCCAGCTCCAGCCCGTGGTCCTGCCAGATTGCCTGAGGCGAACTGGACGCAAGAATGTCGACAACGCGGCCCATGTAGAAGATGAGGCCAACCTCTATCCCTGCCGTGAGGACAGACAGCATCGTGGCCCAGGCGAACATTTTCTTGAACGGCTGAGCATAGTCCCAAAGGAATGGCCACAGCTTGCGCGGCGGCGTATCGTTCTCATCATACGCCACATAGGGGTCGATGAGGTTCTCGAAATAGCGAAACATCGGTCGGCGCTTTCGCGGCGGGGAGGGGGCGTCGGGCGGAAGGACCTCCGCCAGAGACGCACAGATAGTGCGTGTCGGATACAGGAAAATACCGTCGTCCGAAACCCGGCATTATTGCCGGGTCTGGGACAGGAGCACCTCCCGTGTGGCGCGGAGCCCGGAGGCGATCCACGCGGCCTCAAGCTCTGCGAGCCGCGCGCCGAGGGCAGCCCCCTGATAGTCGGGCATGAGATCTCGCGACCGCACAGGGAAGTGCGCTGCCGCTCCCGCGTCCACCTCCACGTGCATGTCGGCAGGGAGCGGCGTGCCGAGGAGCGCGGCCCGCAGCGCCAGCGCGGCTCGCGCGTCCTCTGCGCCCAGACGCCAGCCCAATTCGCGCGCGCTCTGCCCGTCCGCCGCCGCACGGCGCAGAGACTCCCATCGGCGGCTCTCGGCACGGGACAGGCGCAGGCGCACGGGCCCATCCTCGGGGCCGAGCGCGGCCAGCCGCAGGATGGCGTCCGGTGTGTCATGGAGATGGGCAACGCGCGCAGCTGCGGCGTCGTCCGCCCCGGGCAACACAGCGTGCAGAACACCGGACTGTACCATAGCGCCCAGCGCAACCGACGGGTCCGGTGCTGCGAGGAGTTTCTTGATTTCACCTCCAACCCGCTCGGCCGAGATCTGGGCCAGACCTTCGATGCCGCCCGCACAGGCCGCCAGGCCATCCGCATCCAGGCCACCGTTTGGATCCGCATACCAAGCGTGAAACCGAAAGAACCGCAGAATGCGCAGATAGTCCTCCTGGACACGGTCCTGAGCGGCCCCGATGAACCGCACGCGGCGTTTCGCAAGATCGGCAAGGCCGTGACCGTTCGGATCGACGACGGTGCCGCGGGCATCGCAATAGAGCGCATTCATGGTGAAATCGCGGCGTCGCGCATCCTCCGCCACATCTGTGGAAAAGCGCACCTGGGCATGCCGACCATCCGTTTCGACATCTGCCCGAAACGTCGTAACCTCAATGGGCGTTTCGCTGTGGATGAGGGTTACAGTCCCGTGGTCGATCCCGGTCGGCACGGCCTTGATGCCGGTGGCGTCGGCCAGGTCGAGAACCGCGTTCGGCGTCGCATCGGTCGCGAGGTCGAGGTCGGTCACGGGGGCATTGAGCAGTGTGTTGCGCACACATCCACCGACAAAGAGCGCTGTGTGCCCTGCGTCTTCCAGCGCCTTTGTGACCTTGTGCGCAGCAGGACCCGTTAGCCACGCCGCGGTGATCCGGGTCATCGTGGCAGCCGGTCCGCCAAGGCGCGCAGCATGCGTGCTGTCGCCCCCCAGATGTAGTAAGGTCCGTAGGGAACAGTGTAGTAGCTCCGCCAGGTGCCGCGCCATCTCCGCCGCTCGATCACATAATTGGCCGGGTTGGCCAGATGCGCGAACGGGACGGCGAAAGCCTCCGCAACCTCCCCAGCCTCCAACTCCGGCACAAAGGGCTGCGCCATGGCCAGCACTGGCGTGACGTTGAACCCCGTGACCGTCTCGTGGGGCGACAGCTCTCCGAGCACATCCACCGTGTGGGGCGAAAGGCCGACCTCCTCCCGTGCTTCGCGGAGCGCTGCGGCGGTGGCGTTCCTGTCCGTCGGATCGAGCTTGCCGCCCGGGAAGGCGACTTGACCCGGATGATGCTTCAGCCGGGCGGACCGTTTCGTAAGCAGCACTTCCGGGCCGTGCCTCCCGTCGATGACAGCGACGAGCACGGCGGCGGGCCTTAGCTTTCGCCCGGGCGGCAGGACGAGACCCGGGTTCAGGTCAAAGTCGGAGGATGCGGTTCCCGACGCGGCGACCGCATCAAGGAGAGTGCCGCGCAGTTCGTCCTGCTGTGGAGAGGCAGCAAAGGCACGGGCCGTGGCGTTCATGCTTCCCCCTCCGAGGCGACGCGCGTTGCCTCGAACCCAAGCGTTTCTGGGTCGAACTCATAGTGCGCGCCGCAAAACTGGCAATCCGCGGTGACCTTCCCGGTGTCCATCGTCATCGTCGCAATATCCTTGGCGGAATAGATGGAGAGCGACTGTCGCACCTTTTCCGGCCCACAGGAACACCCGAACTCGACCGGCTGGGCCCCGAAGACCCGCGGCGCTTCTTCATGAAAGAGCCGCACAAGAAGGTCCGTTGGTTGGACATCCGGGCCGATCAGTTCGAGGTCTTCAACGGTATCGAGCAGCAGATTCACGCGGTCCCAGTTCTCGCCGGCGGTGTCGTCGAGAATGTCGGCGGCGCGCAGCAGGCCGCCTTCCCCGGAGCCGCCGTCGCGCGCAACATGCTCGCCCGCTTCGGGCATGTGCTGGATCATTATCCCGCCGGCGCGCCAATGCTCCGGCTGGCCCGGGCGCTGGGCGCGGCCGTAGGTGAGCGCGAACCGCGTGGGGATCTGCTCGGATTGCGCGAAATACGTCTGGGCGCAGCCCGACAGCGAGTCACCGTCGATCGGGGTGATGCCCTGGTAGGGGGCCATCCCGCTGCCCTGGTCGATCAGGATAGCAAAGTAACCCTTGCCGATCAGGTCGAACGGAGCTCCGCCTGTGGTCACGCGGTCGGCGTCGAAGCTGGCGTAGGCGCGCATCCGGGCGGGTTGGCCGTCCTCGGTCGGGCCATAAAAATCCGTCGCAATCAGGCGGGCAGGTCCGTTGCCGCGCACTTGCAGCGAGAGCTTCCATCGCAACTTGATCGTCTGCCCGATCAAGGCCGTGAGGAGCGCCATCTCGGCGACGAGCGCTTCGATGGCGGGCGGATAGGCGTGTTGGGCGAGGACGCGCTCCAGCACGCCGTCGAGCCGCGCGATGCGCCCGCGGATATCCGCATTGTCGAGTTGAAAGGGCAGGACAGTGTCGTCCCACGCGATTTTTGCGCCGAGAGTCATTGGGTTTCCTTGGGAGCCGGCGGTTGGCCTATCGGGACCATGTAGGCGGGACAACGCTGGGCGCAAACCCCCGACGAGAAATTGCGGATCCTGTTGATCTGGTTGGGCCGGTGTGATGTGGCTGGGCTGAGCGGCGCAGGCAACAAGGGACGTTACGGATGATACGGCGCGTTGGCGAGCCGGTTCGAGCTGGTAAGAAGTACATCGCACGGCCTGGGGCCTATGCGATCGTGCTCCACGGTGGATCGGTGCTTCTTACTCATCAGGTCGAGCCAGAGCCAGAGTTTCAGCTGCCTGGTGGCGGGATAGATCCTGGCGAACAGCCAATTGCGGCTCTGCATCGTGAGGTACTGGAGGAGACCGGGTGGCGCATGCGCGTGCTACGGCGCATGGGCGCGTTTCGACGCTATACCTACATGCCGGAATACGACCTCTGGGCGGAGAAGATCTGTACCGTTTATCTCGGTCAAGCTGTGCGGCGACATGGGCCACCGCAAGAGGTGGGGCATAGCGCACATGTCGTGCCGCTTTCGCTTGCAGCCGAGATGGTCGGTAATCCGGGCGACAGGCTGTTTCTGGAGCGTCTTTTGCCCTGATCGCTTTGTCGTTTGGGTTGGCCGACAGTTCGGATGCTTGGGTGCCGGCGCATCGGGAGCGCATCTGGTTAAGGGGTCATTGAGCCTTGGGTTACCTTGTGTTCGTAGAGGGCGGCTGAAATGTCGTCTCCAAAATCCTTGCCCTTTGCAAACGTCGCGACGTCCCATGTCAGCGCTTCTAGAAACGCGGGACCATTCAATGGTGCGTTACGTGAAATGATCTCGAGCAGGCCATCTTCGTCGAGCATTTCCCCTGTCGGATCTTCGCATTCGGTGATGCCGTCGGACACGAGCACCAACCGGTCGCCTGGGGCGAGCACGAAGGACACGTCTTCGTACTCCACATCCTCGATCAGTCCGATCGGTGCGCCACCAGTGCCGACTTGCTCCAGCCGTCCGTCGGCGCGCTGGATCACCGGGTGCGGGTGGCCCGCCTGAACGAGTCGGGTTGCGCCGCTTTCCAGGTCAATCTCGGCCAGCGCCATTGTAAAGTATGTATCGGTTGCTAGCTCCGCCAGGGAAAGCCTGTTGAGGCGTCGGGCGACCTCCGCGGGTGACAGAATCTCAACCTGGCCGTCCGGACCGGGCTCTAGAGCGACATTGCGGTCAGCAGTCGTGGGCATGAGATAGCCAGACAGGCGCGCAGTCATCAGGGCGGACGCGACACCATGTCCGGACACGTCAATTGCGAAAACGATCAGACGTGAGGCCTCCACGGGAACGAAGCCCACCAGGTCTCCACCGACATGGCCGGAGGGCCGCAACAGCAGGGCAACCTGGTTTTGCCCGAAGGCGCGGAAGCGTTCTTTGACAAGTGATTGCTGCAGCTTGCGTGCTTCACTCAGGTCGTTGTCCAGCGATTCATAGAGTGTCTGTAGCTCGTCGAGCGCATCGGACAGCTGAGCATTCTTCGCGACCAGCTCCTTTTCCATCCGTAGCACCCGCGCGCCTGCTGCGAGGCGAGCGCGCAGCTCGTCTCCCTGCACCGGCTTGGTCAGAAAATCGTCGGCACCGGCGTCAAATCCGAGCGCAATCTCTTCACGGTCGGACTTTGATGTGAGGAGGAGAAAATAGCCGTAACTCTCGCGCGGCATCTGACGAAAGTGACGGCAAAACTCGATCCCGGACATTCCCGGCATCATCCAGTCGCTCACAACCAGGTCTGGTTGTGAGCCTTCACAGATATGTAGGGCTTCTTCACCAGACTCTGCCTCCAGGACGTTATATCCCAGCCGGCGGAGCTGCGCCGTGAGAATCCGGCGCTGCATCTTGCTGTCATCCACGACGAGGACGGTGTGCACGTCAGCAGGATCGCCCTGGCTGGCCATATCCGACTCCGCGTCGGGCGGGTGCGGTGGGGAAGAGGAAACAGGATCGCAGGACATCAAACCGGGTGCTTTAATCTACGCTCTCGACGCTAAGCAGGGGCGGTTAATTCCGAGTGAACCGGTGATTGAAAAAACGCGCTGTTATCTCAACACATTTTTAAGCTGCGTATGGATAGACTTCGCCTAACATTTTTTTTCGAGAGGCGGGCGCATTGATGACTGGAGAGGCGGGCGATCTCATCGAATGGCCGCGCGTCTGGGAGCTGCGCGATGAGATTGGCGACGAGGAGTTTGGCGAAGTCGTGACGTTGTTTCTTGAAGAGACTGAGACCATGGTTGACGCGCTCATGGGCGCACCGCCGGATGGGCTCGAGGGCGAACTGCACGCGCTGAAGGGCGCAGCGCTCAACCTGGGTTTCGCGCAGCTGGCAAAGCTCTGTGCGACGGGTGAGCAAATGGCGAAACAGGGCCGTGCGGAAGAGGTCGCGATTTCCCCCGTTCTGTCCTGTTTCATGGAGTCACGCGACCGTTTCACAGACCAGGTCGGTCAAACGCAGTAGCAGCGGGAAGAGGATAAACAACGCTCGCCGCAACATAAGATCAACCGCGTCTTTGCGCACCTGCCGTCGGTGCGGCGTCGCCGATCTTCTCAAAGGGGGAGAGATCTCCAAGCCCTCAGAGCACGAACTCGCCGATCAGCTCGTCCGAGGTGATGTCGGAAAACACGAAGCCTTTTGCAGAGAGCCGGGAAAAGAGCGCGTCGAAATTCTCTGCGCGCGACGTCTCGATCCCAATCAGCACGGAGCCAAAATTACGCGCCGACTTCTTGAGATACTCAAACCGCGCAATGTCGTCGTCGGGGCCGAGCTGCTCCAGGAAGTCGCGCAGGGCGCCCGGCCGCTGGGGCAGGCGAAGGATCAGGTACTTCTTGCGGCCGGTGTAGCGCTGCGAGCGCTCTTTAACCTCCGGCAAACGCTCGAAATCAAAGTTGCCGCCGGACGTGATACAGACCACTTGGCGTCCCCGGATCTCCTCGGCAAGCTCCGGCAAGACATCGAGTGACAGTGCCCCGGCTGGCTCCAGAACAATGCCCTCGATGTTCAGCATCTCCAGGATGGTCCCGGAGATCCGATTTTCGGGTGCGCTGAGGACATGCGCCGGATCGACATGTGACAGCCGGGCAAACGTGTGCGCCCCAACGCGCGCCACGGCTGCCCCATCCACAAAGGTGTCCACCCTCTGCAGCGTGGTCGGAGCGCCTTGCTTCAGCGCCTCGGCAAGCGACCGTCCCCCCGCGGGCTCGACGTAGCGCAGCCCGACGGTCGGCCCCTCGGAGGCGAGATAGCTCGTGATCCCGGCCGACAATCCGCCACCGCCGACGGCCAGAACAACAAGATCCGGCGCACCGCCCTGCGCCATCATCTCCACCGCGACAGAGGCCTGCCCCTCGATCACATCAGGGTCGTCGAACGGTGAGAGAAAATGGCCCCCGGCCTCGGCGCACCAGCTTTGCGCCTCCGCCAGCGTGTCGTCGACATAGTCGCCCGTCAGCCTGATCTCGACATGGCTCCCGCCGAAGGTGCGCGTCTTCATGATCTTCTGCTCTGGCGTCGTCACCGGCATAAAGATCACGCCGTGCACCCCGAAGTGACGACAGACGAACGCCACGCCCTGCGCGTGGTTGCCCGCAGACGCCGCAACAAAGAGGGTCTGCTCTGGATTGCGCGCCAGCACTTTGCCCATGGCGTTGAAGGCGCCGCGCAATTTGTAGGACCGAACGGGGCTGAGGTCCTCGCGCTTCAGCCAGATATCGGCCTCGTAGCGTTCTGAGAGGAACGCATTGCGTTGCAGCGGCGTCGGGGGAAAGAGGGCCCGCAGGCGTGTTTCCGCGGCGCGCGCGGCGTCTGCGAAGTCGGGGTCGATCGTTGGAGTAGAAGCGGGATGAGGCTGGGACATTCCTCGATCTCTGCGGTACGCTTGACCCAAATACAACCACATCCGCCCCACAACGCGACCAGAATGCACTCGATGGCCACAAAACCCGCCCCCCGCGCCGCCGCGATCGGGACGTCGTTGCGCCTCTACCACGGCGACGCTGTCCGGCTGGACAGGATGGCCGCCTTCTACCGGGCCTTTGTGCCGGAAGGCGGGCTGGCCTTCGACGTCGGTGCCCATGTGGGAGATCGCGCGCGGGTGTTTCGGCGGCTGGGGGCGCGCGTTGTCGGAGTTGAGCCGCAACCGGATGTGCGGCGTGCCCTGCGCCTCGTCGTCCGCCTGGTGATGGCGGGGGATCCTGGCGTGGTGCTGGAGGGGGCGGCCCTTGGGAGAGGCGAAGGCCGGATGCTCCTGCGGATCAACGCCACCAATCCGACGGTGTCGACTCTGTCGGACGCGTTCGTTGCGGCGGCGCAGGGAGCGGAGGGCTGGCTCGGCCAGGTCTGGTCCGACGACGTGGAGGTGCCCGTGACCACGCTTGACGCGCTGATTGCGCGCCATGGGGTTCCGGACTTCATCAAGATCGACGTGGAGGGCTTCGAGGACGTGGTACTGTCCGGTCTCAGCCATCCCGTCGCTGCACTGTCCTTTGAGGTGACAACCATTCACCGTGGCCCCGGGCTGCGCGCGCTTGAGCAACTCGAAGGCCTGGGCGATTATCGTTTCGCTTTGTCGCTGGGGGAGAGCTTTGCGCTCGACACGGGGTGGGAGCGTGCGTCCGACATGCGCGCGCGGCTGGAGGCCTTGCCCCATGCAGCCAATTCCGGGGATGTTTATGCCCGACTTCAAAGCTGAGCGGGGGCACAGCAAGGCACGTGTCGTCCCCGACGGAAGACGGCGCAAAGAGAGCAACCCAGGCGCCGCCAAAGGTCGCGGCGTGCGGCTCTGACATTATTTCGCCGCGCGCCCTGCGTGTGACGCCCATCTTGTCCCGGCGCGGCGCGCGCGGTAGAGGGCGCCAACAATGCCTAACCCCAGCACTTCTGAGGACCCCATGCCTGATGCGCCCAAGAAAGTCGTGCTCGCCTATTCCGGCGGTCTCGATACCTCGATCATTCTGAAGTGGCTGCAGGTGGAGTTCGACTGCGAGGTCGTAACCTTCACCGCCGATCTTGGACAAGGTGAAGAGCTGGAGCCGGCGCGCAAGAAGGCCGAGATGCTGGGCGTGAACGAGATCTACATCGAGGATCTGCGAGAGGAGTTCGTCCGCGACTATGTGTTCCCGATGTTTCGGGCGAATGCGCTCTACGAGGGGCTCTATATGCTCGGGACCTCCATCGCGCGTCCGCTGATTTCGAAGCGGCTGGTGGAGATTGCCGCGGAGACCGGCGCCGACGCCGTCAGCCACGGCGCGACGGGCAAGGGCAATGACCAAGTGCGGTTCGAGCTCGCGGCCTACGCGCTGAACCCGGAGATCAAGGTGGTGGCACCGTGGCGTGAGTGGTCGCTCACATCACGCACGAAGCTCATCGAGTTCGCCGAGGCGCACCAGATCCCGATTGCCAAGAACAAGCGGGGCGAGGCGCCGTTTTCGGTCGATGCCAACCTGCTGCACACCTCGTCTGAAGGTGTCGTGCTGGAGGATCCTGCGGAGGAGGCGCCCGATTATGTGTACCAGCGTACCGTCGCGCCCGAGAATGCGCCGGACACGCCGCAGTACATCGAAGTCGGGTTTGAGCGGGGCGATGCCGTTTCGATTGATGGCGAGCGGCTCTCGCCCGCAGCCCTTCTGACCAAACTCAATGCGCTCGGGGGGGCACATGGGATCGGGCGGCTCGATCTTGTGGAGGGCCGTTATGTCGGGATGAAGTCGCGCGGGATCTACGAGACGCCTGGCGGCACCATCCTGATGGCGGCACATCGCGGGATCGAGCAGATCACGCTCGACAAGGGCGCGATGCACCTTAAGGACGAGCTCATGCCGCGCTATGCCGAGCTGATCTACAACGGGTACTGGTTCACCCCTGAGCGCGAGATGCTGCAAGCCGCCATCGACCACAGCCAGGCGCATGTGACGGGCACAACGCGGCTCAAGCTCTACAAAGGCAGCGTCGAGGTCGTGGGACGGTGGTCGGACCATACGCTCTATTCGATGGACCACGTGACCTTCGAAGACGATGCAGGGGCCTACGACCAGTCTGACGCCGCCGGGTTTATCCAGCTCAACGCTCTCCGACTTAAGTTGATGGCGGTGCGCAATCGCCGTGTCGGGGGCTGACCGACGCCCGGATTTGCCCATGACAGCGCATGCCAAGGGCCTGAGCCGTCTTGCATCTGATGCAATTGGCGCGCCGCCGCTGATCAGTCATTGATAGAAAA
>JBCCYI010000058.1:0-21979 GCA_039189975.1 Pseudomonadota bacterium
CCTGAGAGAGGTTTGAAAATTGACATAGATCAATTTTCATCATACCATTGATATCAAACGACTTCACATATCCACAAACCTGAGATACAATCTCAAGGTCAACACAAATTACCACCCCAACCCCGAGTCCATGCCCGTACCCCCAAACATCTTCGACCAAATCGAATCAAAACCCATCGCTGAGCGTGTTGTGCGCCAGATCGAGGACCTGATCGTGCAGGGTGTTCTCTCCGAGGGGGACAAGCTGCCGTCCGAACGGGAGCTGTCTGCGCAGCTCAACATCTCGCGGCCCAAGCTGCGTGATGCGCTCAAAACACTCGAAGAGAGTGGCCTGATCCACTCGCGCCACGGTGAAGGGACGTTTATCGCCAAGCTGACGGGCGAGGCGATGGCCCCAGCGCTCGTGAACCTTTATGCGCGCCAGGGCAAGGCATTCTTCGATTATCTGGAGTATCGCCGCGCCCAGGAGGGGTTCGCCGCGCGCCTTGCGGCAGAACGGGCCACGAAGACCGATCTGGCCCAGTTGCGCCTCCAGCTCGACGCGCTCGAACGCGCCGACGCGGACAATGACCCCAAGGCCGCCCAGCAAGCCGATGTCCGCTTACATACACGGATCGTCGAGGCCAGCCACAATGCACTGCTTGTCCATATGATGGCATCGATCTACGAGCTGACGCGTCGCGGTGTGTTCTACAACCGTGACTATCTGCGCGCGATGGACGGGTCCGGGGCGAAGCTCCTGCAACAACATCGAGACATCACCGAAGCCATCTGCGCACGCGACCCTAGCACCGCTGAGGCGGCGGCGATGGCCCATATGGACTTCGTGGAGCAGTCGTTTCGGACGGGTATGCGACAGACCGAGACGGAGCTGGTCGCCGCAAAGAGAGCTGCCGCGCACGGCGGCGACTGAGCCCCCCGCCGGAGAACATACGATCGCTCGCGTGAGGGGGGCTGTGCTGTCGACCGGGTGCACGCCGTAGGCAAGCGCAACTCTCGTAACGCAGCGGGTCGAGAGGCGAGGATCGCCCCGCGCGCAGGAGAGCCTCCCTGAGCGCGCGGAGGCTCGGTTCACCCAGCGGCGGGTCGCCGATGACCCTACGGTGTTGCGTCGGAGGCGCCCGAAACGCGGGACAGGGCCAGCGCGCTGTCGCCGTCGATCACCAGGGTGCGAATGGCGCCGCTTTCCAAGAGGGCCCGCGTGGCGTTCAGTTTCTGGCGCCCCGCCGAGAGCAGCACCGTTTCCATGGAACGCAAGGCGTCGAGGCCCAGGGCAACGCAACGCTGGTTCAGCGGATGGGCGACAGGCACACCGGCAGCATCGAAGAAGATGCCGTTCGTGTCGCCCACGGCACCGGCGGCGCGCAACTCGGCAAGATCGTCTTCGCCGATCATACCCTTTTGCACGAGCAAGGAGTCCGAGGTCAGCTCGCCCACGCTGATAAAAGCGCATTGTGCGCGGCGCGCGAGCGCCAACGGCGCCTTTATTGCCTGTTGAGACAACAGAAACGCTCGATCTTGCGGCGTGTCTGCTATGAAAGGCACGGGCAGAAAGTAGCCTTCTCCCCCCGTGGCCTTTGCCAGCTCCTGCACAACGTCGAAGGGATTGACCGAAGACTTCGCTGTCAGGGACCCCATAAGGCTGATGAACCGCGCTTCCGGCGCGGCCGGGCCGGGAAAGGCGTGCGCTAAGGCCGCGAGCGTCCGCCCCCAGCCGATCCCGATAATCATGCTGGGGTCCGCGGCCAGCCGCCCTTGCATGAGCTGTGCTCCGGCCGCGCCGACAAGCCGGAGCGTCGCCTCCTGATCTGCGTGCGATCCGTTCCCTCCCACCGGGACTGTCGCGATACAGGTGTCCAACCCAAATCGGACGCGCAACGCCTCCTCGACTTTCAGGAGCCCAAGGTCACGCTCGTTCACTGAAATGGCGACGACACCCGTCTGGCGCGCGCCTTGCAACAGGCGGTTGACCCGGGCTCGCGTCACACCCAGTCGGTGCGCCGTCTCCGCCTGGTTCAGACCGGCCACGTAATAGAGCCACGCGGCGCGGGTCATCCGCTCGGCTTCGGTGAGATCAACCAATCTTCCCTCCAGGATACAAATGTATCTCAGCTTGACAAATGTCACAAGACCGGCATCTTCTGCCACATCTTGCGACGGCGAAGGAGCGCCCATGTCCGGCACCGCAACGTCCAACACCGGCCTGCTCGGGCTCTACACGGCGATGCGCCGCATCCGTACTTTTGAGGAGCGCGTTGGCGAGCTCTTCGTGCGGGGCGAAAGCGCGGGATCAATGCTGCATCTCTCGATTGGCGAGGAATCCGCGGCTGTCGGGGTTTCAGCCGTGATGAAGGTCGGCGACACGTTCACGACTCACCACCGCGGTCATGGCATCTTCCTCGCCCGAGGAGCGGACCCGAAGCGCATGATGGCGGAGATCGCCGGCAAAGAAACGGGCTATTGCCGCGGCAAAGGTGGGTCGATGCACATCGCCGACATGGGTCTGGGGCATCTGGGGGCGAATGCGATTGTCGGTGGCGGTATTCCAGCCGTTGTCGGCGCCGCCCTGGCGGCCAAGCGCAAGGGAACCGGAGCCGTATCAGTCGCGTTCTTCGGGGACGGTGCGATGCAGCAGGGCATCCTTTATGAGAGCATGAACATGGCCGCGCTGTGGGGCCTGCCTGCTGTCTTTGTCTGCATCAACAACCAGTGGGGCATGGGCACCCGGATCGACCAGGCCACCCGCGCAACGGATCTGCATGCCCGCGCCCGCGCCTTTGGCCTGCAGGGCGAGACGGTGGACGGACGCGATGTGCGCGACGTGCAGGCGGCGGCCGCCCGGATCGTCGATGGCGCGCGGGCGGGGACGCCCGGCTTTCTCGCCGTCGACTGCTATCGCTTCTTCGGTCACGCCCGGAAAGACAAGAGCCCCTACCGGACCGAGGTTGAGGAGGCCGAAGGCCGCGCGCGGGATCCGCTGAGCTTCGCCCGGGACGCCTTGGCCGAAGCCGGGGAGGACCCAGGCACGCTCGGGGCAATCGACGACGCCGCTGCGGCTGAGATGGACGCAACCATCGACTTCGCCATTGCCTCCGAGGAGCCGTCCCTAGGCAGCATGTTCCGCGATGTCTTTGCCCCCGGGGCGCCCGAGCCCGAGCCCGTCGAGGCCCGGATCGACCGCGTCCTGGCACGGAGCTGACCGATGGAGACCCTGACCTACCGCGAAGCCCTGCGCCGCGCGCTCTATGACGCCATGCAAGACGACCCGGATGTCTTCGTGATTGGGGAAGAGGTCGGCCGATATGGCGGGGCTTACGGCGTCACTAAAGGGCTGATCGACGCGTTCGGCCACGAGCGTCTGCTCGACACACCGATCTCCGAGCCCGGCATCGTCGGCACGGCCGTCGGGGCGGCGATGGCCGGGATGCGCCCTGTGGCGGAGCTGATGTACGTTGACTTCATCGGCATGACGATGGACCAGCTCTGCAATCAGGCGGCCAAGATCCGCTACATGTTCGGCGGCCAGATCGGCGTGCCGATGGTGCTGCGCACACAAGGCGGGACGGGCCGTTCGGCAGGTGCGCAGCATTCCCAGAGCCTGGAGGCCTACATCATGCACACGCCGGGCCTGCGCCTGGCGATGCCCGCCACGGTGGCCGACGCCTACCACCTCTTGCGCCAGGCGCTGCGCCAGCCCGACCCGGTCGTCTTCATCGAGCACAAGGCGCTCTACGCCCAAAGCGCAGAGGTCGACCTCGCGGCGCCGGTGCCGGATTGGGGCCAGTCGGCGGTGCGCCGCAGCGGAACCGACCTCGTGATCGTCACGTACTCGCGGCAGCTCCACTACGCGCTGGAGGCTGCAGATGCGCTCGCCGCCGACGGGATTGAGGCCGCCGTCGTCGATCTGCGCACGCTCAACCCCCTCGACTTCGATACGATCCGCCCTTTGATCGAGGCGTCCGGCCGCGCGATGGTGGTGTCAGAGGGTCCCCTAACAGCAGGTGTGGCCGCGGAACTCGCAGCCCGGATCGGCGAGGAATGCTTCGATTTTCTCGAAAACCCGGTCCTGCGCGTCGCGGGCGAGGACATCCCGATCTCCGTTTCCACCGGCCTCGAAGCCGGATCCGTCCCCTCTCCCGCATCCATTGCGGACGCCGCGCGTAGGCTGACCGCATGAGCGGTGTGCTCACTCTGCCCCGGCTGGGCGAGACCATGGAGGAAGGCCGCGTCGTCACCTGGCTGGTCGCCCCCGGCGAGGCCTACAAGCGGGGCGACGCGCTCTTGGAGGTCGAAACCGACAAGACAATCGTTGAAGTGCCCGCTCTGGGAGACGGCGAACTCACGGAAATCCTTGTCCCCGAAGGCGCGCAAGTGCGCGTGGGTGATCCTTTGGCCCGGCTTTCCGGTGCGGCGGACGCCGCCGCCGCGCCTGCACCCAAGCCGCATGCAATGCCTCTTGCGCCTCCAGGCTCGGCCGTACCGCTCCGCGAGGAGGCGCCGCCCGCAAGAGCGGGGCGGCACGACAAGGTGCGCGCCACTCCGCTGGCCCGTCGGCTCGCCCGCGACGCCGGCCTCGACATCTGCGACATCCCAGGCTCGGGCCGCCGCGGCCGGATCGAGCGGGGTGACGTCGAATGCATGACCCAGGTCGGCGAGAGCGGGCCGCTCGCCCACAGCCTTTCCGGCCCCGAAAACGGCACCCCTGTCCTGTTGCTCCACGGCTTTGCGGGCGATCGGTCGGTCTGGTCCGCCATTTCGGCCGGGCTGGTCCGTGCCGGGCGCCGTATCCTTGCCCCAGACCTGCCCGGCCACGGCACAACCGGGACAGAGGCGACCATCCCTGAGGATCTCTCGACCGGGCTCTCCCGGCTCGTGTCCGACACGCTTGCCGCTCGGCCACATGTCGTTGCGCATTCCCTCGGCGCAGTCCCCGCAACGGCGCTGGCTGCGGCCGGCAAGGCGACGTCCCTCACGCTGATTGCTCCGGCAGGCCTCGGCCTGCGGATCGACGCGACTTTTGTTCAGGGTCTCGCCGCGGCACGCTTGCCCGGCGAAGTCGCCCATCTGCTTGACCGGATGACTGAAGCGCCACTGCCGCTCTCCTCCGATGCCCTTGCGGACATCGCCGAGACCCTGAGCCGGGGCCGCCTGTCCACGCTTGCCGCAGCTCTCGTCGGCGCAACGGGCCAGACCGTGTCCCTGCGGGCAGAGCTTGCGCGGCTCGCCGAAAAGATCCCCGTCCGCATCCTGGCCCCGCACCGGGACCAAATCCTCGACTGGGCGGACATGGTGACGGTTTCCCCCCGGATCGCTGTCCACCATCTGCCGGGCGCGGGCCACATGGCGGCATGGGACGCGCCGACGGAGGTGCTGGAGATCCTGTGCCACGCCACGGAGAGCTGATGCCCTGAGCACGAAAAAGCTGGCGCAGGGGGCGCCATTCTGTTGCGATCGGGGCAACGACAAGAGGGAGGAAACCCGTGGCCTATTTTCTCACGGCAGATGGCGGGACAGAGAGCCTGCGCGCCCGCATCTACGACCTGTCCGGCACCTGCGTGGCGAGCCAGGCCGTACCCTACGACACCGCATTCTCCGCGGGGGCACGCGCCGAGCAGAACCCGGCTGATTGGTGGGCAAACTTCGTGGCCGCAAGCCGCGCCGCCATTGCCGAGGCGGGGATCGCAGGCGATCAGATCGAGGCGATTGCCTACGCCACGACGAGCTGCTCCGTCGTCGCCCTCGATCAGAACGGAGACGCGCTGCGACCCGCGCTCATTTGGATGGATGTCCGCGCCAGTGGCGAGGCCGACACCGTGCTGGCGACGGGCGACCCTGCGCTCACCCTCAACGGCGCAGGCACCGGCCCTGTCTCCGCGGAATGGATGCTCCCAAAGGCCCTCTGGCTCAAGCGCAACGAGCCGGAGATTTACGACCGGGCGCACCGGATCTGCGAGTATCAGGACTACCTGACCTACAAGCTGACGGGCGAGTGGGCCGCGAGCCTCGATAACGTCGGCCTGCGCTGGCATTACCGCAACCGAGACGGCGGCTGGCCCGAAAGCCTCGTGCGCGCTCTCGGCCTCGAAGCGTTATTGGAGAAATGGCCACCCCGCGTCGTGCCTCCTGGCGAAGTTGTCGGAACGCTCACCGCCGCCGCCGCCGACGCGCTCGGCCTGCCGCAATCGGTGAAGGTCGTGCAAGGCGGGGCGGACGCGCTCATCGGGATGATCGGGCTGGGCGTCGCGCAGCCGGGGCAGCTTGCGCTCATTACAGGCTCGTCGCACCTGCAATTTGGTGTGACGGAGCAGCCACTTTCCGCGCCCGGCGTCTGGGGGGCTTATGCCGACATTGTCTATCCCGGGCGCTACGTCGTTGAAGGCGGGCAGACATCGACGGGCTCGATCATCAACTGGCTCGGGCGCCTGACCGGCGGGCACGATTTCGACGCGCTCAACGCCGCCGCCGCAGCCCTGCCCCCGGGCTCCGAAGGGCTGATCGTGCAGGACCATTTCCAGGGCAACCGCACGCCCTACACCGACGCGCATTCCCGCGGCGCCATCCTCGGCCTCACGCTGTCCCATGAAAAGCACCATCTCTTTCGCGCGATGATGGAGGGGATCTCGTTTGGCACCAAGGCGATCCTGCGTGCCTTTGGCGAGGCGGGCTACACCGCGACCGAAATGACCGCGGGCGGCGGAGCCTCGGCCTCCGATCTCTGGATGCAGATCCATGCGGACACGTCCGGCCTGCCGATCCGCATCCCCGCCTCGGCCGACGCGCCCTCCACCGGCTCCGCGATCCTCGCCGCACACGGGGCCGGGCACTACGCCAGCATCGACGAAGGGATCGCGGGCATGGTCCGCCCGGGCCGGCTCATCGAGCCGATCCAAGCCAATGTCGCCGCCTACGACGCGCTCTTCGAGAAATACCTCGCGCTCTACCCCGCGGCCAAAGACGTGCTGTCGCGCTAACGGAAGGAACCACCATGGAATACCGCACTCTGGGGCGCACGGGCCTCAAGGTCTCCGCGATCACGATGGGAACGTTCACCTTTGGGGGCGAGGGCCCCTTTGGGATGGTCGGCACCCAGCGCGTGCCCGAAGCGCGGCGGCTCGTGGATCTGTGCATAGACAACGGTGTGAACGTGTTCGACACAGCCAACATGTACTCCACCGGCACGTCCGAAGAGATCCTGGGCGAGGTCCTGGAAGGGCGCTACGACGACATTCTCGTCACCTCCAAGGCACGGATGAAGATCGGGCCTGGCCCCAACGACGAAGGCGTGTCGCGCTGGCACCTCATCCGCGAGTGTGAGCGGTCGCTGAAGCGTCTGCGCACCGATCATATCGACATCTACTACATCCATGAATGGGATGGCCTGACGCCCGTGGACGAAAAGATGGCCGCGCTCGAGACGCTCGTGCAGCAGGGCAAGGTGCGCTACACTGGCTGCTCCAATTACTCCGGCTGGCATGTGATGAAGTCGCTCGCCGCCGCGCCCCTCGCGAGCCGCTTCGTCACCCAGCAGATCCACTACACGCTCGAGGCGCGGGAGGCGGAGTACGAGCTTCTGCCCCTGTCGGTCGATCAGGGCTTGGGCGTGCTGGTCTGGTCGCCCCTCGCGGCAGGCCTGCTGACGGGCAAGCATCGGCGCGGTGCGCCCGCCCCCGAGGGGTCACGCCAGGCGGCGGGGTGGAACGAGCCCCCGATACGCGACACGGATCGGCTCTGGCGCATCGTCGACGTGCTCGTCGAGATCGGCGAGGCGCATGGGGTGTCCGCCGCGCAGGTGGCGCTCGCCTGGCTCCTGACGCGGCCGGCCATCTCGTCGCTGGTGGTGGGCGGACGGACGGAGGCGCAGTTCACCGAGAACTTCCGCGCTGTCGATCTGACGCTTTCCGAGGACGAGCTGCACCGCCTCAACGAGGTCAGCCGCCTGCCGCTGATCTACCCCTATTGGCACCAGCACAACTTCGCCCTTCCGCGGTTCACCGAAGCCGACCAAGCGCTGCACGCCGACTACCCGGACCGCCACTACGGCGGGGAAGACACGCTGATCTAAGGGTGCGCCCCGCCAGGTTCTCTCGAAGGACGGTCGGCACCTGCCTAGCGACCAAGGGCGGATGGGAAACCGTCCGCTCCGCCTACTACGGACATCTTTGCTCGTCTGCACTTCCCAGTGGATGAACGGCATCTCAGCTCTCGCGATGGCTCGTGCGACCAGCACGGGCCGCGCCCGACCTCCCCCCAGGGAGGGCGCCTTTCACCGTCGCCGCTCGCACTACCGAAGCCCGTCCTGGAGGGATAAAGCGCTCCGCTCAAACGACGCGCCACGCCCGCCCGAGGTCGGGCGCGGCCCTTCGCGCGTCGATCAAGGGGCCTCAGCCCTCGCGGTCGGCCAGGGCTTTGACGATGCGCTCCATGGCGAGCATGCCCGGGTCGTCCATCCCGACGCTCTTGTCGCCGAATATGCGGGCGCGGCCCACCGTCGCCTGTTTGTCGCGGAACGCGTCCAGCGCTTCGGTCACGGCCTGCGCGGCGGCATCGGCCACGGCCATGGGGTCGGTCACGCCCCCTGTGCCCTTGACGACCGCATCGAGACTGTCGAGCACCGTCTTGCCGCCAAGCTCCGCCTTGCCGCGGGCCTGCATCTTGTCCCGCGCCGCCGCCACGAGGGCGGACACCGCGCTGGCCTCGACCGCTGTCTGGCCCTTCACCTCCTTGGCGACCGTCATGAGGCCGGTGGCCAGCAACGTGCCATAGGACGAGCCGGAGGACTTGGTGAAGGCCTGCGCGCAGGCCAGCAGCGCCTGGCCCAGATCCTCGGGCAGGGCCTCCGCCTGTTCGGCAATCGCGCGCATGCCACGCGTCATCGTCACGCCCAGGTCCCCGTCACCGAGAGCGCCATCGGCGCTGTTCAGCAGGTCAAAGTCCCGCTCCATCGCAGCGCCGAGCCGCGCCAGCCCCGCGAGGAGCGCGGTGCGGTCGATGGTCATCCGACCCTCCAGAAGGCGCAGTCGCACGGGGCGGTCAGGAGCGCTTCGAGCTCGGCGTCGAGCTTGCAAAGGGTGAAGGACACGCCCGCCATCTCCATCGACGTCGCGTAGCGCCCGACGAGCGGCATGACGATCGTCGCGCCCGCCCCTTCGAGCCGCGCCTTCACCACGTTGTAGAGGATGTAGAGCTCCTCGGGCGGGGTCGCGCCGAGGCTGTTGACCATCACCGACACGCGGTCGCCCGACCCGACGGGCATGTCCGCGAGCAGACGGTCCATCATCTCGCCCGCGATCTCGTCGGCGGTGCGCAGCTTGCCGCGCCAGACGCCGGGCTCCCCGTGGATGCCCATACCCATCTCGATCTCGTCGTCGGCGATCTCGAAGGTGGGCTTGCCCGCCTGCGGCACGGTGCAGGGCGAGAGCGCGACACCGATGGAGCGGCACGCGTCGGCCGCTTTCTGCGCGACGGCTGTCACCGCCTCAAGGTCGCGCCCCTCTTCCGCCGCAGCCCCGGCCATCTTAAAGGCATAGACCATCCCGGCTACGCCGCGCCGCTTCTCGGCCTCCTCCGGCGGGGCGGAGGCGACGTCATCGGCCAGAAGCACGGTCGTGCAGGTGATGTCGTCGAACTCGACAAGGTCGCCCGCCATGTCGAAGTTCATCACGTCGCCGCCGTAGTTCCCGTAGAGCCGCAGCACCCCGGCGCCGCTGTCCGCCGCACGGATCGCGTCGGCCATCTGCTCGGCGGAGGGCGAGGCGAAGACGTCGCCAATCGCGCAGGCGTCCAGGAGCCCCGCACCGACATAGCCGGTGAAAACCGGAAGATGCCCGGAGCCACCGCCGGTGACGATGCCGACCTTGCCCGCTTTTCCGGCCGTCGCGCGGGCGACGACCTTTCCGCTCTCGCCATGGAGCCGGTAGTACTCTGGATGCGCGGCGGTCGGGCCCGCGAGCATCTCGTCGACATAGGCCTCGGGGGCGTTCAGGATCTTCTTCATGTCGTGTCCTCCCTCTCAGCCGGTCTTGGCCGGCTTGCGACGGGCGCTCAGCCGCGCCCAATCCGTCGTGTTGATCACCATGACGAGGAGCAGCAGCCCGCCCCAAATGAGCTCGCGCGCAAAGTTCGAGACCTGCAGCATGTTCAGCCCCGATGACAGGAACTGCATCGAAAGCACCGCGAGCACGACGCCGACGACCCGCCCATAGCCGCCATAAGGGTTGACCCCGCCGAGCACGGCAATGAGCACCGCCAGGAGCAGGTAGCTGGAGCCATAGTCGGCCTTGGCGGAGTTCGCGCGGGACATGATGACCATGCCCGCCACCGCCGAGAACATGCCCGCAATGACGTAGACGCGCATCAGGATCCGGTCGATGTCGATGGCCGCGTAGAGGGCAGCGAGCGGGTTGGCGCCGTACATCATCACCCGCAGGCCAAAGCCGGTGCGGGTGAGCAGGATGTGCAAGCCAAGGGTCAGAATCGCAAATAGGATCAGCGGCACCGGGATCACCCAGATCGTCGCGTTGCCGATGACCGAGACGATGTCAGGAAAGCCCATGACGGCGCTGCCGCCGGTCATCGCCACGGCAAAGCCGGTGAAGACAAGGCCGGAGCCGAGCGTCGCCAGGATCGGCGGAAGGCCGAGGCGCGTGACGAGCACGCCGTTGAAGAACCCCGCCGCCGCGCCCACCGCGAGCGACGCCCCGAGCGCCACCGCGAGCCAAAGGAAGGCGACCGCGCCTGCGGCCTCGGGCCCCGCGAGCGAGGTCAGGATCGTCGCCGCGATCACCGCCGAGAGGTTGGCCACGCCGACGACCGAAAGGTCGATCCCCCCCGTCGTCATCGTGATGGTCATCGCCAGTGCCAGGATCGCAAACTCGGGGAACTGGAACGCCATCGACGTCATGTTCTGCGCCGAGAGGAACCTGTCGGGCGACAGCACCGCCATCAGCACGAAGACGAGGACGGCGATGATCGCCAGGCGAAACTCGGGCGCCTGGGTCAGGGTCTGTTCGGTGCGAGGTCCGGATCCGCTCATGGCTGCCCCCTATCCTGCCCGCGCCGCAGCGCGTTTGGCCTGATAAGCGGGTAGCCCAGTGCCCAGCAGGATCAGCGCGCCGATGGTGACCGATTGCCAGGTCGACGGGATGCCGATCACGATCAGGCTGTTTTGAACGAGCACGATGAGCGCGACGCCGAGGAGCGTGCCCGTGATCGTGCCGTAGCCGCCGATGAGCCGCGCCCCCCCGAGCACCACCGCCGCGATGACCGACAGCTCCAGCCCCACGAGGCTGAAGGGGTCGGACATCCGCCCCATCGAGCCGTGCAAGATCCCCGCTAGCCCCGCCAGCGCACCGACATAGACGTAGACGAAGAATTGCGTCCGCCGCACGTCGATCCCTAGCCGCCGTGCGCTCTCCACCGAGCCGCCCAGGGCAAAGATCGACCGGCCGAGCATCGTCTTGTGCAGGATGAACGCCGTCAGCAGGATCACCCCCGCAAGGGCGGCGAGCGACCAGGGGAGCGCGTAGAAGTCGCCCCCCTCAGTCGTGCCCCGCGCGATCATCATCCGTGAAAACTCCCGCATGTCGGGCGGCAGGGCGGAGATCCGGTCCGAGCCGACGAAGGTCAGCAGGAAGCCGCGGAAGACGGAGAGGGTGCCCAGCGTCACGATCAGCGTCGGCAGGCCGAAGATCGCGATGAAGACGCCGTTGATCGCCCCCAAAAGCGCGCCGAACCCGATGGAACACGCGAAGATCAGTGGCCACGGCATCTCGGGCCAGAGCGTGAGCGACAGCTTTGTCGTCATGTACATCGCCGAGACGGCGACGGCGGTGAAGCTCACGTCGATCCCGCCCGAGATCAGCACAAGCATGCAGCCGATGGCCAGGATGCCGAGCACAATGGAGGCGCGCAGCAGGTCCGACAGAGTCGTGACGGTGAAGAAGTTGGGGTCGCTGATCGAGGCCACGATGCAGAAGAGCACGATGACGACGGCCACCAGCGTCTCGTTTCGGGCCAGCAGCTCTTTCCAGCGGTTGGTCATCAGGAGGCCAGCTTTTGCGAGAGGGCGTCTTCGGTGATCGTGCCACCGGCAAATTCGTCGGTGAGGGCGCCGCCCTTCATCACGAGGATGCGGTGGCAAGTGGCCAGCAGCTCCGGCAGGTCGTCCGAGATGACGATGACGCCAAGGCCCTGCTGCGCCAGGTCGCGGATGATCTCGTGGATGTCCGCTTTGGAGCCGACGTCGACCCCCACGCTCGGCCCGTTCAGGATCAGCAGCCGGGGCGCCCGCGCCATCCAGCGCGCCAGCGCCACGCGCTGCTGGTTGCCGCCCGAGAGCGACTGCACCGGCGCCGTGATCGACGGCGCCTTGACCTTGAGCCGCGTGAGCCAGTCCGCCGCCTCGCCCACGAGGCCGCGCATGTCGAGAAACCCGCCGCGCTCGTGCTCCTGCAACCGGCCGACGGCGACGTTGCGCAGGATCGATTGCGTCAGAAAGAGCCCCTCCGTCAGGCGGTCCTCGGGGACGTAGCCGATCCGTGCGGCGGCGGCGGCGATCGGGTCGCCCAGCGGCACCTCGGTCCCGTCGAGCACGATCCGGCCGGAATCGGGGCCGACGAGGCCAAAGAGCGCTTTGGCCAGAGACGTGCGCCCGCTGCCCAAAAGCCCCGTGATGCCAAGCACTTCTCCGGTCTGCATCGAAAAACTGATGTCGCGGAAAGAGCCCTCCTTCTGGAGAGCTTCCACCGACAGGAGCGTCTCTCCCGTGCCGGTGAAGGCGCCGGGCGAGGCCTCGGCCACATCGCGCCCGGTCATATGATGGGTCAGGGAGGCCGCGTCGAACTCCGCCGCGTCGCCCTCGGCGACCTTCTTGCCGTTGCGCAGCACGACGACGCGTTCGCTTACGGCCAGAACCTCGGCCAGCTTGTGGCTGACAAAGATCACCGCCACGCCCTGCTCCTTGAGGAGGCGGATGATGTCGAGAAGCGCGGTCACTTCCTTGCCCGTCAGCGCGGTCGTCGGCTCATCCATGATGATGAGCCGCGCTTCGCAGGCCAGCGCCCGACAGATCGCGACGAGCTGTTTGTGCGCGACGGGCAGCGTTTCGAGCCGCGCGTTGAGCGGGATGTCGACCCCGATCCGGTCCAGCACCTTGCGTGCCACCGCGCGCGCGTGGCGGCGGCTGAAGATCTTGCGGCCCTCCGAGAGCTCATTGGCGAAGGCAATGTTCTCGGCCACCGTGAGGTTGGGAAAGAGCGAGAAATCCTGGAAGATCACCAGCACGCCCGCTGCCGTCGCATCCCGGGGCGTGAGGCCGGTCATCGGCGCGCCGCCGATCCGGATCTCACCCTCCGAAAGCTGCTCGACGCCCGACAGGATCTTGATGAGCGTCGACTTTCCGCTGCCGTTTTCGCCCGCCAGACAGATCGCCTCGCCGGGATGCACGACGAAGTCGACGCCGTCCAGCGCGGTCACGCCAGCATAGTGTTTCGTCACCCCTGTCATTTCGACAAAGGGCGTGCTGTCAGGCGCTTGCATGGCGGACAAGGTCTTTCGCGGGAGCTTGAGGGGCGCAGGGGAAAGGGCAGGAGGCGCGGCGACTGCGCCGCCGCACCTCGCTTCGTCCTTCGATCAGAACGGGTATTCCGCCATGTTGTCGGCGTTCACGTTCACCCAGGCCTGGCCGTAGACGACCTTGCCGTCGAGTGTGACGTTCTCGTAGCCGGGCAGGCCGAGGTCCATCCCGTCAGAGACTTCCTGGCCGTCCATGACCATCTGCGCGATCTTGTTCATCGCGTAGCCGGCAACGGAGGGATCCCAGAAGCCGATGCCATCAACCGCGCCCGTCTCCAGGTACTGGCCCGCGATGGAAGGCAGCGACGTGCCGAAGACGCAGGTCGCGTCCTCCATGCCGCGCTCTTCGATCGCGAGGCCAATGCCCGCGACGTCGGTCGAGGCCGAGCCCTGCATGCCCTTCACGTTCGGGAAGGCGCGCAGCACTTCCTGGGCCTTGGTGTAGGCCTGCTCGGCATCGTCGAACGTCTCGTTCTTGTCGCCGACGAGCGTCATGTTGGGGTAGTTGGCTTCCTGGTGCGCGATGGCGCCGTCGACCCACTGGTTGTGCGTCTGCGAGGTCAGCGAGCCGACGAATACCGCGTACTCGCCCTCGCCGCCCATGCAGGTCGCGAGCTGTTCCATCAGGTTCGCGCCGAAATCCTCGTTGACGAAGGCTTCCAGGTCGTAGGACGTGTTCTGCTGGCTTGCGGCCTCATGGGTGACGACGGTGATCCCCGCCTCCATCGCGCGGCCGAGCACCGGCTCCAGCGCTTCGGGCGACATCGGCACGACCGCAAGCGCGTCGACCCCCTGGGCGATCATGTCTTCGATCAGAGCGGCCTGCTGCTGCGGATCCGCCTGCGCGGGGCCGACCTGAAAGGCGTTGGCGCCGGTGTCCTCGGCGTATTGCTGGACACCCTCTTCCATGCGGTTGAACCACTGAATGCCAGCGATCTTCACGACAGTCGCAATTGATTTCGCGTGATCGTCGGCAACCGCCGCAACGGGCAACGTTGCAGCCACCGCCGCAACGGCCAACATGGATACAGTAGTCTTCATGGTCTTCCTCCCTAATTCCGCTCTTCGGCGGTTGTCTGACCCGAATGCGGGGGTATCCCGCCCGGGAAATTGAGTGGCTCTGACCCTGGCAAGGGCCATGGCGTGCCAGACGTCAGCGCCTCCCGCGCCTGCCCGGCTCTTCCATTCTCACGCTGACAACACTTGTGCAGCGAGTGCACGTATGTGACCTTATGATCTGAGGAGGAACGGTCAAGCGGTTTTCGGGCCGCTGGGCCGACCAATAGCGGGAGGACGGTCCGCTGCTGACCGGCAAGCGCCAGGACGAGGAGATCGTGCAGGCCGCGTGGCTCTATTACGTTGGCAATCTCAGCCAACAGGAGGTGAGCGACCGGCTGGGAATCTCGCGCTTCAAGGTCAACCGCATGCTCGCGGATGCGCGTGAGATGGGGCTGGTGCGGATCGCGGTCGAGCACCGGATCTCGCCGATGCTCGACCTTGCCGACCGTCTCGCCAGGGCCTTTGACTTGCGCGAGGTGCAGGTCGCGCCCGTTCCGGTACCGTCGGCGGATTATGGATATGAACGCACAGCGGTTGGCATCTTGGCGGCGAATTATCTGACGCGGATCGCAGCGGGGGATGCACCGCTGGTCATTGGCGTGGGCTGGGGGCGGACGCTTTCGGCGATGGCGGACAACTTGACCGGCCTAAGCAACCGCAAGCTGACCTTCGTGTCGCTCATGGGCTCCGTCAGCCACGCGTCGCGCACGGCTCCCGGGGACGTGTGCGTGCGGCTCGCCACGCAGACCGGGGGCCGCGCGATGCTGCTGCCTGCTCCCTTCGTCGCGGACAACGCGGCGGCCTGCGCGACCCTTCTCGAACAACGTCTGGTACGCGAGACACTGACCGTCGCCCGAGCCGCCAGCCATGCGCTGATGAGCGTCGGAGAGTGCCGGGACGGGGCGGTGCTCTTTGACGGGGGGCTCTTCAGCGCAGAGCAGCTTGACGAACTCAAGGCCAGCGGCGTCGTCGGCGATTGCTGCGGCGTGTTCTATACAGCCGATGGGGCGGTGGCAGACATTGCGCTGAACCGGTGCACCCCGTGCGTGAAACCCGATGAGATGGGCGAGATGGACGTCACGATCACCGCCGGCGGCGTCACGAAGGCTCAGGCCACGCTAGCCGTGCTCCGTGCCGGTTTCGTGGACAGGCTGCTTGTGGACGAAACCCTGGCGCGCGCGCTTCTCGACCCGGCTTAGGGCCCAGTCGCACCGTCGCACCGTCGCACATGGGCACTCCTTTTGTGGCATTGCACAGGACCAACACCGAGCCATCGGGCGGCCCATGTCACGCAGAGGGTCGCGGGCGCCCCGGGCGGGGCCCGGGGCGCGCTCGTTCTGGCTCAGCTGGCATCGCGCTGCTCGGGGAACATCTCCAAGAGGCCCTCCCGGCTCGGCGTCGCGATCCCACGCTCGGTGATGAGGCCGGTCACCAGGCGGGCCGGGGTGACGTCGAAAGCCGGGTTTCCGCCGGGCGTGCCATCCGGAGAGATCTGGACAAAGCGCGCCTGCCCTTCCGCGTCGCGACCGTAGACGTGGGTGACCTCACGGCCCGACCGCTCCTCGATCGGGATCTCGGCCACACCGTCATGCACGCGCCAGTCAATCGTTGAAGACGGCAAGGCGACGTAGAACGGCACCCCGTTGTCCTGGGCGGCGAGCGCCTTGAGATAGGTTCCGATCTTGTTGCAGACGTCGCCCGACGCGGTTGTGCGGTCGGTGCCGACGATCACCATATCGACCTGGCCGTGCTGCATCAGATGCCCGCCCGCGTTGTCGACGATCAGATGGTGGGGAAGGCCTGCACCGACCATCTCCCAGGACGTAAGCTGCGCGCCCTGATTGCGGGGCCGTGTCTCATCGACCCAGACATGGATCGGGATGCCGGCCTCCTGCGCGTGGTACATCGGGGACGTTGCCGTGCCCCAATCAACGGTCGCAAGCCAGCCAGCGTTGCAGTGGGTCAGGATGTTGACAGCTTCCCCCGGCGCCTTCTTCGCGGCGATTTGGCGGACAACCTCCAGGCCGTGGACCCCGATCAAGCGATTCCTCTCGACATCTTCGTCCGCAATCCTGTCGGCGCGCACAAAGGCGGCGTCGGCCCGCTCGCCCTCGGGCAGGCGCGATACGGTCGCACGCATATCCTCCAGCGCCCAGCGCAGGTTCACGGCGGTGGGGCGCGTGGCGTGGAGCACATCGAACGCTTCCGCAAGGGCCGCATCGGACGGGTCGCGCGCCATCTGGCAGGCGACACCGTAGGCCGCCGTCGCGCCGATCAGCGGCGCGCCGCGCACCCACATGTCCCGGATCGCTGCAGCAAATTCCGCCAGCGTGTCGAGTTGCGCGATGGTGAAGTCATGCGGCAGCCAACGCTGGTCGATGATCTCGACAGCGCTTGTCTGGGCATTGCGCCAGATCGAACGGTAGTGCGTGTCTCCAACCTTCATGCGGCGTCTCCCGTGTCGGTGGCTCGGGCAAGGCCGAGCACGGTGTCGATATCGGTGATCTCGTGGCGACGCAGGACGAGCGCACGGCCCAGGCGCAGGCTCTTTTCCTCCAGCGGCGCGCGTGTGTCCGGGTCTTCGATCGTGTCGAACTCTGCCACATGGGCGAGGCCCAGAATGCGGCGGTGCATCTCGACCCCGGCAAAGCCCAGCAGATCCGCGAAGATCTCCGCCAGAACCTGATCGCAGGCCTCCGCCGATGCCGCGTCCTGCCCCTGGTCCTCGTAGAGCGCGGGAGGATAGAGGATCCCCGAACGCTCCGTCTGCCATAGCCTGCGAAACTCGGCGGCGAAGGTCTGCCAGGTGTCCTGCGTGACGCGCAGCAGCCAGTCCTGATACGCCGCACAATCCTCCGGATCGGCTACGTGCGCGGGCATCGCATGAAACGCCATCAGGAAATTGCCGATGAGCATCCCGACGTCGAAGCCCAGCGGCCCGTAAAACGCAAACTCCGGATCGATGATCCGAACGCTCTCGCCCGTGACCATGATCGAGCCCGCATGTAGATCCCCATGGCACAGCGTCCCGGCGTGGGCTGTAAACGCCCGCTTGAGATGCTGCGCCTCGATCTTGAGCGCGGTGTCGGCGCGCAGCTCCGCCACCACGGCGTCGAGCTGCGGGGCGCTGTGGCGGTTCATCTCGGCGTCAAAATAGGGGTCGGTGAAGACGAGCGTCTCGGTGATGTCGCAGAGCTCGACATTGCCGCTGAAGAGCGCGACATCCGCCTTCTTCTTGGCGGTGTCCATGTGCAGATCGGAGCATCGAAACGCCGTGCGGGCGCAAAACCGCCCCATCACGCCGCCGAGATCTGTGACACGGTCGCCCGCCATCGTCTGGTTGCGCAAAATGATATGCGGCGTGAGGTGCTCCATGACGATCAACGCCTGCGCTTCCTCGAAATGGAGCACGGCGGGGACGACCCCCGGATCGACAGCCTCCTGCCGAATGAGCGCGTTGTATTCAAAGAACGCACGTTGCAGCCCGAGCGGCCAGCTGTCCCCGACTAGGCGCACATACGGCAAGGCTTGCTTGACGATGACCGAGCCCGCCGCGCCCTTTACGATGAAGACGAGGTTCAGGTTTCCGTCCCCCACCTCTTCGACAGACCATCCCTCCGGCGGGCCGCCCACGGCGTCCGCGACCGCTGCGACGCCCGCCAGCCG
Source organism: Pseudomonadota bacterium (assembly GCA_039189975.1). Classification (GTDB taxonomy): domain Bacteria; phylum Pseudomonadota; class Alphaproteobacteria; order Rhodobacterales; family Rhodobacteraceae; genus HLUCCA09. The sequence continues at coordinate 18,298 of JBCCYI010000058.1, forward strand.
CGCAGGCAAGCTCTCGGGCGTTAAAGGCTCGTAAGCACTCACGTTTTTCCTCCCAATGCGGGTGGCGTGTTGGTCCGCTTCGGCCCGCGCGCCCAACGTAAGGGGGGCTCGCCACGCCTGTCAATCGGCCCGCGCCAGAGTGTGCCAGACCGTCAGACTCGCGCTGCGGCCGCCTGGCGCCACGTGTCGTGATAGGCGCGGAGCCCGCCCAATTGGGCCGGCTCTGCGGATGCCAGAGAGATCGAAAGAGCTGGAAGCGCACCGGTTTGATCCGCGACAAGCCCAAGGAGAGCCGCCCCGGCCGCCGTCCCTTCGCGCAGGGTTGAGCCCGAGACGGCGCTCTTTGACAGAAGCGACGCCAGGATCGTCATGTAGGCCGCATTCTGGCTAAACGGGCCATCCACGACCACGCGGTCCGGCACCTCGCCGGACATCGCCTCCAGCGCCAGTACCGTCATCTGGGCACAGTAAAGGGCCGCGAGGGCGCAGTTCTCTGCCGCATCTATTGCGCCCGTGATCTCCCCCTCCGGTCCCGGCAAGGGTCCGCCACTTGCGGTGAAGTTCGGCAGGGCCATCACCCCGCGGTCGATCAAAGCCGCGACGTCAGAGAGGACGGGCGGCGGGGCGGCGCCGGCGAGAAGGCCGTATTCCTCGCCCCCTTTAAAGCGACAGATCGGAACGGGTTTGCCCTCGATCGTGAGGCCACAGGCCGTGTCACGCGCGGGATCGAGACGGCTTGGATCGGCACCCGCGTCGAACCCGATGATCCATGTGCCGGTGGAGAGCAACGCAAAGCGCCCCAGGCCGCTGCCCGCGTAGCGCAAGAAGTTCGCGCTGGAATCGTGGATGCCGGCCAGGATCTCTCCACGCCCACGCAAGCCTTGCCCCCTGTAGCGCTCCGACAGGTGACCCACATTCTCCCAGGCCGGCACAAGCTCTGCCATCAGCGCATCCCATCCGCGGGCCCGGGCAACGGACGACGGCCGACCCTCCCGGACATCCCACAGGTGGGTCTGCGCGCCCCATGACGTGACGTCCGACACCGCGCGCCCGCCGAGCCAATGCCCCAACGCCTGGGCGAACGGCACGATCCGATGGGTTCGGGCGAAGGCATCCGGCCAATCCTGCGCCTGCCACCAGAGCTGGCGCGCCATCGTCAGCCCTCCGGGGTTTATCGGGGCGCATACTTCGTCAAAGCTTGGCGCAGCTTCCGCATAAGCCTCGACAATCGCGGCTGGCGGCTCGGCATTGTAGTCCATGATCGGAAGAACGCAGGCGCCGGACGCGTCGAGCAGGGCGGCCGCCGATCCATGGGTGCAGGGCACAACCACGTCGACGGGCAGAATGCGGTCGAACGCCGGGATTACGCGCGCGGCAAGCGTAAGAATTGGAGCGGGATCAATCGCAAGGTAAGGGTCGCCCTCGTAGCGCGCGCTGGGTGCGCTCTCTTCGGCCACGACATTCAGCTCAGGATCGAATAACAGAACCTTTGTGTTCGTCGCACCCACGTCGAGCACGACGATTCCCCGAGGTGTGTCCTTAGACATGACGCGCCCTCCCTAGCACCTTGACCCAGGACTGCCATGACATCCGCACCCGCCGCTGCGAGCAAGCCCAAAACGAAGCGCAAGACGCGCCCCCGCGCCATGACGGCCCTCTGCAAGGAGATCATTGGCACGTGCCTTGAGATGAATGCAGTCGGTATCAACCAGGGCACATCCGGAAATGTCAGTGCGCGCTCCGGTGACGGGTTTCTGATCACACCGTCGGGCATTCCCTATGCCGAGACCAGCCCCGACCAGATCGTCGAGATGGATCTGGAGGGCGGCTACATCGGTGACTGGCTGCCCTCGTCCGAATGGCGCATGCACATGGACCTCTTCAAGGCGCGGCCCGAGGCGCAGGCCATTGTGCACACGCACTCGACCTATGCCGCCGCGCTGTCCTGTCTGCGGGTCGATGTGCCCGCCTTTCACTACATGATCGGCGTGACGGGGGGGACGACCCTGCGCTGCTCCGAATATGCAACCTTTGGCACGCAGGCCCTGTCGGACGCGATGCTTGTGGCACTCAAAGACCGCACGGCGTGCCTTCTGGCCAATCACGGGATGATCTGCTTCGGCCCGTCGCTCTCCAAAGCCCTGTGGCTCGCCGGTGAGGTCGAGACCCTGTGCAAGCAGTATTACATCGCCTGCCAGGCAGGGATGCCCGTTGTTCTAGACGACGCCGAAATGACAGGCGTGCTGGCGCGCTTTAAGACCTACGGCAAACAGCCCAAAGATCTCGTCGAGGGTGACGCGCCCGCCGTTGAGGCGCCAACCCGCCGCGACGTATAGCGCCTCATACGCACAGCAGGCCCCGGGCGCGTGCGACGCGCGCAGCCTGGGCCCGGGGCGGCCTAGCGCGTTAGACGATCCCGGCCGTGGCCGTCCCGCTCTCGGGCCGCTCACGCGCTTTCTCCACGCGGTATCCGGACGCGCGATAGGTGCCCAGCGGATCGAGCGCGCCCCCTGCACGGCGCCGTGCTTCCGCCAGAAGCGGGCTCACTTCGGTGCGAAACGCGAGTTTGAGGACCTCAAGCGCGGCCAGCGCATCGTTCTGTTCCTGCGCCTCTGCGAGCGCGGCGCGGTCCACGAGCATCGCCTGCGCAGCGGCCCGCGCAATCTCGATCGCCGAAAGGATCAGGCTCTCGATCGGGTCGGTGACATTGTGGCTCTGGTCAATCATGTAGGCGGGCGCGAAGGCGGCATCGGCCCGCTGGGCCTCTTCCAACTCGTTGAAGACAAGAAACAGGCGGAACGGGTCGATAGCGCCGGAATCGAGATCATCATCACCGTATTTGCTGTCATTGAAATGGAAGCCGCCGAGCTTTCCTGCGCGGATGAGCCGCGTCACGATCTGCTCGATGTTCACCGTTGGCGCGTGGTGACCGAGATCCACAAGGCACTGCGCCTTGGGCCCGAGTTCTTGCGCCGCCAAAAGGCTCGACCCCCAGTCGGAAATCACAGTGGAGTAAAACGCGGGCTCGTAGATCTTGTGTTCGAGAAAGACCTGCCAGTTATCAGGCGCGGCGGCGATGATCTCCCTCAGCGCGGCCACGTAGCGGTCAAACGCCTTGCCCTGATGGGACTGGCCGGGAAAATTCGAGCCATCCGCGATCCAGACCGTGATTGCCTCCGCGCCCAGCTTCTGCCCGATCTCGATACACTCGAGATTGAGTGCGATCGCCTGATCGCGCACAGCCTTGTCGGTATGGGTCAAAGAGCCGAACTTGTAGCTGTGGGGCTGCCCCGGCAGGTCCTGAAACGTGTTCGAATTCACCGCGTCAAAGCCAAGGCCGAGCGCATCCGCTGCCCCGCGCAACTCCGCGTAGTCCTCGACGACGTCCCAGGGGAAATGCGGGCTGACACGGGGGGTCAGGCCCGTGAGCTCATGCACGGTCGCGCAATCCTCAAGCTTGTCGAAGATATGCCGCGGCTCGCCCGGCCCGGGGAACCGGGCAAAGCGTGTCCCCCCGGTTCCGACGCCCCAGGTGGGAAGCGCGACGGCGAAGGTCGAGATCCGCTCCAGCACCCTGTCGATCGCGATGCCGCGTCGCTCGAGCTGGCGCGCGAGATGGGCGAGGTCCTCCTGGTGGGCGGACGAGAGGGCAGCGTTCCGGTGTTCGATCTGATCGGGCGAG
>JBCCYI010000059.1:0-21956 GCA_039189975.1 Pseudomonadota bacterium
ATCGGCTCGCCGAAGCCATGGCCGCGCTCGCCATCAGCAAGGGCGCCGAGATCGCCTACGACACGCCCGTCGCGCGGATCGAGGTGCAGAACGGCCGCGTCCATGGCGTCGTGACCGCCGACGGCCAGCGCCACCGCGCCGCCCATGTCGTCTTTAACGGCGACCCCAAGGCGCTGAGTGACGGGCTGCTCGGACACAGCGCCCAGGCCGCCGTCCCGCCGCAAGCGACGGCGCCGCGCAGCCTGTCGGCCCATGTCATGGCCTTTGCCGCTCAGCCCCACGGGCCCGAGCTCGCCTACCACAACGTGGTCTTCGGCGCGGACCCGGAGGCCGAGTTCCGCCCCCTCGAGAAGGGCCGCCCGCCCGAGGACCCGACGCTCTACATCTGCGCCGAAGATCGCGGCAACGGGCCACCGCCCGACGGCACGCTGGAGCGCTTCGAGACCATCATGAACGCGCCCCCGACCGGCGCCACCGCCGTCACGGATCAGGAGATCGAGACTTGTCTGACACGCACATGGAGCCGCCTTTCGGCCGCCAGCATCACCTTCTCCCCCACGCCCAGCCGCGCGACACTGACCACCCAGGCGGACTTTCACCGGCTGTTCCCCGGATCGGACGGATCCCTCTACGGGCGGAGCCCGCACGGGATGCTGGCGGCCTTCGCCCGCCCCACGGCCCAGACGGCGATCCCGGGCCTGGTGCTGGCGGGGGGCGGGGCGCATCCGGGGGCGGGGATCCCGATGGCCACCCTCTCCGCCAAGCACGCGGCCGCGGCGATCGGGAGGCCCCGAACTTCGACATCGGAGTCCCCGCCGACGGATACGCCTGGTGGTATGTGGACGGCCTCTCCGATGACGGCACCCAGGCGATCTCCATCATCGCCTTCATCGGCTCCGTCTTCTCGCCCTGGTATCGCTGGTCGGGCCGGCGAAACCCGGCCAACCACTGCTGCCTCAACGTCGCGACCTACGGACAAGGCGGACGCTGGACCATGACCGACCGGGGCGAAGACGCCCTGGTTCTGGAGCAAAACGGCATCCACATCGGCCCTTCCTCCATGCGGTGGGAGAACGACAGCCTCGTTGTGGACATCGACGAGCGGAGCTGGCCGCACCTCAACCGGCTGAAGGGCCGCGTGGTGATCCACCCCGAGGCGCTTACGTCCGTGGAGTTGCCGCTGACCGAGGCGGGCACGCACATCTGGCGGCCCTTTGCCCCGGACAGCCGCATCGAGGTGAGCCTCAACCGGCCGGGCTGGACGTTCTCCGGCCACGGCTACTTCGACGCCAACTTCGGCACGCGCGCGCTGGAGGACGACTTCAGCTACTGGACCTGGGGCCGCTACCCGACCCGGTCCGGCGCGGTCACGTTCTACGATGCTGCGCGGCGCGACGGCACCGACCTTGGCGTCGCCGTCAGCTTCGAGCAAGGGGCGGCGCGCGTGGTCGAGGCTCCGCCGCAGACGCGCTTTCGCCGCTCGCTCTGGACCGTCCGGCGCGAGACGCGGGCCGACCCCGGCACCACGCCGCGCCAGGTCAAGGCGATGCTCGACGCGCCGTTCTACTGTCGCGCCGCGGTCGAGACGACGATCCACGGCGAGCGGACGACGGGCGTCCACGAAGCGCTCGATCTCGACCGCTTTGCCTCCCCGCTTCTGAAGCCGATGCTCGCGGTCAAGGTGCCCCGCCGGAGGGGCTGGGCCCCACGTCCCTGAGCCGCGGCCTCAGGGGGCGAGTGCAATGGCCGTCTGCGACATGTGCATCGTCACGGCGACGAAGAACACGGTCGTCGCGGCCATGACGAACACGTGCCAGATCGTGTTGTGGAAGGGCAGCGATTGCCAGAAGAGGAAGATCGTCCCGCCCGTGTAAAGCAGCCCGCCCACCAGCATGAGCACGAGGACAGGCGCCGAGAGCGCGGCGAAGATCGACCAGCCAAAGGCCACCCCGGCCCAGCCCATGGCAAGGTAGAGCGCAAAGGCGATCCACCGCCAGCTGCCCGGACCAAAGGCGCGCAGCCCCGAGCCCGCCAGCGCGGCACCCCAAAGGCCCGTCAGCAGCCAGAGCCCCTGCCCCGTCATCATGATGAACGCGGTGTAGGTGCCCGCGATCTTGAAGTAGATCGCCGAATGATCGAGCCGCTGAAAGAGCCAGCTCAGCGAGGCCTTGGGAAATCCGTTGTAGAGCGCGGAACAGGCGATCATCAGGATGAGCGTCGCGCCGTAAATCGAGGTTGCTGCGATGGCAGCGCCCTGGCTCAGCCACACGGCCGTCAGCGTGATCAGCACCGGCACCGCCGCAATCGCCGCGACCAACGCCACGAGGTGCACGGCCACATCAGACAGATGCTCGGCTCGCGAATACTCGGTACGCTGGATCAACGGTTGTGTCATGGCGCGTCTAAAGCCCTTCGGCCCTGTGGCGCCCCGCGGCCCCCTCCATGGCGGCGCCACATCATGCTACCGCGCAGGCTGCTGGGCATACGTGTCGTCATTATGGCGCCAGATCCAGAAGTTGAGCGATGCGGCAATGGAAACCCAGAGGAGGTAGGGCACGAAGAGCACACCTGCGAACGTGTCGATCTGGAAGAATGCGACCATCGTCACCGCAACAGCGCACCAAAGCGCCCCCACGGCGACAAGCGCTGCGCGGATACGGCGCTTGCCAAAGAAGATCGGGGACCAGAGCCCGTTCAGCACCATTTGCACCGCCCAGAGGCCCAGCGCATGCGCGCTGCCTCCCGCCATCGCCACCCGCATGGCCGCGACTGCGATGCACAGGTAGAGCACCATCCACGTCAGGGGGAATACCCAGTCCGGCGGTGTCCAGACCGGCTTGGCGAGATCGCGATACCAGTCATCGGGCATGAAGATCGCGCCCGTCGAGGCCGCCGAGACGCATCCGGCAAGAAAGATCGCAAAGAGGAGCCAATCCATGGCTCAAAGATATACGCGAAAACCGAAAGGTCCATTTACAAAGCCGCGAATGCGCGCGACCGACGCCTCACACCTTCACGAGCGTGCTGAAGATCCGGTCCTTGTGATGCTCCAGGTAGATCCTGAGCCAGGGCACAAATCGCTGCGGCCGGCGGGCCACCTCGGCGGTCAAGTCATAGAACCCGACCCACTCCACCTGCGCGACCTCATTGGGGTTGGGCGCCACTTTCATCTTGCGCTCTGCGATCGCGGTGAAGATATCGACGACCTCATGCTCAATCAGGCCGTTGCCGACGTCCGCGCGATACTCCACCGTGTCGCGGAAGGCGGGATAGAGCCCTTCGATCCCAAGCTCCTCCTCCATCCGCCGCACAGCACAGGCCGCCGGCCCCTCTCCCCAGTGGGGATGTGTGCAGCAGGTATTCGCCCAAAGTCCGGGCGTATGGTACTTCGACAGCGCGCGCCGCTGCAGCAGGACGTTTTCTCCGTCCAGCACAAAGACGGACACCGCCTTATGCTTCAGCCCCTTCTGGTGCACCTCGAGCTTCTCGACGGGCTGCAACTCGCCGTCCACCCAGGCCGGAATGTAGATCTCCGTCATGCGGGCCTTCTCTGCTCGCCTCGGGTTCACCTCAGGTTGAAACCGCAGGAACGATCCCGGTGAGGTGCGCTAAGTTTTTCAGCCCGATCTTGAGGTGCGCAAGCGGACGCGCCTTCACGAGCTTCTTATTCATGTAAGCCTCGAACGTCAGACGTTGCACGTCGACATCATGACACAGCGACACAAAGCGCTCTCGGCGCTCGTCGGAGCGGTAATAGGCGTCCTGCATGGCCCCCAGAATCTTGAAGACGTTCTTGTGCTCCTTCATGAAGAGCTGGCGCGCGAGCCGCAGATCTTTAACTCTTCCTGTCTTTAGAGCAGCTTGCGCGGCGGTTGCGGCGGCGCGCCCCCCTGCCATCGCGTAGTAGATCCCCTCCCCGGAGGACGGCGCGACGACCCCTGCCGCATCCCCCGCCAGGACCACATCGCGGCCGTTGTCCCAGCGATCGAGCGGCTTGAGCGGGATCGGCGCGCCCTCGCGACGGATCGTCTCACATTCCTCCAGACCGGCGGCGACGCGCAGATCGGCCGTTGCCTGCTTGAGATCCACGTCCTTAACCATGGAGCCCATGCCGACCGAAGCCGACTTGCCGTGCGGGAACACCCAGCCGTAGAAATCCGGGCTGATCCGCCCGTCGTAGATCACGTCGCAGCGATGCGCTTCGTAGGCACCATTGATGCAGGCGGACTTGGCGCCAGCGGGGTCGATGATCTCGTGATAGGCCACCACAAAGGGGATACGGTCGCCGCCCTCGACCTCCTGCCGCGCCACATTGGAGCGCGCGCCATCGGCGCCGATCACATACTTCGTGGTCAGCCGGACGTCCTCACCCGTGGCCTTGTCACGAAAGACGACCTGCGTCGCACCGTTCTCGCGGTCGATGGTCTTGAATGTGCCGGTGTGCCGGATAGCCCCGGCCTGCGCGGCGCGCTCTCTGAGGAACTCGTCGAAGTGCTCGCGGTCGACCATCCCGACGAAGCCGTTTTCGATCGGAATGTCGACGTGCCGGTGGGTTGGAGAAATCATGCGCGCGGTGTCGATCTTGGCCACCAGCATCCGGTCGGGGATATCAAAATCCGCGATCAGGCGGGGCGGGATCGCGCCGCCACAGGGCTTGATCCGCCCCGCACGGTCGATCAGCGCCACCTTGCGCCCGGCGCGCGCCAGATCCTCGGCGGCGGTGGCGCCCGATGGCCCCCCGCCCACGACAACGACGTCATACTCCATTGCGGTCACTCCCCAGGCACGAGCGCCGCTGTCGGCGCCTCAGGTTTCTTCATCATGCGAAACGCCATCGCCGCCGCGAAGACGAAGAGCGCTGCCTCCGCCAGGAACACCGCCCCGAAGGCCGGCGCGTCACTGAACGAGGTACGCAACAGGTCCGCCGCGGCGGCGCCGGTCAGCCCGCCAAAGCCCGCCGCGATCGCTTGCGCCGCGCCCCACAGGCCCATGCGCGTCCCCTCCCGGTGGCTGCGGCCCTCTCCCGCCAGCGCCATCATCGAACCGATGGCAGCGACCGCGAACATCCCGTTGAAAAAGCCCATTGCGACGACTGCGGGCACCAGCGGCGCTCCAGGGCCAAGCGGCCCGAGCCCGGCAATGGCGACCTGCGACGCCGCCGAGCCGATGCATCCCGCGACAACCCAGCCCCGCAGCGACCCAAGCCGCATCGCCGTACACGCGATCCCCACGGTGATCATGCCCAGGAACACGCCGCCATTCTGAGCGCCGGAAAGCGCGGTCGACTGTCCCGGTGTAAAGGCGAACACAAGGCCGGCATAGGGCTCCAGAATGAGCTCCTGCATGAAGTACGCAGTCATCGAAAGGAAGACGAAGATGGTGAACCGGCGCGCATCCCGCTCCGCCCACACCTCGCGCAGACCCTCCAGGAAGGGCTGCTCCTCAGGCGCCCGGCCCGCGTCCACGCTCCGCTCAATGCCCCATACGGCGATGCAGGTTAGCAGTACAGCGCCGCCGGCCACAATCGCGACGATCGTGAGCATCCGCTCCGGCGAGTATGGATCGAGCACCGCACCGACCGTTCCGGCGGTGCCTGCGATCCCGAGGATCATCATCAGCCAGGTGATCGTTGCCGCCGCCGCGCGCCGTCGTGGCGCCGTGGCCGTTGCAAGCAGCGCCAGCAGCGACGTCCCGGAGGCGCCCACGCCGATCCCGATCAGGATGTAGGCAAAAATGCTGAGCCCAAGGCCGGGCCAAAAGGCGCTTTCCATCAGCCACACGCCGGCTGCCGCGGCCATGCCACCCAACGCCAGCACCCCCATGCCAGCAATGATCCAGAACGTGCGCTGGCCCGACTGATCCGACAGGAATCCCCAGTTGGGCCGCGTGATCTGGATGCCGTAATGCAGCGCCACCAACGCGCCCGGCAACACCGCGGGCAGCGCCAGCTCTACAACCATCAGACGGTTCAGCGTCGACGTCATCAGGACGACAACGGCGCCCAGCGCCATCTGCACTGCCCCCAGACGAACAATCTGCCACCAGCTCAACGTCATGATCCCAACCCCCGAAGCGCAAATGCCGCGATCATCATGCCGGTCACGTAAAGCCCGACGCCCGGCCCATTGTACCAAGGTGCACGCCCCTTCGGATCGCGCAGCAGCACCCGCATCGCCCAGACCTGACCGATGAGCGCAAGCGCGATCACCCCCGCATAGAGCTCCCGCTCCCACGCAACGAGCGCGGCGATCACCGCCAGTTGGGGCACCGCCATGATCCAGCACGCGAGCCGTGCCGCGCGGGCGGGGCCGTGCGTCACCGGCAGGGAGTTCACGCCCATCTGGCGATCCCCCTCCAGCGCCTTGAAGTCGTTCAGCGTCATGATGCCGTGCGCGCCCAAGCCATAGAGCAGCGCGACCAGGACAACCTCCCAGCGTGGCGCCCCGGCCGACAGTACAGCTGCCCCGGTAAGCCACGGGAGGGTTTCATAGGAAAGCCCGACGAGCCCCGGGCCCCACCAGCCCGACCGTTTCAACCGCAACGGCTCTGCCGAATAGGCCCATGCCGATGCAACGCCCGCCACGGTTGCCGCAAAGCCCCAAGGCCCCAACAGCGCGCCCACGGCCAGCGAAAGCACGGACATCGCCAATGCGATCCAAAGGCCCCATCGCCCCGGGATGCGCCCCGACGGGATGGGCCGCTCCGGCTCGTTGATGGCATCGACATGCCGGTCGCACCAATCGTTGGCGGCCTGGCTCATGCCACAAACGATCGGACCTGCGAGAATCACCCCCAGGAGCACCAGCCACCAGGACGCCGCAAAGGAGCCGCCTGCAGACACCGCGCCGCAAACATACGCCCACATGGGCGGAAACCACGTGATGGGCTTGATCAAAGTGAGCGCCGCCCGCGCCTCCGGGCGCCGTTTCGGCACGCTCACCTTCGAGGGGTGTAAACTTTGACTTACACTCATAACGACAGACAATAGCACACAAGGGCGCCAATCAAGTGCAAATTCGGGCCCGTGCGGCAAAAGTGTCCAGATTAACTGACACTCCCACACCCCTTCTCACGAAGATTAACCCAGCGCGAAAAAAACCGGAGAAACCTGGCGATAAATGTTCTACTTTGCAGCGAGTTTGAATGGTAACTATTGTATAGTGTTGACACGTGTCACGAATGTCCCGCTTCGCGCGGTTTCAAACGGTCTCTGATTTACAGGCCGTCGCCGCCGCCAGTCCCCCCGATATCTTCGCCGCAATGCTCCGGCGCCTTCCCGGATTGCCCTCTGAGGAGCCGCTGCTGCGCGCCGCAGAATCCGGGGCTGTGCTCGACACGGCGGCCGAGCCCTTCCTGCCAGTACTCGGCCTCGCCGCCACCTTGCCCGACGACGACCTGGACGGCTTTGTGATCGCCACCGTGCTGTTGATCGCGGATCGGCTCCAGGACGGCATGGGCCAGGACGATCTCTATTGGCATTATGATGCCCATCGGGAGACCTACCTGTCCCTGCCCGCAGACCTGCGTGCGTGCATCTTGATGGGGTATTCCACCTTGCACGCGCTGGGCCGTGTGACCCTCGACCGGCCGCCGGAGCCCTCCGAGCTGGAAGCCCGCCCGGGCGGTCTGGTCCGCGCCGCCCTCACGGCCGCCCCCGAGGCCGAGGCGCGGATCCTGCGCCAGGCTCTGGACGGTGCCCCGTTTGAGGAAAGCGAGGCCCTCTGGCGCGGCACCCCCACGCGTCTGACGGTGTCACCGGTGCTCTCCGGCGCCGTCCGCCACCTCTTCCAGACACGCCCGGGCTGGGACCCCTACCGCGCCTGGACGGACCGTCAGATCGCGGAAGAAGGGGTTGCCCTCCCCTTCCCCAGCGCCCTACCACTGCCCCATGGCACCTCCTGACCGGAAAGAGAAACGCCCGCAGCACGTCTACACGTTGGTCGTTCAGGTCGGCCGCGCGGCAGACGATGGCCTGCCGGAGGGCTCAAATGGGGCGGGGCTGATGTGTTTTGCCGCCGGCGTCGACGAGGCCGAAGCCGTGCGGGAGACAGTCGCGCTCCTCAAGCAGGCCGGCATGGCACCACTCGATGTCACGGGGTACGGCACGCTTGAAGAGCGGCGCGCCGAGGGCCACGACATCGGCCGCGACGAAGAGGCGCTGATGGCCCGCGCCGCACAGGAAAATGCCGTCGTCGTAGCCCAGGTCACGCCGTTCTTTGAGGACGAGGACGCCTCCTGACACATCGCTCCCGCGGCTTGGGACGCCTCTCGCCGTTCCGACGTCCTGTGTCGCTCGACGCGCAGCACTCACGGTCACGTCCGGCGCGATCTTTTGCGTCCCGAGAACAGTTTGGGCCCTGTTAACGTAATCGTTTCCAATCACAGAAAACTGCCAGCGTATTGATCCAATCCTGCGCCGAAGCGCCGCTCCATAGCCCTTTTTCGGACATCCCAGCGCACGAGACTTGACCTGAACCGGGCGGCCTCGCGGCGCATCGCGTCGTGCCGCTCTCTGCCGTCGCTGCGCATTGCGTGGCTCACTCATGGGTCTGGATCATGTGTACAATTTGCACCGCTTTCCTGCCGGCCGGCCCGTCCTGCAGCTTTGCCAACGCGCCGGATGGCGGCAGTATGGCGCCAAGCACATCCGTCTCAGGGCCGCTCCCGCGCCTGGCCGCCGTCGACGTCGCTGAGCGTCTGACGGTCGACTTCTGGGAGGGGTTTATCGGCGTGCCCGGCCCGTTCGCTTTTGATCTCGGGCCGGAACGGGACCTGACGGTCAACCTTACGGCGCTGCGCGACGACGGTCTCTTCCTCGCGCGCGCGGCATTGGACGCCTGGTCCGATGTCAGCGGCATCTCCTTCATCGAGACGAGCGATCCCGAGGCCGAGATCGAATTCACGGACACCGAGGCCGGTGGCTTCGGTGGACCCGACCTCATCCGGGGAGACTACATCGAATCCTCGATTGTGAACATTTCCCAAGATCTCATCGCGGACTTCGGCACCGAGGTCGGATCGGTCAGCTTTTTCTACTATCTGCACGAAGTCGGCCACGCTCTCGGCCTGGGCCATCCCGGCCCCTACAACGCCTCAGCGACCTTCGGCTCGGACGCCACCTTTGCCAACGACAGCTGGCAAATGACGGTGATGTCCTACTTCGGACAGGACACCAATCCAAACATCGACGCCAGCTATGCCGTTCCCATCACGCCGATGATGGCGGACGTCGTCGCCATTCACAGCCTTTACGGCACCGGCAGCGGCATCCGCACCGGCGACACGTTCTATGGCGGCAGCAACTCCGGTGGGGGAGTGAACATGTTCAGTGCGAGTGCAGACCCAGTCACCAAGACGATCGTAGACACCGGCGGCATCGACCGGATCGACCTCAGCGCCGATGACAGCGGCGTGTGGCTCGACCTGCGACCAGGGTCCTTTTCCGATGTTCTTGGCCTGGTCGGCAACCTCGCGATCGCGCCAGGCTCCACCATCGAGCACGCGCAGACGGGTGCGGGCGATGACGAAGTCAGAGGCAACAACGCCTTCAATGAAATCTCCACCGGTGCGGGCGACGACAGCATTCACGGCGGCGACGGCGACGACATCCTGCACGGAGACGCCGGCGACGACACGCTCGAAGGTGGAGCTGGCAGCGACTGGCTCGACGGGGGCGCCGGGACGGACACCGCCTTTCTCAAACGCAAGATCAACGACTACGACATCGTCTTCAATCCGTCCGAGACACAGATTTTCAGCAGCTCCGGCGCGGACACGCTGGTTTCGGTCGAGACCGTCCAATTCGGCAGCGGCGCGTGGTTTGCGCCGGGCGGCACGCTCGACGTTCAGGCGTTCGGCGGCGTCGCCAGTCTCAGCGCGTCGGAGCTCACCACATTTGCAGAGATGTACATCGCGTATTTCAACCGGGCGCCGGATGCGGCGGGCCTGTTCTATTGGGGCACGCGTCTGGCCGAGGGCATGAGTTTGCCCGAAATCGCGGCGTCGTTCTTTGTACAGCCTGAAAGCCAGTCTGCCTTTCCCAGCGCGAACGACGCGGCGTCCCTCGTTGATTCGGCTTACGAGAACCTGCTGGAGCGCGCGCCCGACGCGGCGGGCCGCGCCTATTGGATCAACCAGCTGGAGACTGGCGCGGTGAGCCGCGAAGGCTTCATGCTGGACCTCATCAATGGCGCCAAGGCCAACCCGGACGCGACAGAGGACGTCCGAACCGTGACCGACAAAGCAGACATAGGGCTGTCCTTTGCGGTGATCAGCGGGCTCAACGACCTCGAAGAGGCCCGCGCCGTGATGGAGGCCTATGACCGCGAGGACGCGGCCCGCAGCCTGGCCCGGGCGCAAGATCTCATCGAAGACGCCGCCGACTCAGCTGGTTTCACCATGACGTTGGCCGGGGTGATCGACGATCCGTTCAACGTCGCGTAGCGCCGTCGGTTTCGGACCGACGTTCAAAACCCCGCGCGGCGCTTGAGCATGTCGCTGACACACCGGCGCGCTGACCCAAAGCACCTTTGGCACACGCCCCAACCTTGCCTGACGCGCGATGATGGAGGGCAATGCACGCCCGTCGCTCAGTCCGAACAGCGCAAATCGCGCTCTTAGGGGGCCCACCGCACAGGCAGTCTATGCCTACCCTTATGCTCCGACCGGCGCTTCGGAGCGTATGCCGGGCGCCGCCCGAGCGCACGCCGCAGTGTCTTCGAGCGGGAGCACGTCGCTTTGAAGCGGGATTTGTTTTCGCTGCCTGTCGGCTTCGCCTTCAACGCAATAATTGAAACGAGGTTGATCCGATTAAACGCGACGCGCTCTAGATGAAGCCAGAACCGCGCAAACTGATCTCCTGGCTCTTGCCGATGATGATGTGATCATGGAGCGTGATGCCAAGCGCTTCTGCCGCCGCTTCGATCTGGAGTGTCATGTCGATGTCAGCCTTGCTTGGCGTCGGGTCCCCGGAGGGGTGGTTGTGCACAAGGAGGAGCGCGGAGGCGTTGAGCTCAAGCGCACGCTTGACGACCTCTCGCGGGTAGACAGGCACGTGGTCGACCGTGCCCACACCCTGCGCTTCATCTGCGATCAACACGTTCTTTCGGTCGAGATAGAGCACGCGCACCTGTTCGGTGTCGCGATGCGCCATCGTGGTGTGGCAATAGTCCAGTACCGCGTCCCAACTCGAGATGACGTGGCGCTCGATCACGCGCGCCCGCGCCAGCCGATGCGCCGCGGCCTCGACAATCTTGAGCTCGCACAGGACAGCCGCGCCAACGCCCTCCACCTCGGTGAGTCGCGCGGCAGGGGCGGAGACGACGCGATTAAAGTCCCCGAAAAGGTCCAAGAGCCGCCGGGCCAATGGCTTAACGTCCTGCCGCGGGATTGCCCGAAAGAGCACGAGCTCCAGCATCTCGTAGTCTGGCAGAGCGTCCGCGCCACCGTTCAGGAAACGGCTGCGTAACCTCTTGCGATGATCCCGCAGGTAGGATGGAACGTCCGCCGAAGGGCGCGGGCTCTTTGGCGCAGGTCGTCTGGGCACGAGCTGTACCTCGTCATCGCCAAAAAGCGGCAAGGGCGCTTCCGCGAAGGAGGAAGAAGGGGTGGTCCGCATGCGCCGAAGCTGGCGCGATTCTACTTAAGGCGGCGTTAACGCACCCTGAAGCATGGAGGCTGGGTCTGGCCCGACGGGCCCTGTTGCCCGTCGCCGTGCACCTCGACCAAATGGATCCTGCACACGATCCGCCGGTATCACCACAAGGCGCGCGCCCTGTTCCCGGCATTGAGTTGCATCAGGACCACCACCGACGCGTTTTATGCGCTCGCGCGTCAGCACTCCACCGGGCGCCGCGCCGAACCCTGTCCGGACGGGCGTTCAGCCCTTCATGCTATCCCAGAAACCCTTGACGGATTTGAAGAAAGTCGACCCCTGGGGATTGTTATCCTCGCCGATCTTCTCGAACTCGCGCAAAAGCTCTTTCTGGCGCGCCGTTAGATTGACAGGCGTTTCCGTCATGAGCTCGATGAACATGTCTCCGGAGTTGGCCCCGCGCAAGGCCGGCATGCCTTTCCCCCGCAAGCGCAATTGCTTGCCCGTCTGGCTGCCTGCCGGGACCTTCACCCGCGCGCGGCCCCCGTCGATCGTCGGGACCTCGATGTCTCCGCCGAGGGCCGCCGTCGTGATCGTCACCGGTACACGGCAGAACAGATTGGTCCCGTCGCGTTGAAAGAGCTCGTGGTCGCTGACTTCGAGGAAGATGTAGAGATCGCCCGGAGGACCACCCCGCAGCCCCGCATCGCCCTCCCCGGCCAGCCGGATCCGCGTGCCGGTTTCGACTCCGGCAGGGATGTTGACGGAAAGCGACCTGTCCTTCTCGACCCGACCGCTGCCCGCGCAGACCTGACAGGGGTTCTTGATAATCTGGCCGAGGCCGTTGCAGGTGGGACATGTGCGCTCAACGGTGAAAAAGCCCTGCTGCGCGCGCACCTTGCCCATGCCCGAACAGGTCGGACAGGTGACGGGTTCGGCGCCGCCCTCGGCGCCGGTGCCGGAGCAGGCGCCGCACGCCACGGAGGCGGGGATGTTGATCGTCTTCTGCATGCCTGCATAGGCGTCTTCCAACGAAATCCGTAGGTTATAGCGCAGGTCCGAGCCGCGGGAGGCGCGCTGGCGGTTGCCGCCGCCGCCCCGTTGGCCGCCCATGAAATCGCCGAAGAGATCGTCGAACACGTCCGAGAACGCCGAGGCAAAGTCGCCCTGCTGGTTGAACCCACCCTGGCGACCGCCGCCGCCCATGCCGCCCTCAAAGGCCGCGTGGCCGAAGCGGTCGTAGGCCGCCTTCTTCTCGGGGTCCTTCAGCGCCTCGTAGGCCGCGTTCACCTCTTTGAATTGATTCTCGGCATCGGGATTGTCAGCGTTGCGGTCGGGGTGCAGCTCTTTGGCCTTCTTGCGGTAGGCCTTCTTGATCTCGTCGTCAGACGCCCCTTTGGTGACGCCCAGCACCTCGTAAAAATCGCGTTTCGCCATAGGGTTATATCCTTTCCCAGAAACGCGTCGACCGGCCCGGTTGCCCGGACCGGTCGCGCGATGGGGAACGTGCGCGCCTTAGCCGGCCCGCTTGTCGTCGCCAAGATCCTCGAAGTCAGCGTCCACGATGTCGTCATCGACACCCTTGGGCTCACCCTCGTCATCGGGCGCGGCTTCGCCAGCTTTCTCCTGCTCGGCCTTGTAAATGGCCTCACCGAGCTTCATGGCGGCTTCCGTCAGGTTCTGGATGCCGGACTTGATCTTGCCCGCGTCCTCGGTCTGCAGCGCCTCTTCGAGCGGCCCCATGGCCAGCTCGATGGCCTCGACCGTCGACTGGTCGACCTTGTCGCCATGTTCGTCGAGCGACTTCTTGGTGGAGTGCAGGAGGCTCTCGCCCTGGTTCTTCGTCTCGACCAGTTCGCGCTTTTCCTTGTCCGCCTCGGCGTTGGCCTCGGCTTCCTTCACCATGCGTTCGATCTCGTCATCCTCGAGCCCGCCGGAGGCCTGGATGGTGATCTTCTGCTCCTTGTTGGTGCCTTTGTCCTTCGCCGAAACGGACACGATGCCGTTGGCGTCGATGTCAAAGGTCACCTCGATCTGGGGCATGCCACGCGGCGCAGGCGGGATCTCTTCGAGGTTGAACTGACCGAGGATCTTATTGTCCGCGGCCATCTCGCGCTCGCCCTGGAAGACCCGGATCGTCACGGCGTTCTGGTTGTCCTCGGCGGTGGAGAAGATCTGGCTCTTCTTCGTCGGGATCGTCGTGTTGCGGTCGATCAGGCGGGTGAACACGCCACCCAGCGTCTCGATACCGAGCGACAGCGGCGTGACGTCCAGGAGAACGACGTCTTTCACGTCACCCTGTAGAACACCGGCCTGAATGGCGGCACCGGCGGCGACAACCTCATCGGGGTTCACGCCCTTGTGCGGCTCCTTGCCGAAGAACTTCGTTACTTCGTCGACGACCTTGGGCATCCGCGTCATACCGCCGACGAGCACAACTTCGTCGATCTCGGAGGCGGAGACGCCGGCGTCCTTCAGAGCGGCCTTACAGGGGTCGATCGACTTCTTGATGAGATCGCCCACCAAGCTCTCCAGCTTCGCACGCGTCAGCTTCATCACCATGTGGAGCGGCTGACCGCCATTGGGGTCCATCGAGATGAACGGCTGGTTGATCTCCGTCTGACTGGAGCTCGAAAGCTCAATCTTTGCCTTCTCTGCCGCCTCTTTCAGGCGCTGCAGGGCCATCTTGTCCTTCGTCAGGTCGACGCCGAATTCTTTTTTGAACTCCTCGGCGAGGTAGTTGACGATGCGCATGTCGAAGTCTTCCCCCCCGAGGAACGTGTCCCCGTTGGTGGACTTCACCTCGAAGAGGCCGTCGTCGATCTCGAGGATCGTGATGTCGAACGTGCCGCCGCCAAGGTCATAGACGGCGATCGTGCGGCTCTCTTTCTTGTCGAGACCATAGGCGAGGGCGGCAGCCGTGGGCTCGTTGATGATGCGAAGCACCTCAAGGCCTGCGATCTTGCCGGCATCCTTCGTGGCCTGACGCTGGGCGTCGTTGAAATACGCCGGGACCGTGATGACGGCCTGCGTGACGTCTTCGCCCAGATAGCTCTCGGCGGTTTCCTTCATCTTCTGCAGGATGAACGCGGAGATCTGGCTCGGGGAGTATTTCTCACCGCGCACCTCGACCCACGCGTCGCCATTGCCGCCGTCGACGATGGAATAGGGCACCAGGCCCTTGTCCTTCTCGACTTCGGCGTCGCCCACACGGCGGCCGATCAAACGCTTCACGGCGAAGATGGTGTTTTCGGCGTTGGTGACGGCCTGCCGCTTGGCGGCCTGTCCGGCCAGACGCTCATTGTCCGTAAACGCAACTATGGAGGGGGTCGTGCGTGCCCCTTCGGCATTCTCGATCACACGCGGCTGCGACCCGTCCATGATGGCGACGCAGCTGTTCGTTGTGCCGAGGTCGATCCCGATGACTTTAGCCATATGCTATACCTCTTGTTCGGCGATGTTGTGGAGTGCGGGCCCATCAGGCTCCCGCCCCCCAATCCCAGGGTTTCGCACGCGTCCAGGTGGCGGCCCGCCGCGTGCATCCCGGCGTATATAGGAGCCACGTTTTGGGGCTGCAAGCGAACGCGTAGAGGAAGATGGGTCATGGTTGAAACGTTAACGGTGCGCGGGGTGCGGATCTTTCCCGGGTTCCTCGATCTGGAAGCCCAGCGCACCCTTGTCGACGCGGTGCGTGATGTGGTGCGCGCGGCCCCACTCTTTCACCCGGTGACGGCGCGCGGGCAGCAGATGTCGGTGCGGATGACCTCGGCCGGGCGGGTCGGCTGGGTGTCCGACCGCAAGGGGTACCGCTACGAGCCGCGCCATCCCTCCGGCGTGCCCTGGCCCGCGATCCCGCCCGCGGTGCTCGACATCTGGCACGCCGTCTCCGACGCCTCCGTCCCGCCGGAGTGCTGCCTGATCAACTTCTACGGCGACGGCGCGCGGATGGGGATGCATCAGGACCGGGACGAGGCGGACTTCGCCCACCCCGTCGTCTCGATCTCCTTAGGGGATGAAGCGCTCTTTCGCATCGGCAACACGACGCGCGGCGGGCGCACGGAGAGCCTTTGGCTCAGGTCTGGCGATGTGCTGGTGATGGGCGGCGCGGCGCGTCTCCTCTACCACGGGGTGGATCGTGTAAAACCGGGCAGCTCGACGCTCCTGAGGGACGGCGGTCGGCTGAATCTCACACTGCGGGTCGCCACATGACGGGTCCGGACGCTGGGCGCGTCTTCTGATCGCCGCCTCCGACCGCCACTCCGGGACTCACCCCTTGAGCAGCGCCATCAGGTAGGCGCCATAGGCGGTCTTCTGGAAACGCTCGGCGGCCGCGCGCAGCGCGTCGGCGTCGATCCAACCGTTGGCAAAGGCGATCTCTTCGGGGCAGCCGGTCTGCAGGCCCTGCCGTTCGGTGAGCGTGCGCACGAAATTGCCCGCGTCGAGGAGGGACGCATGCGTCCCGGTGTCGAGCCAGGCATAACCGCGGCCCATCCGCTCGACGGTCAGGAGCCCCTCGTCGAGATACATCTGCAAGAGGCTCGTGATTTCGAGCTCGCCGCGCGCCGACGGCACCACGCCCCGCGCGCGCTCCGGCGCCGACCCGTCGAGAAAGTAGAGCCCCGTGACGGCGTAGTTCGAAGGCGGCACCTCGGGCTTTTCGATGATCTGGCGGACCCGGTCGCCGTCGAAGGCGACGACGCCGTAGCGCTCGGGGTCGACCACGCGGTAGCCGAAAACGGTCCCTCCCGAGGGGCGCGCATCGGCCCGCGCCATCAGATCCGGCAGGGCGTGACCGAAGAAGATGTTGTCCCCCAGCACCATCGCCGAGGGCGCACCGGCCAGAAAGTCCTCCGCCAAAAGGTACGCCTGCGCGAGACCGTCGGGCGAGGCTTGCGCGATGTAGGTCAGCGACAGGCCCCATTGGGCGCCGTCCCCGAGCAGGTTGCGAAACTGCGCCTGGTCGCGCGGCGTGGTGATGATCGCGATCTCGCGGATGCCCGACAGCATCAGCACCGACAGCGGATAATAGATCATCGGCTTGTCGTAGAGCGGCAGGAGCTGCTTTGAGACCGCCATCGTGATCGGATAGAGCCGCGTGCCGCTCCCGCCGGCAAGGATGATCCCTTTGCGTGTCATGTGTCGCCCCTCGACAGCTCCGCCACCACATCGGCCAGCCCTGCGCGCCAGTCAGGCCGCAGCAAGCCGAACGCCGCTTCGGTTGCCGAACAATCGAGGCGAGAGTTCAACGGTCGTGCGGCGGGGGTGGGGTATGCAGAGGTTGGGATCTCTGTGACACCCACGTCGCGCCCGGCTAAGTCGAAGATCGCACGGGCGAACCCGGCCCAGCTGACATCGGGCTCGCCAGCAAAGTGATAGGTGCCCGAGAGTGCGGGTGCGTCCGCCAAATGGGTGGCGATGGTCACACAGGCCCGCGCGATGGCGGACGCCGGTGTCGGCCCCCCGATCTGATCGGAGACGATGCTGAGAGCGTCCCGGGTTTCCGACAGCCGCAGCATCGTCTTGACGAAGTTGCTGCCGTGAGCCGAGAAGACCCACGACGTCCGCAGGACAGCGTGCACAGCCCCCGCTGCTGCGACCGCACGCTCGCCGTCTCGCTTGCTCGCGCCATAGGCGCCGAGTGGTGCCACAGGCGCATCGGGCGCACGCGGCGCGGCGCCGCTTCCATCGAAAACGTAGTCCGTCGATATATGGACGAAGGGGATGCGATGCGCGGCGCAGACTTCGGCACATCGTCCTGGCGCCTCTGCGTTGATGCGATGGGCGAGGCCCTGCTCGGTCTCGGCCCGATCGACCGCTGTGTAGGCGGCGGCATTGATCACGGCGGTGGCGTTCACCTCCGTGATGGTGGTCTTGAGGACATTGGCGGCGGCCTCGGGCGTGCTCAGATCCGCGTCTGCGCGCGACAGAAATCGCGCCTCAGGACAAATCCGCGCAATCTCCTGCGCGACCTGGCCCGTTTGCCCAACGACGACGATCACGCCGGAGGATCCTCGCCTGGTGCCAGAGCTGGAGTTCCGTGGGTGCCGAGACGTTCGCCGACGCCATCTCGGCCGAGCAAAGGCTCCCACCAATCCGCATTCTCGAGGAACCAGTCCACCGTGCGCAACAGCCCCTCCTCCAGCGTCACGCTCGGGCGCCAGCCCAGCTCCTGTCGCAGGCGCGCAGGGTCGATCGCGTAGCGCAGGTCGTGGCCGGGACGGTCGGTCACGAAGGTGATCAGGTCGGCATGCGGCCGCGCCTCGGGGCGGCGCGCATCGAGAAGAGCGCAGATCATGCGGACAAGGTCGATGTTGCGCGCTTCGTTCTCGCCGCCGATGTTGTAACAGCGCCCCGGCATGCCCCTTTCCAGCACGGTGAGAAGCGCTTCGGCGTGATCTTCAACATAGAGCCAGTCCCGAACGTTCTCTCCCGCGCCATAGACGGGAATGGGCCGCCCATGCAGTGCGTTCAGGATCACCACGGGGATCAGCTTCTCCGGGAAGTGATAGGGCCCGTAATTGTTGGAACAATTGGTCAGCAGAACAGGCAGCCCATAGGTCTCGTGCCAGGCCATGACCAAGTGATCGGACGCTGCTTTGGAGGCGGAGTACGGCGAGCGCGGCGCATAGGCCGTTTCTTCGGTGAACTGCCCGTCCTCGCCGAGCGAGCCGTAGACCTCGTCGGTTGACACAAGGTGAAACCGAAAGCCGGAGGGACGACCGGCGGCGTCCCAATAGGCCCGCGCCGCCTCGAGCAGCGTGTAGGTGCCGGTGATGTTGGTGTCGATAAACGCGGCGGGGCCGTCGATCGACCGATCGACATGGCTTTCGGCAGCCAGATGCAGAACGGCGGAGGGCTTGTAGCGCTCGAAAATCCGGGCCATCGCCGCGCGATCCCGAATATCGGCCCGCTCGAACGCGTAGCCCGGAGCGTCGGAGACTGTGGCCACGTTGCGCAGATCCGCCGCGTAAGTCAGCGCGTCGACGTTCAGGACGCGACGTCCGTCGGCCACCGCGCGCCGAACAACGGCAGAGCCGATGAACCCCGCACCGCCGGTGACGAGAAGGGTCACGCCTCATCTCCCGTCAGCACGAAGGGGCTATCCCAGGCGCCAAAGGCCGGTGCGGCCGCGTCCTTGTCAGACAAGAGGGGCGCCTTGTCGGTACCCCAGTCAATGCCGAAACTGTCCCAGCGCACGGCGCCATCCGCGGCCGGGGCATAGAAATCCGAGCATTTGTAGGACACCAGACACTCCGGTGTGAGGGTGAGAAACCCGTGGAGGAAACCCTCCGGCACCAGCATTTGCTCGCCGCGCTCCGCTGTCAGTTCCTGTGCAGTCCACCGGCCGAACCGCGGAGACCCGACGCGGACGTCCACCGCCACATCGAGGATACGACCCGCCACGCAGCGAACCAGCTTTGCCTGCGCATGGGGCGGAGCCTGGTAGTGCAGGCCCCGGAGCGTCCCGGCCTGCGCCGTGGCCGACGTGTTATCTTGAACGAATGCATAGTCGAGGCCCGCTTCGGCCATTGTGTGCGCGTTCCACGTCTCGGAAAACCAGCCACGCGCATCCCCGAAGCGTTTGGGGATGAGAACCAAGACCTCGGGAAGACCGGTTGCGATAATGTCCATGGATTTGGTCTGCTCAGATTGCCTCGCGGCCCCATATCAACTCAACACCACGGCGTCACCCTGCGCCAATGCGTTTGGCGGACAGCGATGCTTCCGCGAACGCGCCGGGCACGCCTTGCGCCACCTGCCGAGACCAAACCCGCCGTGGTCAAAACGCCATCGTCGCTTGAACCGCGGATTGCCACCGCGCGTACTTGGCGTCGCGCGTCTGCGCAGACATCGAGGGCGTAAACTGGTGCTCCAGCGCCCAGGTCTGCGCGAAGGCTGCGCGATCCGG
Source organism: Pseudomonadota bacterium (assembly GCA_039189975.1). GTDB lineage: Bacteria > Pseudomonadota > Alphaproteobacteria > Rhodobacterales > Rhodobacteraceae > HLUCCA09. The sequence goes on from JBCCYI010000059.1 coordinate 19,503, forward strand.
GTAGATCCCGGCGCGCTGTCCGGCCAACCAGGCCGCCCCCAGCGCCGTCGTTTCGAGCACCTCGGGTCTGTCGACCGGCGCACCGAGGATGTCCGACAGGAACTGCATCGTCCAGTCCGATGCGCTCATGCCGCCGTCGACGCGCAGCGTGGCGCCGCCACCCGCCCCGGGCCAGTCGGCATGCATTGCGTCCAGCAGGTCCCGCGTCTGGTAACCGACACTTTCGAGCGCCGCGCGGGCGAACTCGGCCGGACCTGAGTTGCGCGTCAGCCCAAAAGCAGCGCCCCGGCATTCCGGCTGCCAGTAGGGCGCACCGAGCCCGACGAAGGCCGGCACCAGCACCACATCCTGCCCCGGATCTGCCTTCTCCGCGAGAGGCTGGGTTTCGGGGGCCGACCGGATGACCTGAAGCCCGTCCCGCAGCCACTGCACAACGGCCCCTGCGATAAAGATCGACCCTTCGAGGGCGTAGGTCGGCGTGCCATCGAACTGGTACGCGATCGTGGTCAGAAGCCGGTTTTGCGAGGCGACCGGCGTTTCACCTGTGTTGAGGAGCGCAAAGCAGCCGGTGCCGTATGTGCTTTTGAGCATGCCGGGCTCAAAACAGGCCTGACCTATGGTGGCCGCTTGTTGATCTCCCGCGACACCCAGAATGGGGATCGGTGCTCCAAAGAGATCCGCCCGCGCTTGGCCGAATTCGCTCGCGGTGTCTTTGACATCCGGCAGCATCTCCAAGGGGATGTCGAGCAGGCCGCAAATGGTCGATGACCACCGTCCCTTACGGATGTCATACAGCAGTGTCCGCGCCGCGTTCGTAGCATCCGTCACGTGCGACGCGCCGCCCGTGAGCTTCCAGATCAGCCAGGTGTCGACCGTGCCAAAGATGAGCTCCCCCGCTTTGGCACGCTCCCGCGCGCCGTCGACGTGATCGAGGATCCATTTGACCTTGGTGCCGGAAAAATACGGGTCGAGCAGCAGGCCCGTCCGATCCGTCACCATGGGTTCGTGCCCAGCGGCGCGCAGGTCATCACAGATCGAGGCCGTGCGGCGATCCTGCCAGACGATCGCGTTGTGGATGGGCTTGCCAGTGGCCTTGTCCCACACCACCACCGTTTCCCGCTGGTTGGTGATACCGATGGCGGCGATGTCGGACGCTGTCACGCCAAGGCGCTCCATCGCTTCGCGACAGGTGCCGGCGGTCGTCCCCCAGAGATCCGCGGGGTCATGCTCCACCCAGCCGGACCGCGGGAAATGCTGGGCAAACTCCTCCTGCGCGGTCGCCGCGATCTTCATATCCTTGTCGAACAGGATCGCGCGCGTCGAGGTGGTGCCCTGGTCGATAGCGAGAATGTAGGTCATCCGGTCCTCCCTTTGGAGCAGCAGAGAACCACGTGCGGGACAGGGATAAAACCCCCCGTCACACGCGTGCTCCCAGCGCCTGGCGCAGAGATCGGGAAGCGCCGTTGGCTACCGCGTCACGTCGGACGAAAAGCGCGCTGCGTTTTCTCTGAGGAACGCTGCCTCGTCCGCCTGACCCCAAAACGCCGGCTGCGCATTGGGAATCGTAAGAGCCTTCTGGACAGCGGGGCGGGCATCAATCCTGTCAAACCAGGCTTGCAGATGGTCGAGCCCGTCGACGGGCACTTTGGCCCAAACGTAGGCACGTGCCCACGGATACGTCGCCATATCCGCGACCGAGTAGCTGTCCTCGCCGGCCAGCCAGTCTCTGCCCTCCAGGCGTGTGTTTAGCACCTCAAGGAGGCGGCGCGACTCCTCGACATAGCGTTTGATCGAGAAAGGTTCCTCTCGCCCGTTGGGCACCGCGATCCGCTGGAAGTACATCGCCTGCCCCATCATCGGGCCAACGCCGCCCATCTGGAACATGAGCCATTGCAACGTCTCGGACCGCGCCTTCGGATCGTCAGGCAGAAACAGCCCGTATTTCTCGGCAAGATACCACAGGATCGCTCCGCTTTCGAACACGGCAAAGTCGCCGTTGGACCGGTCCACGATGGTGGGGATACGCCCATTGGGGTTAAGCTTGAGGTACTCCGGCGCCTTTTGCTCACGTTTGGAGAAATCAATGAACGTAAGGTCGTAGGGCACGCCCGCTTCCTCCAGGAACAGGACAGGCTTGTAGCCGTTCATCGTGGCGGCTGTGTAGAGGTGGATGTCTGGCTTTGCCATGCGAGCACTCCCTGAAAAGACCGCGCAGAGGCTGGTTCTGGACGACATGCAAATGGTGGTATAAAGACGCAACCAGTATTCTTTTGGTAACCTTTCTAGCCCATGCGCGCCAAAGTCACGCAAGGGCTGGAAAGGTTACCAAAAGAATACTGGTTGCGTTTTTATACCACCATTTGCATGTCGTCCAGAACCCGCCTCTGCGCGGTCTTTTCAGGGAGTGCTCGCATGGCAAAGCCAGACATCCACCTCTACACAGCCGCCACGATG